>JBJEJE010000162.1:0-28897 GCA_051877755.1 Lachnospiraceae bacterium | reverse complement strand
CGTCCGGCATCACCCCTTCAAAGCGTCCCCTTTAAATTAACTAAACAGGGATTTATGCTACTCTCTTTCGTTTGTTGGTGATGATTACGATGGTTATTGCAAACACTACCAGGGCATATCCTGCCACAAGTCCCACCTGTGTTACAATATCACTGGTAAGTTTTGGTGTTAATTCTTTCATGGCACCAATGCTGTTATTGGTTACTACATACCAATAGGTCGGGAAGAACTTTGCCACCTTTAAGATTGTTTCACTGAAAAATTCCTGTGGCACAAACACACCACCCAAAAAGCAGAGTGTCAGACTTATCACATTCACCAGACCATTCACTGCATCCCGATTCTTTGCTACGGTTCCGGTAAAAAATCCCAGACTGAGCCCAAATAACATCATAGCTGCCATATTCACAAGGAAATACGGGAATCGATTATCTGTAAATATGCTTCCCTTTGACAAAATCCCTGCAGCCACAACTACTATTGCCAGCATAATCAATCCAAACACTATAATTCCACCGGTAAGTCCTGCGATTCTCTCTTTCATGGTGGTACAGCTGCACTCCATACGGTCTTTCACCTTCTGTTCATTAAAGACAATCAGAATCAGACCGATTCCATTCATGCCAAGGGTAATGAATAAGTATGGTACATAGGCAAAAAAGATGGTGCAGATATCATTTTGTTTCTCATTAACAAAGGAAGCAATTGTCACATCTGTCTTTTCGTCCTGCAGCTTTATCATCTGCTTTTCTGCCTCTTCCACAGAATAACCTGCTGCTAACAATCCCTTAAGCTTTGCGGTGTACATGGATAATTCCGACTCAAAATACACTGCATCATAATAGCCAGGCACTTTCATATTCTGCAATTCCATGTCTTTTATTTCATCTGACAAAATGCTTTCTTCAAATCCCTCCGGAATTACTAACACATAATCTAATTTTCTCCAATATAGGGCATCTGTGATCTTTTCTTTGTCATATTCCATATTTACAAGATTATGCTGGCGGCCAAAGTACTCCTCTAAAGCTTTACCGAATGTCTTCTTATCTTCATCCACTATCATGATGTCCAGCTTCATTTCATCCATGGCAACCTCACCTTCAGAGGCAAGATTTTTCGTCATTACCAATGCAACTGCCAAAAAGATTACAAAATATAGAATAACAACTCCTTTGTACGATTTCAGCAATTTAAAATATAGTTTAAAGACTTGCATATTTTGTCCTCCTTAACTTCATAATGCTAATGAGCAGAAACAGCATACCGATTGCCAATAACGATATAAGATTTACTGCGTATTGCTGATAATCACCAAACACTGCCAGACTTTTAAAGGAATTCACCATCAAAGTTGCCGGGTTAATACGGTTAATGATTGGACAATTCTGTTCTAAAACATAGGTGATGTCGGCCCACTGCAATCCTCCTAAGAAGGAACTTCCCATAAAGAACGTAATTCCAATAGCATCTTTCTTTGCTCTGCTTCCCCTGAAGGCAACTGCAATCAATGTTCCTGCCGCAAGACCGGTAAAACTGCCTACCCAGGTCCCCAACAGAATCAGACCTGCATTACTGCCAAAATCCTGTTTATATGCGAAAATAAACACACATAGTACAAAAGTCATCATAATGCAGTAGACAAATAAGGTTGCAAGAAAATCCGTAATCACCTGTTTCATTTTCTGTGTCGGTGCCACATTTCTCCTTGCACCAAGAGGTGATAAATCTGCCTGTACCTCATATCCATTTTCCGTTCCAACCATGGATGCAATCAGACACGCCATGGCAAGCAGTGCATAAAAATACTGGGTATACGGGTCTTTATCCTGTCCCTTTAACGGAATTTCTTTCAGTCCGATGGATTCTTCTGAAAAGAGTTCCTCCACAAGGGCTCCTATCTCCTGCGGATTCTTCTTTGCCACATCTTCAATCAGGGAAATATTCTGCTTATACTGGTCTAAGAAAGTTTTAATGAGAGAGCTGTATTCATTCATATCCCGTACCACCAGTTCATAATCCGTTCCCTTTACCAGCACATATCCCTGTATGGTTTCTTTTTTCAATGCCTGCTCCGCATCCTGCTTATCCTCATATTCCTTTACTTCAAACATGGGAAGATCTTCCTCAATCTCGACCTCCTCCATCACCGTAACCAGTTCATCATTTTCTTCCTCTGTCACGATTCCCACCGGCACCTCGGAAAACTGCTCCAGCTGTCCAATATTTCCAAACATAAATTTGAATACCAGTCCAAGAAACACAGGAAACACCATCGCCCAGAAGATAGCGGAACGGGAGCGGAGAATTACTTTTATACGATACCAAAAATGCTGCATATTTTCGTCCTCCTTAATCTCTCAATTCTTTTCCTGTTATTACCAAAAATACGTCATTTAAAGTTGGCAGTTCTGAATGTACACCACCAAAACCAATCTCTGACTCCTTTAAAATGTCTAAAAGACGAATAAGATTGTGTTTTCCTTTTGAAAAACGAACCTTTAATAAATGATTCTCATAAGTAACCTGCATCACATGAGGAAGACTTTTGATCTCTTCCATTACCGCATCCGGCAATTCCAGAATTTCTACACTGATGGTTTCTCCTAGGTCAATCATCCCTTTTAATTCATCCTTTGTTCCAATGGCAATATTTTTTCCTTTATCCATTATGGCAATGCGGGTACAAATCTGCTCCACCTCTTCCATATAATGGGTGGTATAAATGATGGTGGCACCCTCCTTGTTTAATCGCTGGATTCCCTCTAAAATCTTGTTCCGGCTTTGTGGATCAACCGCCACGGTCGGCTCATCTAAAATAATCAGCTTTGGCTTATGAGCAATCCCACAGGCAATATTCAACCGGCGGAGAAGTCCTCCCGATAATTTTTTCGGATAAAATCTGCGGTAATCAGAAAGTTCTACAAAGTCAATGGCTTCCTCCACAAGTTCTCTTCGCTTTGCCTTATCTTTTACATACAAACCGCAGAAATAATCAATATTTTCATACACGGTCAGTTCATCAAAAACAGCAACATTCTGCATGATTACCCCAATATTCTTCTTGGAATCATAACTGGTTGGTTTCATTTCTTTCCCGAATACTTCAATGGTTCCTTTGTCATATTCCAATAAAGACAGCAGACAGTTGATCGTAGTGGATTTTCCACTTCCATTTGGACCAAGCAGACCAAAGATTTCCCCCTCCTCGATAGACAGGTTAAAATGGTCAAGAGCAACCAGCTCTCCATACCTTTTGACTAAGTTCTCAATTTTAACAATCATGTTCTCGCCTCCTAATTATTTCAGCAGCCTACAAAAGAATCCCTTTGTAAGGCATATCATTTTCTTTTCATTTATAATAATGGAAAAACGATGGGATGAATAGTGAAAGATGTAAGGAACTCATATGACATTTGTCACATTTTTGAATTTGATATAGATATTATGGAAAAGATGACTTATACTGAATTCAACAGCTTATTTTTGAAGAACTATAAATGATAGATTTTATCCTCTTTAATATGAAACGGAGAAAGTAATATTATGTCAACCTGTATTGAGTCTTTTATTATTTTTATATTGTGTATGTTACTGCTGCCCACAGACAAGCTGGATGCACTGCACATTACCTGTATTCTGGTTTTATTTTCTGTATACTGTTTTGAACTGGTAGTCAGAGATAAAAAAACACGGCAATGGCTTGGAATCATCTCGTTACTGCTATGTTTCTTTGTATCAGATCTTTCTGTTTTTCTTCCATTTTGCTGCTATATTTTTTTCTACCACAAAGATTTTCTACTGCCATATCTGTATGCATTACCGGCAATTATCTATCTGTTTCAATCTCCGGATCATGCCTGTTATGCAATCCTTCCCCTGACAGCCTTAAGCTTCTACCTTGCTGTCCAAAACCGTGAAAGAGATACACTGAAAAATAATCTGCATATTCTTCGGGATACCAATGAAGAGGAGGAACAGAAATTAAAACAGACCAACCAACAGTTATTGGAAAGCCAGAATGATCAGATATATATTGCCACATTAAAAGAAAGAAACCGTATAGCCCGGGAAATCCATGATAATGTTGGACATATGCTTTCCCGCTCTATTCTACAGGTTGGTGCATTACTGGCAGTCTGCAAGGATGATACATTAAAACCACATTTGGAAAATCTGAAGGAAACCCTGGATACTGCTATGAACAGCATTCGAAGCAGCGTACACGATTTACATGATGAATCCATTGATTTGCAGCATGCACTTTCCAGCTTAACAGACAATTTTACCTTTTGTGCCATCAACCTGGACTGTGATATTTCCAAAAATGTCCCAAAAGAAATTAAATACTGCTTTCTTGCCATTGTAAAAGAAGCTCTGAATAACACCATAAAACACAGCAATGCCACCAAAGTCAATGTCACAGTAAAGGAGCATCCTGCATTTTATCAGTTACTGATCGAAGATAATGGTATGGCAAAAACCATTTCCAGTGATACCGCAGGAATCGGTCTATCCAACATGAAAGAGCGGGTAGACTCTCTCCATGGAATCCTCCATATCAAGACAGAACAGGGATTCCAGATTTTTGTATCTGTACCAAAATAATTCCATGCTTACCAGGTATCTAATTCCCCAGCACACTATGAACAATCTCCCTTAACTGCAATGGTAAAAATGGTTTTGTCAGATAGTCATCCACACCCATTTCTTCTGCACGCTGAAGGGTTTCCCGATTCCTGTCTCCGGTCATGAAAACAACCGGTATTTTATATTTTTCCCGTATACATTTTAATGTCTCAAATCCATCCATCTCCGGCATTTCAATGTCTAACAAAACAAGCTGAACCGGCTGTTTTTCTAATATATTCAATGCTTCCCTGCCATCAGCACAGCTAATTACCCTGTACATCGGTTCCTCTTTCATAACATGTTCTACAATCTTACGGATCATAATCTCATCATCTACCACAAGGATCGTCCTTTTATGGAAATCATTTTGTCTTAACCGGTATTCTGTATCTTCGTCTATAATTTCCAGCATAATATCTGCTACCAGCGGATCAAACTGGGTTCCCTTGCCATTAACAATTTCCTGCCGTACAACTTCCTGTGGAAGTATGTCACGATAACTGCGGTTACTGGTCATAGCATCATAGGCATCTGCCACACCAATAATCCGGGCAACCAGCGGTATGTTCTCTCCTGTTAATCCATTGGGATATCCCTTTCCATCATAGCGCTCATGATGATACTTGGCTCCCACTGCAATCATGGAAAAAGCAGAAATTCCTTTTAATATATGGTATCCTGCCACAGGATGCAGTTTGATACAGTCAAACTCTTCCTCAGTCAGTTTCCCCTCCTTATTAATAATTCCATCCGGAATCCGGATTTTTCCTACATCATGTAAAAGACCTGCAAAATAAATTTCATTTTGTTTCTCTTTGTCTAAACCCATTCTCTCCGCAAGCATCCTGGAATACCCTGCCACACGTCTAGAATGACCATTGGTATAGCGGTCTTTTGCATCCACGGCACTGCTAAGTGCATTGACACTCTGTCCAAACATATCCTGAAGCTGTTTCGTTTTCCGGCTTACTTCATTTTCTAAATACTGCTTGTTTGCCTCCGCTTCCTCTGTTGCATTAAGAACCATCCGTCTTATATGTAAAAAAACCATAAGCAAGCCATAAATTGTAGTTCCATAACGGCTGAATTTTCCCAAATCTCCTACTTTAATAGCATATGTTCGGCACAGATCAATAAGACTGCCTCCTCCCATAAACAAAAGTGCAGACATCTCCAGCCAGATAGTCTTTTCATGCTCTCTTTTTGCCACACTCATATAATTAAATAATACAACAAAGATCGTAACAAAAATCAGAATATGGGATAAAAATACCATATCCATAAAATCTTTGATATTTAATACCTGTAATATAATCTGAATCCCTATATTACAAAAAGTAAGAATCAAAACAATCTGATAAGATTTATTATTTTCACAAGACCCCAGCTGCATATAATAAAGAATCAAAAGCATAGGCATACACAAAAGAAAAGAAAAAATCATTACCGAATACAGCGTCTGATTCCCGTACAAAATATGAAGGATTTTGGTCTCTATGGCATAATACAGTGCTGCCCATGCAAGAAGGGTGCCTAAATACAGCATTCCCTGACCTTTTTTTCCAGAGAGACGTTGCAGTAAAGCCAAAATCAAGAGCAATGCACCTGTGAAAAACAGAATAACACTACAGACAATATTGAACATATTCTCCTTTAAAATCTGCAAGATTGCAACGTCTCTGTCCGCAATCCGCATATTGGACAGATATGCTGCATAATTGTCATAGGCAGATACCATTTCAATCTGTAAAATCCCTTCGTCACAGTGCTCCGGTATATCAATAAAATTATATACACTGCCCGGCGTATGTCCAAACAGCCTCTTATCGTTTTTTCCAAAGGAATAGATTTCTTTCCCATCCATTCTGACTAAAAGTTCTTTATCTGCCGACAGAAAAAATATTGTTTTCCCGTAATACTGTTCCGGCACTTTAATCTCCATGGTCAAAGTATCTCCTGCCTTGCAAGTGGAATGATAAGGCAGTGTCTCTATCTGCACGGTCTTCCCATCAGGATAGGATAAAGTCCATCCCTGATCAAAAGAATATACATCGCCTCTTGCAAGCGTCATATTATCAACTTGAAAGAATCCCACAATAATAACAATCAAAACAACCTGTAATATTACTGCTAAGAATGCAAATTGTTTATATCTCTTCACTTTCGCATCTTTCCTCCATACGTTTTTTTTATTATATCATTTTAAATATCAAAATGTAAACGATTCCATGCTAAATCTATGTTAAATTAAGCAATAAAAGCATTTCACATTTTATAATTCTGTCACAGTTTTTCAATTTTACTTTAAGCTTTCCCTTTTATAATAACAATTAATGAAATACTAAGAGAATATAGAAAAGGAGAATGTTTATGAACACACACAAACAATATTTAGCACTTATTATGATTACACTGCTTTCCCTCTCTCTTTTGAGCGGATGTGGCACAAAATCCGGAAACAGCAGTTTAGCCGGTTCCGGCAGTAACCCTCTGGATTTCAGCAATACAACATTAAGTGGTATCGTTACTGCCGTGGATGACAATGTCATTACACTATCTCTTTCAGGCGGAATGGGCGGCAGACAAATGACAGATGACGGCATGGGCAAAGGCAACCGCCCTTATGATGCATCAGGTGCAAACAATGACGGGCAGACGCCTCCGGAACTTCCTGCAGATGAAAACGATAACCAGGCAGCTACAGACAATACATCAGACAACTCTTCTGACAGCACCAAATCACAGAAACAATTTTACAACCGCAGTAATACCACATTTACGCTTACCATTACAGATGAATCGGTACTGGAAGACTGCAGTCTTTCTGATATTACAGAAAACACTATGCTGACAATTACTTTTGGCGACAACAACACCATTACATCCATCTCGGTAACAGACACTTCCAATACGATGCCAAACGGAGACACCCCAGGCAGCACTACAAATGGTGATTCTGCTGTAAACACAGGAACCGGTGCCACCACAATTACTGAAGATACTGAAAAAACGGATGTTTCCTATATTTCAGAAACCGAAGATGAAAATGCCCTCCGTGTGGAGGGTTCTGTTGTTTATACCGGAAACTCCATTTCCATCAAAAAAAGCGGTACATCCAGTAATACAGAAAGCAGTGATTTCTATGGACTGAATGCCGGTCTGCTGGCATTAGATGGTGCATCTGTCAACATTACAGATTCTGTCATTACCACCAACGGGCAGGGTGCCAATGGCATTTTTGCTTATGGTAACGACAGCAATATCACTGTCAGTAACACCAGTATTACCACCTCCGCTGATAACTCCGGCGGCATTGATGTCACCGGAGGTGCGTCCATTCAGGCAGCCAACTTAAGCATTGAAACCAGTGGTAACTCTTCTGCCGCCATCCGCAGCGACCGTGGAGGTGGTACTTTGAATGTAACCGGCGGAACCTACACCACAAATGGAACCGGCTCCCCTGCCGTTTACTGCACTGCAGACATCACCGTATCCGATGCAGTTTTAAATGCCACTGCTTCAGAAGGTGTTGTCATCGAAGGGAAAAATTCTGTCACTCTGGAAAACTGCGAAGTAACCGGCAATATGCAGGGAACCTATCAGGAAGATGAAAGTGAAAATCTTCATGGACTTATGATTTACCAGAGTATGTCCGGTGATGCAGCAGAAGGCGAAGCCAGTTTTACAATGAACGGCGGCAGTCTGACAACTGAAAATGGTGATCTCATTTACTCTACAAACACATCTTCCGTCATAACCCTGAGTGATGTTTCCTTAGCCCTGGCAAACGATACCCTTCTCCGGGTTTCCGGCAATGATGGTTCCAAAGGATGGGGTGAATCCGGAAGCAACGGAGCTGACATGAATTTCTATGCAAAAAACCAAACCTTAACCGGCAAGGTCATTGTAGATGAAATCTCTTCTTTATCCCTGTCACTTTCTGAAAACAGCAGTTATGAGGGCAGCATCAATGAAGCACAGGAAGGTGGCAATGTCATTGTAAGTCTTGATGACAGCTGTACATGGACACTGACCGGGGACAGTTATATTTCTTCTTTTGAAGGCTCTTTGGAGAATGTGGATTTCAATGGATATACTCTATACATTAACGGAGAGGCGCAGGAGAAATAACGCAGGTTATACAACACCCTGTAGTTCTTGTCTGTAACAATTGGACAAATAATTCCACATATATTATAATAGAACCATTCTCTATCCGGGTTACATACAGATAGTAAAATAGAAAGGTTCGGTACACATATGCGTATTGTATTAATTGACGATGACCAGCTCGTCTGCATGTCCTTAAAAATGATATTAGAGGCAGAAGGTACCATCTGCGTTGCCGCCATCGGCAATGATGGTTCTGAAGCTCTGCCGCTTTATAAAGAACACAGACCGGATGTTTTACTTATGGATATCCGAATGAAAGGAATGAACGGCACAGACGCCTTATCCGAATTACTAAAGGATTTTCCGGATGCAAAGGTGCTGTTCCTGACTACCTTTGTGGATGATGAATATATAATTAAAGCTTTAGAATTAGGTGCGAAAGGGTATATTGTAAAACAGAATTATGAAAACATTGTACCTGCCTTGAAAGCTGTACATTCCGGACAAAACGTATATGGTAATGAAATTATGGAAAAGATTCCGGATTTAATGAAACCTTCTGATACCTTTGATTATACCACATACGATATTTCAGAAAAAGAATATGAGATTATTACATTAGTAGCAGAGGGATTTAGCAATAAAGAAATTGCATCCCACCTCTATTTAAGTGAGGGTACGGTACGTAATTACCTGAGTTCCATTTTGGAAAAATTACAACTACGTGACCGTACCCAGCTTGCAGTATTTTACTATCAGCATAAGTAGATGGAAAGGTTGCTTACCTCTTCAATCTAAAAAGTTCTTTACAGGAACCCAAACAACATTCCGACCAGCCGGACGATCAGGGCACATATCCATGCGATTGCACACTGCAATATCACAATCCCGGCAGCCCATTTTCCACCTAATTCCCGTTTAATGGATGCGATAGCCGCCACACATGGTGTATACAACAGACAAAATACCAGCAATGCTGCAGCTGCCAGTGGTGTGATGGCGGAAAGCAACGCATCTGTACTTCCAAACAATACAGAAAGAGTAGATACCACACTTTCCTTTGCCATGAAACCTGTGATTAACGCAGTGGATATTCTCCAATCACCAAATCCAAGTGGTTTAAAGATTGGTGATATCCAGCCTGCTATTATGGCAAGAATGCTGTTTTGGGAATCTGCCACCATATTCAGTCTTAAATCAAATGTCTGTAAAAACCAGATTACAATGGAAGCCACAAATATAACAGTAAAGGCTCTCTGTAAAAAATCCTTTGCCTTCTCCCATAAAAGCTGGGCCACGTTTTTTGCTCCCGGCAGACGATAATTCGGAAGTTCCATTACAAATGGCACTGCCTCCCCTTTAAACACACTATTCTTGGTTATCAACGCCACCAGTATTCCCACTAATATTCCGGTAAAATAAAGACCTACCATAATAAGCCCGCTATATTTCGGAAAAAATGCCGATATAAAGAAACCATAAATAGGAAGCTTTGCTGTACAGCTCATAAATGGTATCATCATGATTGTCATTTTTCTGTCCCGCTCAGATGGCAGTGTCCTGCTTGACATTACCCCTGGCACGGAGCATCCAAAACCAATCAGCATCGGTACAATACTTCTTCCGGAAAGTCCGATTTTCCGCAGCAGCTTATCCATTACAAAAGCTACTCGTGCCATATAGCCGGTATCTTCCAGTAAAGACAGAAAAAAGAATAATGTTACAATAATCGGAAGAAAACTCAATACACTTCCCACACCGTTAAAAATACCATCAATAATTAGAGAATGTAGTGCTTCATTTACATGCCATGTTGTAAGTCCGGTATCTGTGATGACAGTCAGCCATTCGATTAGTGTTTCCAAAAGTCCCTGCAGCCATGCACCAATGACATTAAATGTCAGCCAGAAAACCAGTGCCATAATACCCACAAACGCAGGAATTGCGGTATATTTTCCTGTCAGAAACTTGTCAATCCTACGGCTTCTCTCCCGTTCCCTGCTTTCCTTCGGTTTCACAACACACTGTTCCACCAGCTTATTGATAAAAGAAAACCGCATATCTGCAATTGCTGCTGCACGGTCTAATCCCCGTTCCTCTTCCATCTGGGTAATGATGTGCTCCAAGGTTTCCTGTTCATTCTGCGTCAGCTTCAACGCTTCTAAAATCCGTGTATCCCCTTCCACAACTTTCGTGGCTGCAAACCGGACAGGAATCCCTGCTGCCTTTGCATGATCATCAATCAGATGCATAATTCCATGCAGACACCGGTGTACAGCTCCACCATTATGATCTTCGTCGCAAAAATCATTTCTACCCGGAGCCTCCTGATATTTGGCAACATGCAGGGCATGGCTTACCAGTTCGTCAATCCCATCATTCTTCGCTGCGGAAATAGGAACCACTGGAATACCCAGCATGCCTTCCATTTCATTAATATGTACAGAACCACCATTTCCACTCATTTCATCCATCATGTTGAGTGCCAATACAATTGGTACATCCAGCTCCATCAGCTGCATGGTAAGATACAAATTCCTCTCAATATTCGTAGCATCCACAATATTAATAATGCCGGTTGGTTTTTCATCCAGAATAAACTGCCGGGAAACAATTTCCTCACTGGTATACGGAGACAGCGAATAAATACCCGGCAAATCCGTCACCAGTGTATTGGAATATCCCTTAATAGGACCACTTTTCCGATCCACGGTAACGCCGGGGAAATTCCCCACATGCTGGTTGGAACCCGTCAGCTGGTTAAACAATGTTGTCTTTCCACAGTTCTGGTTTCCCGCCAGTGCAAAAGTCAAAGTAGTTCCCTCCGGCAACGGCTTCTCATCTTCCTTTACATGGTAACGCCCGCCTTCACCCAGTCCCGGATGTTCCTTCTGTTTTCTCCGTTCCTCTTTCTTATTCTCTATGATATCCTCTTCTATATTCCGTTCAACCAGTTGTACTTCAATCTGTTCGGCATCTGCAAGACGCAGGGTCAGCTCATATCCGTGAATCCGAAGTTCCATGGGATCTCCCATCGGGGCGAATTTCATTAATGTCACTTCTGCGCCCGGAATCACACCCATATCCAAAAAATGCTGCCGCAGAGCGCCCTCGCCACCAACAACTTCTATTCGTGCTGACTGTCCAATCTCCAAATCCCTTAACGTCATCTCTGTCACTCCTTTATATCCAGTCTTTTTCTATTGTATTTTTTATTCCCGTATTCTGATATAAGTGCACGGCATACATCTCCTTTCCCCATGTTGCAATCAGTTTTTCCATGCTCCATGCCGCATTCGCCGGACTGGTAGATGGCAGACACACCGCTTCCCGTCCAATCTCCGGCTGAATATAACGCCTATATAATTGTTCTGCTTTTCGCCCATTTACAAAAATCTTTTGAATGGAAGCCTGATTTAAGATAATATGCAAATCATTGGGCACAACATTTTTGATACTGCTGTCCGAAGAGCCCACAATGTCACAGGACTGTATCACATCCCAGACTGCAATGTGGTGCTCCAGTAAAAACCGTTTTTTCTCCTCCACTGTTACAGGTGTTTTGACTCCACACACGGCAGAGAGCACACGCCAGAAGCGGTTTTGTGGATGACCATAGAAAAATCCCTCCTCACGGGACTTTACCGAAGGGAAACTGCCCAATATTAATATCTTTGAATTCTCATTATAAACCGGTTCTATTGGATGTTGAATCATTTTTCATCTGCCTCGTTTTTTACATGATTATACATTTTTTTGACTGTTTCGTCCATGTTCTGGGGTACTATTATTATTTCCGGATGATTTTTTCTATATAAGGCAAAAATCTGATGGGCAAATCCCTGCCCCATCCACATTGGAGAAAATGCGCTTTCATCCCGATGCTGATGGCTGAAAACGCATTTTTCATGATAATCCAAAATAACAGATATATACTTTATTTTATTATAATAATTCCTTCAATATCTGGTTTACCATACCAGGATTTGCTTTACCCTTCATGGCTTTCATGGTCTGTCCCACTAAGAAGCCGATTGCCTTTTCCTTACCATTCCGGTAATCCTCCACAGACTGTGGATTCTCTGCAATGACTTTTTCAATTGTGGCTCTGAGAGCTCCTTCATCATTGACTGTCTTAAGACCTTTTTCCTCCACATACTTGTCTGGATCAATGTCCTCTGCAAAGATTTTCTCAAACACCTCTTTTGCCACA
Source organism: Lachnospiraceae bacterium (assembly GCA_051877755.1). Lineage (GTDB taxonomy): Bacteria > Bacillota > Clostridia > Lachnospirales > Lachnospiraceae > CAG-590. Next base: position 15,939 of record JBJEJE010000162.1, on the reverse strand, counting down.
GTGGAATTGATTGCCTGGGAATCCGTAAGTTTAATCAGCTTGGCAAGGTTTGCCGCAGAAAATGCAATATCCTCCGGCTCCATTTCCTTTTCTTTTAACAATCGCATGGTTTCCACCATTAACCAGTTGGAAACCTTCTTCGGGTTGGCATCCAAAGCAATGGTCTCCTCAAAGATGTCTGCCAATTTCTTTGTTCCGGTTAAAATGTCTGCATCATATTCCGGAAGTCCGTACTCCTCCTGGTAACGGGCTTTTTTCTCTTCACGGAACTCCGGCTGTCTGCTTCTGATATCCTCTAGCCACTCATCACTGATGATAATCGGTACAAGATCCGGGTCTGGGAAATACCGGTAATCCTGTGCATCCTCTTTGGAACGCATGGCATAGGAATATTCCTTTGTATCATCCCATCTTCTGGTTTCCTGGATTACCTCTTTTCCTGCCTCTAATAAATCAATCTGACGCTCTCTCTCATTTTCAATGGCTCTTGCAATAGCTTTAAAGGAGTTCAAATTCTTCATTTCTGTTCTAGTACCAAACTCCGTTGCACCAACCTCACGGATGGAAAGGTTCACATCTGCACGCATGGAGCCTTCATTTAATTTACAATCGGAAGCACCAAGGTATTGAATGGTAGTTCTCAGCTTATCAAGATACGCAATAACTTCATCTGCAGAACGCATATCCGGCTCTGATACAATCTCAATCAAAGGCACACCGGAACGGTTAAAATCCACTAAGGAGCTATCTGTATACGGGTCATGGATTAATTTTCCGGCATCCTCTTCCATGTGGATTTCATGAATACCAATCCATTTTTTCTTTCCGTCTACTTCAATCTCCACCTTACCATCCCTGCAGATTGGATAATACAGCTGGGAAATCTGATAGTTTTGCGGGTTATCCGGATAGAAATAATTCTTCCGGTCAAATTTACAGTTCTGGGTAATCCTACAGTTGGTAGCAAGTCCCACTGCAATTGCCTTGTTTACCACTTCTTTATTGAGTACCGGTAAAGAACCCGGCATACCGGTACACACCGGACAGGTATGCGTATTCGGTGCTCCTCCAAATGCAGTAGAGCATCCGCAGAAAATCTTTGTCTTTGTGGCTAATTCCACATGTACTTCCAAACCAATGACTGTTTCGTATGCTTTACTCATTTTAAAGCCCCCTTTCTACTGCATATGCCGGACGTTTGTACTCTTTCGTCTGTTCAAATGCATATGCCGCACGGATAATACTCTTTTCATCAAAATGCTTACCTAGAAGCTGTAATCCGATTGGAAGTCCCTTGCTGTCATAACCGCATGGCAGGGAAATTCCCGGAAGACCGGCTAAGTTTACTGATACAGTATAGATATCACCTAAATACATCTTAATCGGATCACTTAAGGATTCTCCAAGCTTTAACGCCGTAGTCGGTGCAACCGGACCTAAAATCACATCATATTTTTCAAATGCCTTGTCAAATGCCTGCTTAATCAAAGCCTTTGTACGAAGTGCTTTCATATAATATGCATCAAAGTATCCGGAGGAAAGCACGAAAGAGCCTAACATAATTCTTCTCTTTACTTCTGCTCCAAAGCCTTCGGAACGGGTCTTTTTGTACATATTATGAAGGTCAGAAAACTCTTCTGTACGATAGCCGTATTTCACACCGTCAAACCGCTCTAAGTTAGAGCTTGCCTCTGCAGAAGCAATGATGTAATACGCAGGAATCGCATACTCCACAAGGCTTAAATCAAACTCTTCCACAATGGCACCCTTTGCCTCTAAAGCCTTTGCCGCCGCCATCACATTTTCTTTTACCTCAGGGTCTAAGCCTTCCCCAAAATAGTCTTTTGGAATACCAATCTTCATACCCTTTACATCATCCACAAGGGCAGAGGTAAAATCATCTCCCGCTTCCTTAACGGAAGTGGAGTCCTTATCATCCTTGCCGCAAATAATCTCCAAAATCGTTGCACAATCCGTTACATCCTTTGCCAAAGGTCCAATCTGGTCAAGAGAAGAACCATAGGCAATGAGACCATAACGGGAAACTCTTCCGTAAGTAGGCTTGATTCCGGTTACACCACAAAACCCAGCCGGCTGGCGGATACTTCCACCAGTGTCTGAACCTAAGGCATACGGAACCTCTTCCGCTGCAACCGCTGCTGCAGAACCACCGGAAGAGCCACCTGGAACTCTTTCCAAATCCCATGGATTCTTTGTCTCTCCATAGTAAGAAGTCTCTGTGGTGGAACCCATGGCAAACTCATCCATATTGGTCTTGCCAACGATTACCGCTCCTGCTTCCTGCAGTTTCTCTACCGCAGTAGCCGTAAAGGTCGGTTTAAAGTTCGATAATATCTTGGAAGAACAGGTGGTCAGCATACCATCAATACACATATTATCCTTAATGGCAACCGGTACACCGGCAAGCGGTCCGGTTAGCGTTCCATCATCAATTAACTTCTGCACTTCCTCTGCACGCCTTAAGGCACCCTCTCTGTCTACAGTAACAAAAGCATTGATATCCTTTTCCTTTGCTTCCATGCTATCCAAAAAAGCAGTTGTTGCTTCCACAACGGATATTTCTTTATTCTTAATCTTCTTGCCGAGTTCCACGGCAGTTAAACTCAAATCCATGTTTTTCTCCTTTCCACCCTACTCGAAAGTCTTCGGCACCTTATAGGCTCCGTCTTTTTGCTCCGGTGCATTCTTTAACATATTCTCTCTGTCATCTCCGTTTGTCACCACGTCCTCACGGAACACATTATGCACGGAAAATGTATGGCTCATAGGCTCCACGCCCTCAGTATCCAGTTCATTTAATTTTCCAACATACTCTAACATATTGGACATATCCTTTTTTGCCTGCTCTTTCTCTTCTTCAGAAAGTTCCAGTTTTGCAAGGATTCCAACGTATTCAATGGTTTCGTCTGTAATCTGCATCTTTCTACCTCCTTATTCTGCCAGTCCAAACTGTGAAAAATAATCTACTTCACAATCATATATTTTATCTAATGTTTCTATATCGATTCCGGTCTGTTCACTGACATATGCCATCAGCTTGTCCCCCGAAATTGCTTTCACCGGAAGTCCATCCTCGTCAATCTCTTCCACAATGTACTCTTCCTTCCCCTGCGCAAACTCCATAAAAGCATCTGCACCATCTAACGCCTTCTGCACCAGTTCCGGATCCATTTCTAACTTCTCACCGATAAAATCAGCTTCCTTTTGAAAATCCTCGCCAAAAAATGCCTCTAATGCAGCAATCTCCGGATTCTTCTCATTTAATTTCTCTTCTATATCATTCTCTGCCATATCAAACCTCTATTATCTATATCAATCCATAATGCTTAAATGCATTCCAGATTCCATCTTCTCCTACATCCGTTGTCACATAATCCGCAACTTCCTTTAAAATCGGATTGGCATTTCCCATGGCAATTCCGATTCCCGCTGCCTCTAACATGCCCATATCATTTTCACCATCACCAATTCCAATGGTATCCTTCAAATCAGCATTAAAGTATCTGGCAACCATCCTGATTCCATTTCCTTTATGCATTCCAAGTTCTGACAACTCGCCGCTATTTCCCGGCAGGGCAATGGCACTATCTACCACTGTAAATTCATCCTGTAAATCTCTCTTGATGTCCTCCGGGTCATATTCCATGGTAACATATAACAGCTTGTTTACTGCCAGCTTTGCTGGTTCTGCCACTTCTGAAAGCGGTTTTGCCAGATCAAAAAAAACTTTATCATAAGGTTCATTTTTTGCTTCACAATTTGAAATATATTGATGCATATAATCAAGACCAATATCGTTTACCAATAGTTCCTCATTGGTTTCCAACAATATTGCTATTCCTTTTGGCTCAAAATAATCCAATAATCTGGTATTCATGGTTTCTGTCATAGGGCGATGATAAATCATCTTACCCTCTAACTCCACATAGGCACCGGCAGAACCGACAATTCCATCCATTGGAACACTTAAAATATCCTCATGCATTTCACACCTGGAACGTCCGGAGCAGATAAAAACTTTATGACCATTCGCTCTCGCCTGATTGATTGCAGTTCTCGCACTATCCGGGATTACTGCATCCCGTCCAACCAGGGTTCCATCTATATCCAGAAAAATATATTTTGTATCCATACTTTTCCTCCATGGTTTCTTTTTATTTTATCGAACAATAAATTGACTGACTCTTCCTTTACTATCTCCAGCCGTGTCCACCCATATCCATTTCTTATGCAAAAAAGGCTGAAGATTCGCCTGCAGCATATCTGCATTTCCTATCTGCCATTCTCCATCAGAAATCAGTATAATCAGCTTGCTTCTGGCATGAAACAATTTTAGTTTTCTTGCCAGTTCTTCTATATTCTTATCCGACCTGTGGGACTGTTCCATATAGTCCTCCAGACCTCTGCCGATTCCCAGCATGGCAAGTGGTAAAATCTCTGTCACAATCTCCTCATCGGATATCCATTTGACTACATTTAACCGGACATTTTGAAATAGTTCTCCATGACGTTTCAATGCAGTCACAATACCGGTACTGATTTCCTGCAATTGTTCTAAAGGAAGCTTATAATCCAGTACAATCGCCATCTCCGTAAGCTTTCCATCCTGCAGGTTACCAGGTGCATGTAATACCCGTTCTACATCATTTGCCAGAAGTTTCATCTGTACAGGTGTCATCTTCATCACGCTCCTGCTATTCAAGAATGAATTTCCCAATATAGTAAAAACTAACCATGTCCGTTTATCCAAACATCCAATGGTTAGTTTAATAGATATTTCTTACTCTGTCAACTTATAGAAATAAGTTCTTTTTTAGAAAAAATGAGCAAATAAAGAAGCACCCACCACGGTAAGTAAACCCGCCACCGCAATGGACAGGCTGCTCATGGCACCTTCTATCTCGCCCATCTCCATCGCTTTCGTAGTTCCCATGGCATGGGCCGAGCTTCCAATTGCTATTCCCTTTGCAACAGGTTCTTCAATCCGGAATATTTTGCAGATTGTTTCTGCAATCATATTGCCAAACAAACCGGTTATGATAATAACTGCCACCGTAATAGTCACGTAACCGCCAAGCTCTTCAGACACATCCATTCCAATCGCCGTTGTAATGGACTTCGGAAGCAGGGTAACATACTCTTTATGATCTAATCCGGAAACCACAGAAAATACCAGCACACTGGTAAGACTGGTAAATACGCCGGAACAGATTCCAAGTACAATGGCTTTCCAGTTGCCTTTTAACAGTTCCATCTGCTCATACAAAGGAATCGCAAGGCAGACCGTTGCTGGCGTCAACAAATAACTTAAATATTTTGCTCCCTCATAATATACATCATATTCAATATGGCAGGCAATCAGCACCACCATGATAATAACAATTGCCACTAACAGCGGATTAAATATCACAAGCCCAAATCTCTTTTTCAGCTGTACACCAATGCCATATGCAATCAGACTCAGCATCACTCCGAAAAAAGCAGATTCTGCCAGCAAATCATTCATTGACTCCCACCTCTTTTTCCTGTGTCCTGTTTTCCGATCTGATTACCAACTGTGTAATCTTCCCTGTTACCACCATTACAATAATCGTTGTGACCAAAGTAATTCCAATAACAGGAATACAGATTGGTTTCAATACACCCCAGCTTTCCAACAGCCCCACAGCGGCAGGAATAAACATTAACGGCATAATCTCAATCAAAAATTTACCCGTCTCCCTTACCGAATCCAGCTTGATCCATCCGAAGAACAGTCCTGCAAATAAAATCACCAGACCATAGATACTTGCAGGAACAGGAAGGGGAATAAAATAGTTACAGACCTCTCCAACAAAAGATATTGTTAAAATGATGCTAAACTGTTTTATGTATTTCACACAAAAACGCCTCTTTTCTCATAAATATATAGTTATTATACATTCCTCGATTTTAATCGGTACTAGTGTACTACAAATCATTTCTCCTGTCATGTATTTTTGAAGGAACAATAAACTCTTCCACAGGATTCCCGTTCCACCAGATAACACGGAATTTTAACCTTAAGCGGTGTTGTAATGCTTAAATTAGAAGAAACATATAAAAGATTTGCTCCATGCTGTCCCATATCATAGGCAGGAGCATGAACAGTAGTCAATGCCGGTGACGTGTATGCTCCCATCTCCGTATCATTAAACCCTAACACGGAAATATCTTCCGGCACAGAAAGTCCTGCATCCTTTATAGCTTTCATTGCTCCAAAAGCCAACGCATCACTTGCGGTAAATACCGCAGTTGGCAGTTCCTTCTCCTTTAAAAGCTGCTCCATCATCTCATAACCAGAGGTCGAGGAAAAATTACCTTCTCTCATAAATCCCCTATAATCCAGTTTCTTTTTCTTCATATAAGAAATATATGCCTGTTTCCGTTCATCCTTCACCGGTTCTTTGTCACCTGTATATTCTATTCCTCCCAAAAAAGCAATCTTTTCATGCCCCAAGCTAATCAGATAATCCAAAGCACAGCCCACTGCCTGCTTAAAATCCATAGTAATGGTAGTAATCTTATAGTTTTCCACTGGCATATCCAAAAATACAATATTACTGCAGATTTGGATAAACCGGCTGACTTCTTCTTTGCCAAACTTTCCGATACAAATCAGTCCGTCTACATCCTTTAATATTTCCATATAGTTGGCATCAGAGCGGTATGCCCTGACAATGGAAATAGAATTTTTCAGGCAGAAATCTTCAATCCCTTGCCGAACCAGCAGATAATAGCTGTCCTGCATTTCCTGCTCTGCCGAAAACCATTGTACAATCCCAAGCCGGAATACCGCCTTATTTACAGTTCTTACCTTATGGTAATGCAGCCGCTCCGCTGCCTCCCACACACGCTGCTTTGTCTCCATAGCAGCATTTAGTGTTGCGTCATTATTTAAAATTCTGGAAACGGCAGCTGGAGAAACTCCTGCTTCTGCCGCTATGTCCTTAATAGTTGCCATATATTTCCTCCATTACTAAATTATTTACTAAATTATATATTATAATAACATATGTTTTTTTATTTTGTCCATGCTTTTTACCATTCATCTACTATAATATTTACTGATTTATCCACAATATCCCTCGGCAAAACTTTAGTAAATCACATTACTATTTTTAGTAAATATTTATTGACTTTTTACTAAATATGTATTATATTAAATTTACTAAAGGGTACGTAATTTTATTTAACACAGGAGGTACTTATTATGAAAAATACTCAGGTCTTAATATCAGAATTTCAGAATCAGACCTATCAGGATTTACTGACAAACATTTACATTGATACAGCTAAGATTCCTTATCAGACCAGCCGGTATATCGAGGCCCTTAAGGCATATGAAAACGCATTCGGCAATGAGCAAGTGGAAATCTACAGTGCTCCAGGCAGAAGTGAAATCGGCGGTAACCACACAGACCACCAGCACGGTGAAGTATTGGCGGCTTCCATTAACAACGATGCCATCGCCATCGTCAAAAAACTGGAGGAACCAGTAGTAAAGGTAATTTCAGATGGCTATGATTTAATCACGATTTCCCTTGACAATTTAGATAAAAAATCAGATGAAGAAGAAACCACAACTTCATTAATTAAAGGTGTCTTAGCTGGCGTAAAGGAACACGGATACAAAATCGGCGGTTTTCAGGCATACATTACCAGTGATGTTTTAATCGGTGCAGGACTTTCTTCCTCCGCAGCCTTTGAGACCATCATCGGAACCATTCTTTCCGGTCTTTACAATGACATGGGCATATCTGCAATTGAGATTGCCATTATCGGACAGTACGCAGAAAATGTTTACTTTGGCAAGCCTTGCGGACTGATGGATCAGATGGCATGTTCGGTGGGAAGTCTGGTACATATTGATTTTGCTGACCCTTCCAATCCAATTGTAGAAAAAGTGGAGTTTGATATGGATGGCCACGGCTACAGCCTCTGCATTACAGACACAAAAGGTTCCCATGCAGATTTAACTGCTGATTATGCTGCTGTTCCTGTCGAAATGAAGAAAGCGGCTGCCGTTTTTGGAAAAGAAGTATTGCATGATGTTTCCAAAGTGGAACTCATTGCTAATCTGGATAAGGTCAGAAAAGAAGCAGGCGACCGTGCAGCACTCCGTGCAATCCATTTTGTAGAAGAAAATGAGCGTGTGCAAAAGGAGGTTGCTGCCTTACAATCTGATGATATTCCTGCATTTTTAGCAACGGTAAAGGCTTCCGGCGATTCTTCCTTTAAGTATCTGCAAAATGTATACACCAGCCACGATGTGGAGCACCAGAATATGTCCATTGCCCTTGCAGTCAGTGACAGCATTTTAAAAGACAATGGTGTCAGCCGTGTCCACGGCGGCGGTTTTGCAGGAACCATCCAGGCATTTGTAAAAAATTCCGCTGTACCAGAATATAAAAATGCCATGGACAATGTTTTCGGTGAAGGTTCCTGCAGTGTATTAAAAATTCGGAAATACGGCGGTATGAAAGTATTATAAAATCCATTTTATACAAACAAAAGAACATTTGAATGAACAAAATATAAAGGAGGTCATTTAACTATGAGTAGTATTTTGGTTTTAGGTGGCGCCGGATATATTGGCTCCCACACTGTTTATGAATTAATCGACGCAGGAGAAGATGTTGTAATCGTAGATAACCTGATAACCGGCTTTCGTGAAGCGGTTCATCCAAAAGCAAAATTTTATGAAGGGGATATCCGTGACCGTGCATTTATGGATTCTTTATTCGAAAAGGAGTATATCGATGGTGTCATTCACTTTGCAGCGAGCTCACAGGTTGGCGAAAGCATGAAGGACCCGTTAAAGTACTACAGCAACAATCTGTGTGGAACTGAAGTTTTATTGGAAAGCATGGTTGCTCATGGTGTTGACAAGATTGTTTTCTCTTCCACTGCTGCAACCTATGGAGAGCCGGAACGGATTCCAATTTTGGAGACAGACCGCACACTTCCAACCAACTGCTATGGTGAGACCAAACTTTCCATGGAAAAGATGTTTAAATGGACAGCAAATGCACACAATCTGCGTTTTGTTTCCCTTCGCTATTTTAATGCGTGTGGTGCACATCCAAATGGTCAGATTGGAGAAGCACACAATCCGGAAACCCATTTGATTCCACTGATTCTACAGGTTCCAAATGAGCAAAGAGAATATATCTCCATTTTCGGGAATAATTATGACACCAAAGACGGCACCTGTGTCAGGGATTATATCCATGTAAATGATTTGGCTCAGGCACATATTCTTGCCATGCAATATTTACGAACCGGTAATGACAGCAATATTTTCAACCTTGGCAATGGTGTTGGTTTTACAGTTAAGGAAGTAGTGGAAACAGCGAGAAAAGTAACAGGACATCCGATTCCTGCAAAAGAAGAACCACGACGTGCCGGAGATCCATCTACATTAATTGCATCAAGTGATAAGGCAAAAGAAATTCTTGGCTGGAAGCCACAATTTGATGACTTGGAAACCATTATTACTACCGCATGGAAATGGCACAAAAACCATCCAAACGGATATCAAAATTAACGAGTAAACGGATACTTATTAAAAAGCAGAAAACAGATAACCCCAAAGCCAGTGATAGGAGGTCAAGCTATGATCAATCAACTTATTTACGAATTAGTAACTTATGGAACAAAAAACGGTTTAATTGATTCCGAAGACAAAATATATATCACAAACCAGTTATTGGAATTATTCCAGATTTCGGATTATCAGGAAGCAAATACTGAAAAAAAGGAGCCTCGACAGCTCCACCTGATTCTAGAGGATATGATATGCTATGCCCATGAAAATGGAATACTGGAAGAGGATACCACCATCATGAAGGATTTGTTTGACACCAGGATCATGGGTCTTTTAACCCCTCTTCCATCCATGGTCAGAAAGACTTTTGCGGAGAAATATGCAATTTCTCCTAAAGAAGCAACCGATTATTACTATCAGTTTAGTCAGGCAACTAATTATATCCGCAAAGACCGGATTGCAAAGGACGAAAAGTGGGTAGCAGATACGGAGTTTGGACCTATAGATATCACCATCAATTTATCCAAACCGGAAAAAGATCCAAGAGATATTGCAAAAGCCGGACAACTTAAAAAATCCGGTTATCCAAGCTGCCTTTTATGCAAAGAAAATGAAGGATATGCAGGTCATTTTAACCATCCTGCCAGACAAAACCACCGAATCATTCCTATTACATTAAACGGAGAAGCTTATAATCTGCAATACTCCCCATATGTCTACTATAACGAACACTGTATAATTTTTAATGATAAACACATTCCTATGAAGATTGACAAAGATGCCTTTGAAAAGCTTCTTGATTTTGTAAGACAGTTTCCTCATTACACCGCAGGTTCCAATGCCGACCTTCCAATTGTAGGCGGTTCCATATTAAGCCATGATCACTTTCAGGGTGGCGGCTATGAATTTGCTATGGCAAAAGCCCCATATGAAACAGAATTTGTTCTAAAGGATTATCCGGAAATACATGCAGGGACCATTAAATGGCCTATGTCCGTGATTCGTCTACAGGGCAAAAATGCATATGCTGTTGCAGAGGCTGCTGACCACATTTTAACTACATGGAGAAGTTACAACGATGAAGATGCTTTTATTTTCAGCGAGACAGACGGTACTCCGCATAATACGATTACTCCAATTGCCCGTATGCACAATAATTTATATGAATTAGACCTGGTATTACGTAACAACATTACCACAGACGAATGTCCATGGGGTGTTTATCATCCCCATGCCAAGTACCATCATATCAAAAGAGAAAATATCGGACTCATCGAAGTAATGGGACTTGCCGTGCTGCCTGCCCGGCTGAAAAAAGAGATGGCTATGCTGGAAGATGCCATTTTACACCAAAAAGACCTTAGGGCAACAGAAGCCACTGCCGTACATGCTGACTGGGCAGAGGAATGGATGAACAAATATAGTATTACAACCGATAACATTCATTCAATAATACAAAAAGAAATTGGAATTGTATTTGCAAAGGTGTTAGAATGCGCCGGTGTCTATAAGCGCACTCCGGAAGGCAGAAAAGCCTTTGAACGCTTTATTCATTCACTTTAAATATTTCCAGCCATAAAACAAATTCACTCCCCAAAATGTCAAAAGTGTCAATGGCGGTATCCCTTTTCAATTATCCCGCCATTGACACAATTTATCTTGATTTATTTCTTTATCTTCATGGTTGATTTATATCCGGTTGAACTCTTTAAAAGCTTCTTGTACTTTGCGTATTTCTTCTTTGGCACCTTTATGACAGCCTTCTTGGAAATTCCCTTTAATGCATTGGCTCCAATGGACTTAAGACCTGTAGATTTCACAGTGAGCTTATTCAAATTCTTATCACCGGAAAATGCATTTTTCCCAATCTTTGTAACATTACTGCCAATGGTAACATTCTTAAGCTTGATACATTTCTTAAATGCATTTGACGCAATCTCTGTAATTTTAAAGGTGTATCCTTTATACATCACGGTGGAATCAATCACTGCCGACTTTATCTTCTTTGAATTCACACCACAGACAGCAACCGTTCCCTTTGTTTCACTGGACTTGGTAACTTTATATTTTAAATCACCTACTATAAATGTATCTCCCTTTGCTGGAAGCACACCTTTAATAAATTTCTGTGAATACGCATTCTTCGTTGTATCAATCTCATCCTGCTTCGCGCCTTCAAAACTGGTATTGGAAATATAAGTAACACTTTCCGGTATTACCATTTCATGAATATTCCTGCAGTCTTTAAATGCATTATCTCCAATGGTGGTAACTGTATCCGGCAGGACAATCTTATTCAGATTCCAACAGCCATCAAACGTGCTGTTCTCAATCGTAGTAACTCCGCTTGGAATAATAATCTCATGCAGATTCGGACAGGTCTGAAATGCGGCAGTTCCAATCTTATCTAAGGTTTCCCCAAGAAAATGTACCGTATTCAGATTATCACATCCGTAAAATGCATATGCTTCAATATTCTTCAACGTGACCGGTGTTGTAAGTTCATGCAGATTATTGCATTCATAGAACACATACACCGGAAGTGTAACAATCTGCGTTTTGGAAATATCAATAACAATATTACTGCATTCTGAAAAGCAGTATGTACCTAAAGTTGTCACACTGGCAGGCAGTGTAATATTTAAGTTATTGTTCTTTGAAAATGCATAGTCACCAATGACTGCCACTGCGGAAGGTTCTGTAAAGGTAACACTGTTCAGATTTCCACATTCATAAAAAGCATAATTTCCAATGGTTGTAACCGTTGTTGGAATCGTAAAACCGCCATTTAAACCAACCGCTTCTAACGCATAATTACTAATGGTTTCCAATCCCTCCGGCAACAGATATAATCCCTGTCCGGTATAATGAAAACCTGCAGCAAACCGGTACAATACTTTACCATCCTTGCTCATCAGCATCTCGCCCTTGTCTGTCTGCTCCGGATTCCAGCTCCCTGTCTTAAAAGAAGGATTACTCTGGGATACCGCAAAACTGCCTACCGACTTACAGCTTAGAAATGCCGCCTCGCCAAGCGAAGACAAGGATGACGGCAATGTAACGACCCCCCTCTGCATTGTATTATCCTCATACTCTACCTGTCCGGAACCATTAATCTGTTCTGCCTGGTAAACTGCCATGGTAGAAAGACTACTACATAATGCAAATGCCTGGTTGCCGATACTGCTCAATGTGTCCGGAATCAGAATAGTCGTAAGCTTTACACATCCTGCAAATGCATTATCCCCAATTCCTTTCACTTCCACTCCATTAATCATCTGCGGAATCACAACAGTCTCATCCAGTTCCTTGTTACCATTATATGCTATAATGATTCCATTTGCATCACAGCTAAAAGAACTATCTGCCGTTACCACAAATGTTTCTGCCGCCTGAACAACCATTGTGTTTCCAAACCCACACAGAACTGCCAAACTAAAAATCAGTATAGCAATTCTGTTCTTCCATCTTTGCTCTGCTACATGTTCTTTCATAAATAAATGTCCCATAAGTACCTCCATATAAAGTATAATGCTTGCTTATGGATTCTATTTTACTATAAAAGACAGGCAGATTACAAGAAAGTTTTAAAACCGGATTACAACATTTCCAGACTTCTCTACATCCGCAGCCGTCTGGATTGCCTTTTCCAAATCATCAATGCCGAATTCGTGAGTAATCATGCTTTCCAGTCTTTGTGTATCTGCTGCCATGATTTCCTGCACATCCCACACATCCTCCGGCATATATCCACCGGAACCTATGATACTTTTCTGTGAATATGTCATGTGCAAAAGATCCAGATTTCTCATGGCATTATTGACTGCCACCGACACAAATCTGCTCTCAATCTTTCCAAGCTCCATAAACTGTTCTAAAATGCTTTCCGCTCCCGCTGCATCCAGCCAGCAGTCGATATTTGCCGTTTCTCCCTTTAGAGAGTGAGCTGTGCCAAATACTTTTTGGGATATTTCCTTAAAATTCTCCTTTGCCGGATTGCAGATTTCAAAGCCAAGCTTATGTGCCAGGGAAAGTCTGTAATCAGACAAATCGCATACCATTACCTTATCCATTCCAAAATACTGAAAAGCGGCTGCCGCTGCAATTCCTATGGTTCCGGCTCCAAATACCACCGCATTCTGTCCTTTGACATAGACAGATTTTTGTGTTTCCCTATCCATTCCGGCCGGAATCATTCCTCTCCTGGCTGCCCGGCAGCCAACGGTAAAGGGTTCTATCAGGCTTGCCAGTTTATCGGATATCCGTTCATCCACCGGATAAAGGGAATGATTCCGCTTTGCCTCCGGCACTAATATATATTCTGAAAATCCGCCAATTGTGCCCGCTCTTTTTGTATCATTTTTTGCATAGAGCGGATAGGGATATACTCTTTCTCCCACCTTGAAGTTCGTAACATCCTTCCCTACCTTTACCACACGGGAAACGGTCTCATGTCCAAATTCTCCGCCAACCGTAACCTTATGTCCAGTGTTGGGACCGTGTTTATATACCGCCACATCGGTACCACATATGCTGGAATAGATATTCTGGATCAAAACATCCCTGTCTCCCACTTCCGGCATTTCCAATTCTCTAATCTCTATTTTTTCCTGTCCTAAATAAATTCCTGCTTTCATTTTTTCACATCCTCCGTAGAAAGCGTACATTTCATAATAATACCAGTGATAACTTCAACCGGCTCCACACAATCCTTTCTAAGCCACTCTGTAACAATCCCAATAATACCCTTAATGTAAAACGCCAGAATATAATTTCTCTCCTCTGCTGGAAAACCAAATCGTTCCATTATCGGATTAAACAAATGCTCAAACATTTTCCGAAACGATACATTTGCACGAAATGTTTCCGGTCTGGTTAATGCAGCTGCAAATAATCTTTTATAATCTCTTATAAATTCCAAATACGGATTCAGATATTCCGGTGTTATCAAAACCAGTTCCTCTAAGTCACCACTTTTTATTTTTTCCATGGTTCCTGCAGCATTCGTTTGAAAATATCCTAAAAACCTTGAATTGATATATTCCAATGCCTCAACTAAAAGATCTCTTGTTGTCTCATAATGAAGATAAAAGGTAGAACGGTTTACTCCTGCACAGTCACAAATTTCCTTTATGGTAATGTAATCAAAATCCTTTTTTTCTAAAATGGAAATGAACGCTTCGTCCAGCTTAATGGCAGTATTAAAATATTTACTCTCTGATTTATTCAATGTTCATCCCCCTTTCATTTACCTGCATTGCATACCGGTTTTCAGCCGTATCCTATTCTTCCTCACTAATCTGTCTTGCAAGCTCCATGATTTCAAATGCATACTTTTTCTTGCCATTTTCCAATAATTTTTTATAGATTAAATAATTGATACCCATTCCGGCAAGTCCCAGTATTCCAATCACAATACCAAGAATCATGATTCCGGTGGTTCCTCCGCCAATTACATTCATGGAAAGACACATTCCCGTCCCGGCAATTAGCGCTGTCACAATACCAAAGGAATAAGCAAATATATTTGCCGGCAGCTTTGCTCTTCTGTCCAGCTTTCTCAGTGCCACCACCTTTGAAGTGTCCTTTGGTGCATACTCATTTGCAAGTGATTCTGCATAAATCTTATCTGTATTCATAGCTTATAGCCTCCTTTTATTTGATGTCCTCATTATAGGAGGCTTTATTAATTAACGGAACATCACAAATTGCAAAATGTGTTGATTTCTAGGCAAAATTCACTTTATAACTGTCTGATAACAATCTTAGTTTTGAAACACAATCTCTTTTAACTGCACACTGCCTGCTCCATGATAAATCAGATACAACGGATAAATTCCCTTCGGAATATCCACCTTTGTTGTTACGGTCAGCCATTCCATCGCATCCCGCTGCCCTTCTGTCTGTAATTCAATACGGGCGGTTTCTTTTCCCTCGGGCTGTAACCGTATCTCAAAGTATCCTTTGCCGTCACATTCCACACCCGGTATTCCCTTCAACTGCCTGCTTTCATCCTCCACACAGCGCTCATCTATCCGCACAGGACCATCATATACGACTTTGTTCTGTTCATTTTCCGAACGATATACAATTCCAATTTCTGAAACCTGTTCGAAATCAAAATATTTAAACCCAATCAGTGTTCCTTCTGCTATCTCTGCAATAAACCGCTCCTCGCCCAAATTTGTTACATTTGGAAAAGAGGTGGTATAAATGCTGTTGGAACCGTGGGGCATATTTCCATTGGTAATATTACAGGCAATGACAGCCGGGTAGTTCCCTTCCGCTAACAATGGTCCATCATTTAATCCACAGCTTGTAATCTCCACCTGGGCAATGCTTCCATCCTC
>JBJEJE010000161.1:8958-29386 GCA_051877755.1 Lachnospiraceae bacterium | reverse complement strand
GAAAAGGTTTTCTAAAGAACCGCGCGTCAGGAAAAAACATTAAAAACACTGCGTGGACACATCATACAAGTTTATCTTCCGATAATAAAAATTATGTTCTTCTCTTCGAGATGCGCTAGATACCGTGAATAGATGAACTGCAAATAAAGGTTTACAAAATGTTTTCTCTATTGTAAACTAAATGGAGTTGTGTAAAGGAGGACTACTACAATGAGTAAACCAATTGTTGCCATCGTAGGAAGACCAAATGTTGGAAAGTCAACATTATTCAATGTATTAGCTGGTTCCAAGATATCCATTGTCAAGGATACACCGGGTGTTACAAGAGACCGGATATATGCGGATGTGAACTGGCTGGATTATAATTTTACGATGATTGATACTGGTGGTATTGAACCAGAAAGCCAGGATATTATTATTAAAAGTATGAGGGAACAGGCACAGATTGCCATAGATACCGCAGATGTTATCATGTTCCTGGTGGATGTCAGACAGGGGCTTGTGGATGCAGATCACAAAGTTGCAGATATGCTGCGGCGTTCCCATAAACCGGTAGTCTTAGTTGTGAATAAAGTAGACAGCTTTGAAAAATTCATGCCGGATGTATATGAGTTTTATAATTTGGGTCTGGGAGATCCATTTCCGGTATCCGCCGCATCCCAGCTGGGACTTGGTGATATGTTGGACGAAGTGGTTTCCCATTTCGATGATGAAGTGAGGGGCGATGAGGAAGATGACCGTCCAAAGATTGCCATTATCGGTAAGCCGAATGTGGGAAAAAGCTCCATCATTAACAAACTCCTTGGAGAAGACCGCGTGATTGTTTCGGATATTGCAGGTACTACAAGGGATGCCATTGACACGGCAATCACAAGAAATGAAAGAGAATATGTATTTATCGATACAGCAGGGCTTCGCAGAAAAAGCAAGATCAAAGAAGATATTGAACGATTTTCCATTATCCGTACTGTATCTGCCGTAGAGCGTGCAGATGTCTGTGTGCTGGTAATTGATGCTACGGAAGGTGTGACCGAACAGGATGCCAAGATTGCCGGTATTGCCCACGACCGTGGAAAAGGTATGATTATTGCAGTGAATAAATGGGATGCCATCGAAAAAGATGATAAGAGTGTGTACAAGTTTGAAGAGGAGATTAGAAGAATCCTTTCCTTCATGCCGTATGCAGAAATTATTTTTATTTCGGCCAAGACCGGTCAGCGTCTCAATAAGCTGTTTGATATGATTGATATGGTGGTAGACAACCATGCTCTGCGAATCGGAACCGGTGTATTAAATGAAATCCTGACAGAGGCGGTTGCCATGCAGGAGCCGCCTTCTGATAAGGGTAAGAAACTGCGGCTTTACTATATGACAGAGGTTTCCGTAAAACCGCCTACCTTTGTGATTTTTGTAAACGATAGGAATTTGACACATTTTTCTTATACAAGATATATTGAAAACCGTATCCGGGATGCCTTTGGTTTTAAGGGAACCCCGTTGAAATTTATAATTCGAGAGAGAAAAGAGAAAGGTTGATAAACGATATGGAAATCTTAGTACGAATTCTTTGTATTGTAATTGGTTATATGTTTGGACTGATTCAGACTGCCTATATTTATGGAAAGATGCATGGAATTGATATCCGGGAATATGGAAGTGGTAATTCCGGAACCACCAATGCACTCCGGGTGTTAGGAAAAAAAGCGGGAATTGTTGTTCTTTTGGGAGATCTTTTGAAAGCGACTGCTGCTTGTGTGCTGGCAAGAGTAATTGGAACACTGTTCTATCCGGATATCCTGTACCCAATGATTTTATGGACAGGTCTTGGTGTTGTCATTGGTCATAATTATCCATTTTATATGGGCTTCAAAGGGGGAAAAGGAATTGCAGCCACAGCCGGTGTGATTTTAGGACTGCTTGACTGGAGAATCATTGTAATCTGTTTACTGGCATTTATTCTCTGCGTTGTTATTACACGCTATGTTTCTTTAGGTTCGCTGGTGGTGGTGACATTATTTTTTGTTTCTTTTTTCGTGTTGGCAATGAATGGATATATAATGAATCCTGCAACCAATACCCCGTATGCAGGGACAGATTTAATAGAAAGTTATGTCGTTATTTTCTTATTCAGTGCATTGGCATTTTACCGGCATAAAGCAAATATTGTACGGTTAGTACATGGTGAGGAGAATAAGATTTTCTCCAAGAAGCCGGAAGATGTGCAGCAGGAGAAAGAGCAATAAAAGGAATTGGAGGTATCAGCTATGAAAAAAATATGTGTATTAGGTGCAGGAAGCTGGGGGACTGCATTATCTATATTGTTATCTGGCAATGGACATGATGTAACAGTCTGGTCCATTGATCCGGAAGAGGTACTGATGTTAAAGGATTACCGGGAACAAAGAGAGAAACTTCCGGGGGTTATGGTTCCAAGTACCATTGAATTTACAACAGATATGGAAATGGCTTTGCGGGATGCAGAGATTGTGGTCTGTGCAGTACCATCTCCATTTGTACGCTCTACCATGAAGAATGCTTCTGCGTATATTACCGGCGGCACCATTGTGGTGGATGTGGCAAAGGGAATAGAGGATGGTACATACAAAACCATGACGGAGATTATCGAAGAGGAATGTCCTCAGGCAAGAGTTGGCATTTTGTCCGGTCCAAGTCATGCGGAAGAGGTTGGAAGAGGGATTCCGACTACTATTGTGGCAGGTTCCAAAGATAAAGCGGTTGCAGAAATGATACAGGATGTCTTTATGAATGATGTGTTCCGTGTATATACCAGTCCGGATGTGATTGGAATTGAATTAGGTGGTTCATTAAAGAATGTCATTGCTTTAGCGGCAGGTATGGTGGATGGTCTGGGATTTGGTGATAATACCAAGGCGGCTCTCATGACCAGAGGAATTGCAGAAATTAGCCGTCTGGTGACTGCCATGGGTGGTCATATTGAAACTTTGGCAGGACTTTCCGGAATCGGTGATTTGATTGTTACCTGTACCTCAAAACATTCCAGAAACCGGAATGCCGGATATCTTATGGGGCAGGGAAAAACCTATCAGGAGGCAATGGATGAAGTAAAGATGGTAGTTGAAGGTGTGTATTCTGCCAAGGCGGCATTAGAGCTTGCAAAGAAGTATGATGTTTCTATGCCGATTGTAGAGGCAGTGAATAAAGTATTGTTCGAAGGTGCAGATGCCAGGGAAGCCTCTATGCAGCTGCTTCTTCGTGACCGCACCATGGAATCGGAAAATCTGGAGTGGGAATAATTTTATAGGGGTAATAAGTAGTGAATAAAGAAAGTATTTCCATGTATTATAATTCAAAATGGGGTTACATTGCAGTTTCGGATACAACATTATGTGATTCAGTAATGAAAGTTACGATTCCACCTGTAATGACAGAAAAAATTGATGCAACCGAAATATGTTTAGGAAAAATGGCATTAGATGCATTGGAAAAATCAAAAAATGCATTGCCGGTGACGCGGGAAGAAATAGAAGATTTTAATTTCTGGCATATTTCAGGGATAAAAGGTTTTTCAGCTTTTAGCAAAAAGTTTCAATGTGTAGAAGTGAAGAGACAAAATCAAGTTTATCATGTTGAAAAGCTGATACGGGTAAGGGATGGTTCCTATATATGGGATGAAAATTCTGAAGGAATCAATTTGGATTTGGATTGTACAAAAGAGCAGATGGGAAGAGTTATATACAAACTGTTTCATGAAGAAAATATGTTTCATGATGAACAGTTAGATGTAGTAAGATTTGAAACAGTTAATCATCATATAATAAAATTTGTACAACCACCATATCAATTTCAGGATGCTGGAGATGGCAATACAGATGCATATCAGATATATACTTATCAGGATGATGAAAAAACATACATTGCTTTCTTGATTGATAATGGATATGTTTATGTGGATCAGCAAGGAATTTTAAAACGTTGGAAACAAATATATGGTGATATTGAAGATTTCTGTTTTAAGGAGAATGCAGAAGGTGTTATAAAGTATGTGGTAACGGCAAAAACAAAAGAATTTGTTATCAAATCATATTTTTGTGAAGACGGAGATGACTGGTTAGAAATTTTGTTGGAAATGCATGATCAACTTTCTACAGAGCAGAAAAAACAGGTAAATGAATGTATGGATAATATTATAAAATCAATAAAAATTGAATAATGTCATATTGAGTGGAACTAATATGATATGAACGCACTTTTTTAATAATTATTTTTTGTTGCGAAAAAGTGCGTTTTTATGTATGTAATAAAATCGTATGTTTATATAGTTTGTTTTGTAATCAGTATTAATATTAAAAAATTTTTGGGAACCTTTTTGCTGGTTAGAAGTATCTATTTATATAGAAGTATAAATATTGTGTTTTGAATTTGGAGAAGAACAAGAGGAGGCTTTATCATATGAGAAGTAAGATAATATATTTATTGCTGCTTGTTGTTGGCGGTATGTTTCTATTTTCTCTGCCGGGCGGAGTAATGGCAGAGGAGGACAGTGTTTGTCCGAAAAATGCGGAAGGACATTATTATCCTCCGTATAATATAACAACAATCGAGAAAGCGACCTGTACGGAGCCGGGGCAACGTGTCTGTACCTGTTTTTATTGCCA
This sequence comes from Lachnospiraceae bacterium, assembly GCA_051877755.1. Taxonomy (GTDB): domain Bacteria; phylum Bacillota; class Clostridia; order Lachnospirales; family Lachnospiraceae; genus CAG-590. Next base: position 24,749 of record JBJEJE010000161.1, on the reverse strand, counting down.
GGAAAAAGTGTATCAAGAGATACCTGCCACAGGACATTTCTTTTCAGATTCGGACTGGCAAATGATTAAGCAGCCAACCTGTGAAGAAGATGGGTATGAAGAGAGAAAATGTCGTAATTATGGGTGTGATTTGTATGAAAGGCGGCCGTTAGAATCTCTTGGAGGCCATACATATATAGTGTTAATCCATTCGGATGCAACTTGTACCCGGGAAGGAAGGACTTTATTGCAATGTGAAATCTGCCAGAAGACCATGTACACGGATATTACAGAGCCTTTGGGACATGACTTTGGAGATTATGTTGTGATAGAGGCAACAAAGACAACTGACGGTTCGAAGAGCAGGACATGCAAGCGGTGCGGATATCAGGAACTGGAAATTATCCCTAAATTTGCAACCCATGTGGTATATACGGCAGATGGGATATTATATTTCACGGATGAAGAATACGAGAAGTATTTGGAAGAACAGCAAAATGTGATATACGAGGACATGAATCTAACGGATTCTTCTGCTTCGACGGGAGATTCTACTGTATCGGAACAACCTGAGATGAATAATGAAGAAGATACTTCTCCGGATGAGACAGAGGAAGAGCAACAACCAGAGAAGGCTGCTGCACCGGGAAAACCGGTAATCGCCTCTCTTACCAGGAAATCTAAGAGCAAAATGCAAGTGAAAATAAAAAAGGTTGCTTATGGAGAGGGGTATGAGGTAGAATATGCTGCCAATTCCAAATTTAAAAAGTCAAAGAAGGTAGTATCCAAAGAAACTTCTATTACCATAAAGAAATTAGAAAAGAATAAAACCTACTATATTCGTGTCCGGGCTTATCGCACGGTAAATGGAAAAAAGGTATATGGGAAATACAGCAAGGTCAGGAAAATAAAGTTTTAATAGTATGAAGTTTTCCTGTGTACAAATTGGAATATTGATAAATTTTTAAATAATTTTCACAGACATATTTATATCTATAACTGCATATATTCTTTTTAGGATAACTATGATACAAAGTATATCGTAAGGAGGATAATATGAAAGAGCAGTTTGATGTTTATCAGGATATAAAGGAGCGTACCGGCGGCGATATGTACATAGGTGTGGTGGGACCGGTTCGTACCGGTAAATCCACATTTATCAAACGTTTTATGGAAACGTTAGTATTGCCGGGAATGGCAGAAGGGGCAGAAAAGCAGAGAACAGTGGATGAACTGCCGCAAAGTGGCTCTGGAAGAACCATAACCACAACAGAACCGAAGTTCATACCAAAGCAGGCAGCAAAGATTGCGTTGAATAAAGAAACAGAGGTTAATGTGCGGCTGGTGGATTGTGTCGGTTATATGGTAGATGGTGCCACCGGACATTTGGAAGAGGAAAAAGAGCGGTTAGTCAAGACCCCTTGGTATGATTATGAAATCCCATTTACAAAGGCGGCTCACATTGGGACAAAAAAGGTTATGACCGACCATGCTACCATTGGTGTGATTGTTACCGGTGATGGTTCCTTTGGAGAACTGGCAAGAGAAGATTTTTACCCTGTAGAAAAAGAACTGGTTACAGAGATGAAATCCCTTGAAAAGCCATTTATCGTAATTCTTAACAGTGTGAAGCCTGCAAGCCGGGAAACCCAGGATCTTGCGGATGAACTGACCAATCAATATGGTGTTAAAGTTTTGCCGGTAAACTGTGACCAGTTAAAGGCAAATGATATTTTGGAGATTTTAAAGCATATCCTGCTGGAATTCCCAATCAGCCAGATTCGTTTTTATATTCCGAAATGGGCAGAAACGTTAGATGCCGGACACCCAATCAAACAGGCTGTGCTTCAGTATGCAAAACAGGTACTTTCAGAAGTTTCCGGCATGAAAAAAGTATATGAAATGCCTGCACCGGAGAATGAATATATCAGTGAAGCGGTAATTTCCAATCTCAACTTAAAGGATGGCACTGTTAATTTGAAAATTTCCATACCGGAGAAGTATTATTATGAGATGCTCACCAATCTGTTAGGAGCACCTGTGGAAAATGAATACGATTTCCTGACATTGCTAAAAGAGGTGGCAGGAAAACGAAAGGAATATGAGCATGTGGCAGATGCCATGAAGAGTGTGCAGATGAAGGGCTATGGTCTGGTTATGCCGGAGAAGGAAAATATTACATTAGAGGAACCAGAGCTTATAAAGCATGGAACCAAGTATGGTATTAAGATTAAAGCCAATGCTCCTTCTCTTCATTTTATAAAAGCCAATGTTTCTACGGAAATTGCTCCGATTGTAGGAACCGAAGAACAGGCAAAGGATTTTCTTGCCAACATGAAAGAACAGCTTAAGACTTCACCGGAAGCCTTATGGAAAATCAATATTTTTGGAAAAACGGTGGAGCAGATGGTGGAGGAAGGACTAATATCCAAGTCCAACAAAATCAATGATGACTCCCAGATCCGGCTGCAGGATACCATGGAGAAGATTATCAATGACAGCAACGGAGGAATGGTGTTCATTATCATATAATCATATGGAAAAGCGAAGCCCTCAAGCTTCGCTTTTTCAATGAGTCTCCTTATGCCCGATAAGGATGGAAAAATCGTAAAAGGACTTGTAGATAGAACAGGAATATTATGCTATGATAAAGAAGTTGGACAGGATGTTACCCCTGTGCTAAATAATGACTATTGGTGAGTTGAAAAAATGGATCATATTAGATATAGAAAATAGTTTTTAGATGGGAGAAAATAGAATGTCAGAAATAAAGCACGATCCAATTAAATATGACAAGCAGTCAATGAAGATGTTAAAGAGAGTTTCTATTGCTGCAACGATTCTATTTATCATTGGCATTGTTCTGATGTTTTCGGAGATAAATGGTACAGAGCTTTTCATGTTGTTTGCTTTATACATTGGTTTCGGATTATCTGTTGCCTGCTATGCAGCTCTTGTGGCAGGCTGGTTTTATATGAAACGCCTGAAGGAATACGGATATCAGATTCCGGAAAAGAAGAGTGATTATGATGGAAGAATCGAGAACCTGCCAAAGGTGAATAATGTAGAAGCTGTTTCGATTTTCAGCAGGCATACCAGATGGTGCTTTCGAGCGTGTATTCTGATTTTTGCTTTTTTTCTCGTATTAGATGTACGATATTTTCTGCATTGGAAATTCATGAAGGATAATTGCAAATCATTATTTGTCTTATGTCTTTTCTTTTATCTGATTTGGATTGTTTTTGCATTTGCATTAAAAAAACAGAGTAACAAAGAAAAGTATCGTGATGATGTGGAATCGGATTATTTTCCGAAATATCATTAAGAATAGAAAAATATGTGCAATATTGATGTAATGACAATGTATTGACACAATGCAAGAGCCATGTTATGATTAAGAAAAAGGAGGTATGTCTTATGACTACAAATTTAAATGTTGCAATGGCACCAAAGGATTCGACTTTTCAGGTAAGAATCAATTCGGAAATAAAGAAAACAGTGGAAGATATTTATGCAAAAACCGGAATGACGTTGACAGATGCATTTAATACATTTATTCAACAGTCCCTTAATGTTGAAGGATTACCTTTTATTGTAACAAAGAATAGCAAAGAGGCATTAAAAGAACAGTCAATTGCAATGCTTATGCTTGATTTAAAACGTGCAGAAGAGAGAGCAGAGCTGGAAGGCTGGATAGATGCAGATGATTTGGAAAAAGAATTGGGGGTACTTGATTGAAAAAAATAAAATATACTCCTGATGCAGCGGATAAGCTACGAGAACTTAAAAATGCAATTACACAGCAATATGGTGTAAATAAGGCAAAAGAAATAGTCAAAACAATAACGTATGCTATAAGAGATCTTCGTAATAATGAAAAGAGAGGACTAGAAGTATCACAGATGTTTGATGTTGTTACAGATTATAGATACTTATTTGTGTCTAAGAATTATGTGTTTTATCGCATCGAAGATGAATATATTCGCGTAATCAATCTATATCATGAAAAAGAGGATTTTATGTGGCACTTATTTGGTATTGATACTACTCCACAAGAAACAATTGATTATTGGAATGAGTAAAACAGAAGATTTGAATTTGACGAGGTGCGTAGATGAAAAAAATATATTGTATTATTGCACAGATAGTTTTGTTATTATGGTTTTTTCTTGATATGACAGGTTTATATTTGGGAGATAAGTGTTTAGTTACGAGGTCATATAAAGAAGATGGCATATTCTTTTTGATTTATTTAGTTGTAATGATACTATTTTTTACAATAGAAAAGATTGGAAAATGGCTTGTTATTGGATGGATGTCAATGTGGTTTGTAATACAATTTATGTGCCACGAATGGTACACTATTTTTAATAGCGGATTTATGGGGTCTTTGGAGAGGAAAATTGATTATTTTTCAGGAACAATACATTGGTTTCAAATTCAAGGCAAATACATACCTGATGTATACCATACTATTTTACATATTTTAATTTTGTTTGCATTAACTGTCACGATCATTTATACAGTAAAGATTAGAAAAAATAGAACGATATAGAAATGAGCTTGAAATAATATTTGGTGACAAATCAGGAACAAAGTATAGGCTTAATAGTATTGAAATAGAATTCATCTAAACCGAAAATAGTAACACTGAAGAATTTGCCTTTTTTTGAAAAGTATAATATAATGAGTAGGTCGTTTCCTCACACAGGATACGGCCTATTTTAAGATAAGGATTCGTATATATGGAGATTGAATATAAGCTGCAGGTTTTTGAGGGTCCCTTGGATTTGCTGCTGCATTTAATTGAAAAGAATAAAGTAGATATTTATGATATTCCCATTGTGACCATTACAGAGCAGTATCTTGACTATGTAAGCGAGATGCAGGAACAGGATATGGATGTCATGAGTGAATTTTTAGTGATGGCAGGAACGCTTTTGCAGATTAAGTCGAAAATGCTGCTTCCGAAGGAAGAGGTTGAGGAAGAAGAAGAGGAGGATCCAAGAGCAGAACTTGTCCGTCGGTTGCTGGAATATAAGATGTACAAGTATGCGGCACTGGAGCTTAAGGATATGGAACTGGATGCCTCCCATAATCTATACAAAAAGCCAACGATTCCAAAGGAGGTTGCTGCTTACAAGGAAGAGATTGATCCCGCTACTCTTGTGGATGGGATGACACTTAATAAGCTGAATGATATATTCCAGTCCATTATGAAGAAGCAGGTGGACAAGATTGATCCAATCCGCTCTAAGTTTGGAACTATTGAAAAGGAAGAAATCAACATAGAAGACCGGATGGTGCAGATTCGGGAAGAGGTCAGAGGATTAAAGGGTATCAATTTCAGAACGCTTTTGGAATCCCAGCCAACGAGAATGAATATCATTATCACATTTATGTCGATATTGGAATTAATGAAAGTGGGAGCTATTATAATTCGACAGGAAGATTTGTTTGGTGAGATAGTCATTGATTCGTTAGATGAGATCGAGATAACAGAAGGAAAGTCCGATGAGGAAAAGGAAGGTAACCGGGAGAACAAAGAAACGGTTACATCCGGTATAGAAATACAGGAGTAGGATAGATGGAACAGGATATCAATATAATTGAAGGAAAAATTGAGGCAATTTTATTTTCTATAGGTGAAGCTGTGGAACGGGAACAGATTGCGAGGGCATTAGATCTGGATGTGGATACGGTTGTTAAAATCGTACATAATATGATGGATAAATATGACAGTGCAGACAGAGGTATACGGATTATTGAATTAGAGGATTCTTTTCAGATGTGTACCAAAGCAGATTATTATGATACATTGGTAAAAGTAGTAAATATTCCAAAGAAACACGTATTGACGGATGTTTTATTAGAAACCCTTTCCATTGTGGCATACAAACAACCGATTACCCGTCAGGAGATTGAGGCAATCCGGGGAGTATCCTGTGTGCATGCAGTGAATAAATTAGTGGAATACAACCTGATTCACGAAGTGGGAAGACTGGATGCGGTAGGACGTCCAATCCTGTTTGGAACCACGGATGACTTTTTGAGAAGCTTTGGTGTACAGTCTACGGATGAACTGCCAACCATAACACCGGACAAGATAGAAGATTTCAAGCAGCAGGCTATGGAGGAAGCACAACTTTCCTTTGATCCGGTAAAGGATTGATCAATCGGAAAAAGCAGGCATATTAAGAAAAGGTAATATTGAAATCAAGGATTTCTGTATAGAAAGCTTTAATAATTTGAATGACAGTTTCATATACTTGTATCAATAAGATACAAGTGTGGAAATATGTCATTTTTTAATGGTTCATTTTTTATGAAAAGGCGGAAAAATCAGCAGAAACTGCTGGAAAAATATATAGAAGAGCCTTTTATTTTATGGAGCTTTGCACTTTTCCTGGCACTGTCCTGTTTCATTTTAAATGAGGGAGAAAAAAGGATAGACAGTCAGAATTCTTCAGAAATCTACACCTATCATTTAACTTATGAGGATGAAATGAAAGAAACGGTGCAGGATGATTCTCAATCTGATGATGCAGTGGTGGAAACCGCAGGGGATACAGAAGGCATTTCCAAACTGTATGCCCGGTATGCATTACTGATGGATGCTTCTAACCGCAGGGTGTTATTTGAAAAATCCGGTTATGAACAGGTGCCCATGGCAAGTACCACAAAAATTATGACGCTGCTGGTCACCCTTGAAAATGCAAATCTTGATGATATTGTATCTGTCTCTGAATATGCAGCCTCCATGCCGGATGTACAGCTTAACATGAAAACAGGGGAGCAGTACCGGCTTGGGGATTTAGTTTATTCCCTGATGCTGGAATCCCATAATGATTCGGCAGTTGCCATAGCGGAACACGTTGGTGGAAGTGTGGAAGGATTTGCGGCAATGATGAATGAAAAGGCAAAGGAACTGGGTGCCTATCATACCAATTTTGTCACACCAAATGGATTAGATGCTGAAAATCATTATTCCACTGCTTATGACCTGGCATTGATTGCCAGCTATGCCATTAAAAATGAGGAATTTTTACATATCATCCAGACACCTTCTTACACGTTCCATGAACAGACTACCGGAAAAAGTTTTACAGTGAATAATAAAGATCGTTTTCTAACCTCCTATGAAGGTGCTATCGGTATTAAGACCGGTTTTACCGGAAATGCCGGATACTGCTTTGTGGGAGCTGTTAACAAGGATAATAAATGCTTTGTCAGTGTAGTCCTTGCCTGTGGCTGGCCGCCTAATAAAACCTATAAATGGAAAGATACCACAAATCTGATGGATTACGGTATGAAGGAGTATAACCAAAAAGAAATTCTGGCTTCTGATACTACATTTCAGCAGATACCGGTTACGGACAGTATAGAAGGCGGAAGCATCACACCATATACGAAGGATTCGGTATCTTTGCTGCTTCGTGATGATGAAATAGTAGGATTTGATGTTAAGCTGCCTTCCTGCATAGAAGCTCCTGTTAAAAAAGATGCAACAATTGGAGAACTCACAATAACGGTAAATGACGAAGTTTATAAAGTGGTTCCATTATATTCCAAGGAAGAACGCAGAAAAATAACATACGGCTATGTAATGGGGCAGATTTTCAAAAGGTATTTTCTGGTATCAGCAGGTTGATTTTTTAACTGCTACATGGTAAACTGAAAACCGTGTGAATTTACTATACAAAAGGAGAGTTTGAAAATGGGTTTACATTATATTTCCCAGGTGCCATCGGCAGAAGAGATCAAAGAACTGTTTCCGATGAGTGCTGAACTGAAAAAAATTAAAGAAGAAAGAGATGCCGAAATTGCAAAAGTGTTTACCGGCGAATCTGATAAATTTTTAGCCATTATTGGTCCCTGCTCTGCAGACAATGAGGATGCGGTTTTGGATTATATTACCCGCCTTGCAAAAGTGCAGGAAAAGATAAAGGATAAAATTATCATTATTCCAAGAATCTATACAAATAAGCCAAGAACCAATGGTTCCGGATATAAAGGAATGTTACATCAGCCAAACCCGGAGGAGAAGCCTAATTTTATTGAAGGACTAAAAGCTATCCGTAAGATGCATATTGATGCCATTTCCCAGACAGGGCTTACTGCTGCGGATGAGATGCTCTATTCCGATAACTGGCCATATATGTCTGACATTTTATCCTATGTTGCAGTTGGGGCACGTTCTGTTGAAAACCAGTCACACAGATTGACAGCTTCCGGTATTGATGTTCCGGTTGGTATGAAGAATCCTACATCAGGAGATTATTCTGTTATGATGAATTCCTGTGTTGCCGGCCAGTCCGGTCACACATTTATGACAGCCGGCTGGGAAGTAAAATCAGATGGTAATCCTCTTACACACTGTATTTTAAGAGGTTCTTTAAACCGCCATGGTGTATCCGTACCAAATTACCACTATGAAGACCTCATTCTGCTGCATGAGGCTTATGAAAAGTTCTCCACACTGAAAAATCCGGCTGTTATCGTGGACGCAAACCACAATAATTCCGGTAAGAAATGGGCAGAACAGCCTCGTATCGTAAAAGAGATTCTTCACAGTATGCGTCACAGCGGGGATGTGGCAAAGCTTGTGAAGGGTGTTATGGTAGAATCTTATATTGAGGATGGCAATCAGGCTGTTGGTGCTGGCTGCTACGGCAAGTCGATTACAGACCCTTGTCTTGGCTGGGAGAAATCCGAGAGATTACTGCTTGATATGGCAGAACTGTTATAACAACACATATAAAATGAAAAATGGCGGTTTTATCTGTCATTTTTTAAATAATACAAAGGAGATATTTATAAATGAGGGGAAATAATATTTTATCAAGATTTGTAGTGTTTTTACTTATGCTGGGTGCTATTTTTACCTTTATGGGTATAAGGGATTTCATATATGACAGCAAAACCCCGGCAGATTACAATTCCATGCTTGAAGAAGAGTACGAAAAAGGAATGATTATTGAAGGGGATCTCTATGCAAATCTGGGTGCCTTCGAAGAGAATTATACCACCAGAAATGGAGTAAAAACCGGAGATTCAAAATACAATTATCTGATTCCGGTTGGTGAGAAACAGTACATGGGTCTTTTGAATTTTACAACCACCCAGGAAAATGAATTGGAGGCACAGGCGGATGCCACCTTCGCATATTGGAATGGTGAAACTTCCGTAGAACCGGAACTGGTGCATTTTAAGGGGCAGGTTAAGGCTATGGACAGCGAGACGAAAGGCTACTTAGAAAGTTATATGTTGGATATCGGATTTACCCAGGCAGAGGTAAATGAGCTGATTTTACCGTATTATATCAAATGTGATAATTATGAAGGCTGGTTGTGGCAGATTGTAGTCGGATTAGTATGCCTTGTAATTGGAGGAGGAATTATTATTGTTCCGATTTTATCTTCCAGAAAGAAACAGGATGTTATGTTTGCGAATAATGGACCGGTAAACAGCGGAGCCGGACTGGATCCTGTTTTTCATACGGAAACACCGGAATATTCTTCAAACAGTTCATTTGCATCGGATAACAATGAGACAAATGCATATTCCGGCAGTGCATTCGATTTTGGAAATTCTGAGATGAATAATACAACCGATTCTCATGATGAAGATATTTATAATACATCTTATACAGCAGCAACAGAAGAAAAATCGCAGTCCGGTTTGAGTCTGAAATTAAAGGATGATTAAATAAACAAAGTTTTTACACAAACAGCAGTTGTTACGATACCCATTACCGGGAAGTGTTTCCGGGTGTTCAGGCAGTAGCAGCTGCTGTTTTTTACCAGAAAAGATTGTGATAAAGTTGAAAGATAAAGAATGGTATATTGACAATAAGCAGGAATGTAAAATTATTGTCTAAAGGTCTTAAAAATATGTTATAATAAGCACAAAATGGCATTGGACGACATGTATAGTACAGGAGGTCTATCTTGGAATATTCAGATGTGTTAAAAAAATGGCAGTCTAAAAGAATCATGACTGTAGAAGATTTGGATACGGAACTTAATAATTTCAGAGTATTGTTTGCGTATCATTCCAATGTAATTGAGAATCCACAGACTACCATTCATAATACCAGAGAGATATTTGAAAATGGCAGAGTGGTGAATTATACTGGTGATCTGCGGACGTTGTTTGAGTTGAATAATCAAAAAATATGCTACGATTATTTAAAAGAAAAAATAATCGAAAAACAGCCGGTTACACCTGAATTTATCAGGGAACTGCATAGATTGCTTATGAATGGATGTTATGATGAAACAAGATTTCAACAGGGAGAGCGTCCTGGTGAGTACAAAAAACATGATTATGTAGTTGGAGAAGATATTGGTGTTCCTTTTGAAGATGTTGCGGAGGAGGTCGATTTCTTATGCAGGGAAATAGAAGAGAATGATGGAAAAGATGTACTTACAATTGCTGCCTATTTTCATTTGAATTTTGAAGGGATACATGCATTTGCAGATGGAAATGGAAGAGTTGGCAGAACCCTGCTTAATTACTATCTTATGATACATGACTATCCACCTGCTGTTATATATGAGGAAGATAAAGAGGCCTATTATATGAGTCTTGCAATTTTTGATAAATCAGAACGTATAGATGGATTTATAGAATTTTTAAAACAGGAAACTATCAAGACATGGACAAGAAAAACACCTCGATTATCAAAAGGGGTACAGGATTTTTTGTTATAAATGAAAGCATTGTTTTTATGGGAAATATAATGTCTGAGATGAAAATGGAGGTGTGTTACATGTTTAAACGGGTGATTTGGATTATTTTAGATAGTGTAGGAATCGGTGAAGCACCGGATGCAGATGCTTTTGGTGATGTTGGTGCAGATACGCTTGGTAACATTATGAAGAAACGGGGATATCTGAATGTACCAAACCTTGAAAAACTGGGGCTGTTTTCCATTGACGGCACCACACTGCCAAAAAAGGATATTACACCGGTTGGTGCCTACGGCAAAGCAAGGGAGCTTTCAAATGGAAAGGATACTACAATCGGTCATTGGGAAATGATCGGTATTGAGACAAAACAGGCATTTCCAACTTATCCGGCAGGCTTTCCGCAGGAAATCATGGATGAATTTCTGAAACGTACAGGGTGTATGGGGTATCTGGGTAATATTGTTGCAAGTGGAACGCAGATTATCAACGAACTTGGAGATGAACATATGCGTACCGGATATCCAATTGTATATACCTCTGCGGATTCTGTATTTCAGATTGCGGCACATGAGGAAGTGATTCCGTTAAAAGAACTATACAAAATATGTGAGACAGCAAGAGCATTATTACAGGGAGAACATGCTGTAGCAAGAGTGATTGCAAGACCATTTATAAAGGAAAATAACAAATACGTAAGAACGGCTAACCGCAGGGATTTTTCCTTAAAGCCAACTTCGGAAAGTCTGTTGTCATATTTAAATAATGCAGGTTACCGTGTTTCAGCCGTAGGTAAGATTGAAGATATTTTCTGCGGAGTGGGAATTGGAGATGCAGTCCATACAAAGAGTAATGTGGATGGCATGGAAAAAACGGCAGATTTCATGGAAACCCAGCATGATGGATTAATCTTTACCAATCTTGTGGAATTTGATTCCACCTGGGGACACCGCAGGGATGTGGAAGGCTATGCTCAGGGATTGGAAACCTTTGATGAAGAACTTGGTAAAATCCTTGCCAAAATGCATGAGGATGACCTGCTTATCATAAATGCAGACCATGGTTGTGATCCTACCTTCCGTGGTACGGATCACACGCGAGAATATATACCGGTGCTTATGTATCATAAGCAGATGAAGCAGGGAATTAATCTTGGAACTTTGAATACCTTTGCGGACATAGGAGCAACTATTGCGGATAATTTTGGAGTAAAGGAACTTTCCATAGGGCAAAGTCTAAAAAATTCGCTGTAGCTCGGAAAGGAGGAATTTGGATGAATACGTATGATATTATCATGAAAAAACGTGACGGACACGTTTTAAACAAAGCTGAAATAAGCTATATGGTAGATGGCTTTACAAAAGGGGATATTCCGGATTACCAGATGGCAGCCTTTTTGATGGCAGTCTATTTTCAGGGGATGAACCATGAGGAAACCAAGGAGCTTACCATGGCAATGGCAGACAGCGGAGACCGCCTGGATTTATCAGCGATTCATGGAATTAAGGTAGATAAACATTCCACAGGGGGAGTAGGAGATAAAACCAGTTTAATCGTAGGTCCGATTCTTGCAAGTTTAGGGGTTCCTGTTGCGAAAATGAGCGGAAGAGGCTTAGGACATACTGGTGGAACCATTGACAAGTTAGAAGGGATTCCTGGATTTCAGACAAGCATTTCCGAAGAGGATTTCATTGCACAGGTAAATGAAACCGGACTTGCCATTGTGGGACAGACTGCTAACCTTGCACCTGCCGACAAGAAAATCTATGCACTTCGGGATGTGACAGCGACAGTTGACAATGTATCTTTAATTGCGGCGAGCATCATGAGTAAGAAATTAGCAGCCGGTGCGGATGCCATTGTGTTAGATGTAAAGGTTGGTTCCGGGGCATTTATGAAGACTTTAGAGGATGCCCGCCTGCTTGCAAAAACCATGGTAGCGATTGGAACGTTGGCAGGAAAAGATACCATAGCTATTATCACTGATATGAATGAACCGCTGGGAAATGCGGTTGGCAATATCCTTGAGGTGGAAGAAGCGGTTGAATGTCTGAATGGAAAAGGCGAGAAACGTCTGATGGAGGTATCCAAAACCCTTGCCTGCTATATGCTGTTAGCTGCCAGGAAAGCAGAGTCAAAAGATATGGCTATGCATATGGTGGAAGAATCTATTTCTTCTGGCAGGGCATTTGAAAAGATGAAAGCATTTGTGGCAGCACAGGACGGAAATCCGGATTATTTAGACAATCCGGAACAATTTGAAAAAGCAAACTATCAAAGAAGGATTACCGGGAAAAATCTGTTTCTGGCAAAAAAGGAGACTGCGGATTGGAAACAGGCATATCTGACCGGCTGCAATAATCAGGAGATTGGAATGACCTCATTGGTATTAGGCGGGGGACGGCAGACAAAGGACAGTGAAATTGACCTGACAGTTGGTATCCGGTTATTCAAACATTTGGGAGACCGGATTACAGATACAGATGAGATTGCAATCCTTTATGGTAATGACGAAACAAAGCTTGATGAGGCAGAAAATCGTTTCGTAAATGCATATACATTATCGCAGGAAATTGATTTTCATAATCCGATTGTTTATGAAGTGATTACAAGGGAACAGATATAAATCCCTGGAATGAGTCTGTAATATTTTCAGATTGTCAGAATACATGAATAAATCTCTCCAATCGATAATAAACTGAAAGAAAGAGAGTATGGGTAGCTTTCAGTGAAAAAAAGAATTATCATTGGAATTATTGTTTTATTTATAATCGGGATGGTTCCGGAAATACAGGTGATTGGTACAGAAAACAGCGGGGTAACATCAGAAGAAGATGGTACCTCAGCGGAATCGGATGGAGCAGGAGAGGATGCATCTAAACAACAGGAAGTTGTATTGGATATTGAATCGCCTTCTGTATTATTGATGGAGTTAAACAGCGGACAGGTGCTATATGAAAAGGATGCAGATACAGCAAGAAGACCTGCATCTGTTACCAAGATCATGACCATGCTATTGGCATTTGACGCCATAGATGCGGGAAAGTTCAGCCTGACAGATACTATAACTGTATCCGAGCATGCAGCCAGTATGGGAGGAAGCCAGGTATATTTGGAAGTTGGGGAGACGCAGACAGTAGAGGATATGTTAAAATGTATGATTGTTTCCTCTGCCAATGACGCAGCTGTTGCAATTGGAGAAGCGATTGCAGGAAGCGAACCTGCATTTGTTACCATGATGAATGAGAAGGCGGCTGAACTGGGGATGACCAATACGCATTTTGAAAATGCCTGTGGTTTAGAAGCAGACGGTCATTTGATGAGTTCAAGGGATATTGCCATTCTTTCCAGGGAGCTTTTATTAAAACATCCGGAGGTTACCAACTATTCCACAATCTGGATGGATACTATTATTCATCGGACCAACAGAGGGGAGTCTGAATTTGGTCTTGCAAATACAAACAAATTTCTAAAAAAGTATGAAGGTGCCAATGGCTTGAAAACCGGCTATACCTCTGCTGCCGGATTTTCCATGTCTGCTACGGCTACCAGAAACGGAACAACGCTGATTGCAGTTGTCATGGGTTCTGAAACAAAAGATATCCGGTATTCTGATGCAGCAAAACTGTTAGATTATGGATTTGCAAATTGCCGGATTTATGAGGATAACAAAGTTTTAGATGGCAATAATTATATTAAGATCAAAGATGGTGTGGAAAATAAGGTAGCTGTAAAGGCAGAGCAGAATTTTCACCATGTATTTGTAGGTGAAGCGAATGCGGATAACATTACAAAAAAGCAGGTAATCGTGAAGGATACCGCACCGATTACAAAAGGAGATGTGGTAGCAAAAATGGAATACGAACAAAATGGTACTGTACTTGGAAGTGTCGACATCATTGCAGTGGAATCAGTGGAAAAACAGAAATATCATCATGCACTGGATAAATTATTCCGTCAGTTTATCAATATTTATTAAAAAATAAGGAGTTACCAATGAAATTGTGCTTGAACATATTAGAAATTCTTAGTATACTTATTGTTGTGTGCCTGATAGTGGTTTGTGTTATAAGCTATTTTGAAAACCGCCGGTTGACTGTTACCAGATACCAGATAAAGGATTCTTTGATTCCCCGTGCATTTCATGGATTTCATATTGTGCAGCTTTCTGATTTGCACAACACTGCATTTGGAAAGAATAACGAGGAATTGGTTTGCAGGATTGCAAAATTGAATCCTGATATCATTCTGGTAACCGGAGATATGATTATTGGAAAACCGGGAAAGGATGTAACCTTTGCGGCAGATACAATGAATGCTTTAAATGATATTGCACCGGTTTATTTCAGTATGGGCAATCATGAGCTTCGTGCCAGCATTTATACAGATACCTATGGTGATATGTGGAAGATGTTTCGGGAAAGACTATCTTCAGATATTCATGTACTGCTGGATCAGGAAGTAACCCTGGAGCGTGAAGATGGTGTTCTTCATTTATACGGGTTAAATCTGACACCCAGACTTTATAAACGAATGATCCGTACGCCGATGCCGGAGGATTATCTGAAGAATCTGTTTGGCATATGCAATGAGGAGGAATATCATATATTTCTTGCACATAATCCGGATTATTTTAAAGAATATGCAAAATGGGGAGCTAATCTTACTTTTTCAGGTCACGTACATGGGGGAATGATTCGGATTCCGTTTTTGGGTGGTGTATTATCACCGATGATTCATTTCTTTCCCAAATATGATAAGGGATTATTTGAATATTCAAATAAATATATGATTTTAAGCGGGGGACTGGGGAATCATACTTTCAAGTTCCGTGTAAATAATTTACCGGAGATTGTATCGGTCACGCTTTATCAGGAAACTAAATAGGAGTGCGTAAATGGACGATAAGGAAAACACAATGAGGGAAGAAGAAAAAAAGAAAACTGCTGCTGACGATAATGCAATTACTGATTTTGACGATTTACATAAGGAAGACAATTCAAGAAAGGCAGAGGAAAATACAAAAAAGGAAAGTCCAAAAGAAGAGCAATCTATAAAGGAAGATAGCTCAGAAGAAGTGAAGAAGGAAGCTTCTGTAAAAGAAGACACGAAGAAAGAAGA
>JBJEJE010000161.1:0-8858 GCA_051877755.1 Lachnospiraceae bacterium | reverse complement strand
CAAAGAAAGAAGACTCCACAAAAGAAGATTCTAAGGAAAAAGACGAGAAGAAGGTGGAAGTTTCCAACAATGCGGTATCGCAGAGTAAGAGGTTAGCAGAAGCGAAAGCGGCTGCGGAAGCGGCAAAGAAAGAAAATGGCGATAGCGATATGAAGTCTGTCAAGGAACCAAAGAGTAAAAAGGCATTATGGATTACTCTGGCTTCCCTTGCAGGTGTTTTGCTGGTTGCTTATCTTGCAGGATTTATATATTTTTCCGGACATTTTTATCAGGATGTGGCAATTAACGGAATTGCTGTTTCTGGTATGGATAAGACTGCTGCAAAACAAACCCTGGATCAATTCTACACTGATTATAAACTGACGCTGCAGACCATTGATGATAAAGATATTGTCATTGACGGAAAGGATATATCTATGCAGATTTCCCTGCATGATGATTTTTCCTCCTGTCTGAAGCAACAGGCAGCATATATCTGGTTTATCAATATGTTTGAACATCATGATTACGAGGTTGGTGCAGATGCTTCCTGGGATGAGGCTGCACTTTCCGAAATACTGGAAGGACTTAAGATACTGGATAAGAAAACAATGGTGAAACCAAAGGATGCTTATGTTGGTGTTGAGGACGGTAAATTTACCATTGTAAAGGAAGTGTTGGGAAGCACGCTTAAGATAGATGTATTTGAGAAGGCAGTTAATGACAGCTTATCAGCTGTTTTACCGACATTGGTAATGGTGGATGCCGGCTGTTATGAACTTCCACAAGTTTATGAAACAGACAAAGATTTGCAAACAGAACTGGATGCAAAGAATGAATATGCAAAAAATGAGATAAAACTGCAGTTAGATGACCTTACCCTGGAACCTGGTATGGAGTTATATGAGGCGGTTCTTGAGAAGAAGGGCGACGAATATGAAATATCCGAAAGTCTTGTAAAAAAATATGTACAATCTCTCGCTAAGGAATATGATACCCTTGGAACAAAGAGAACATTTACCACTTCCTTTAATAACCGGAAGGCTACGGCAGAAGGTGATGCATTCGGATATGAAATGAATCAGGAAGATACGGAAAAGGCACTTTACAAAGCTTTGACTTCTGGAAAACCAGCAACAGTAGATGTTGTATTTGACAGCAAGGGCTATACATTACAGGGTGAAAATGATATCGGAGACACCTATATCGAAGTTAACTTATCGGAGCAGAAAGTGTTTGCCTATAAAAATGGTAAGAAAATTGCAGAGGGAGACTGTGTATCCGGAAAAGAATCTACCGGAAACGGTACCTGCATTGGATTATATGCAATTCAGGATAAATTAAGTCCGACTGTCCTGCGAGGTGAAAAGAAAGCTGTTACAAAAACCATAACGAAGAAGAATAAAAATGGCAAAAAAGTCAAGGTGGAAAAGACAACCTACGAATATGAATATGAATCGCCTGTAACCTTCTGGATGCAGTTTAATGGAGGAATCGGGCTTCATGATGCAGCAGGCTGGAGAAGCCAGTATGGAGGAAGTATTTATTATTATAGTGGTTCCCATGGTTGTGTAAATCTACCATACGATTTAGCAGAGACTTTATATAATAATTTTGAGGTTGGAGATCCGGTTATTGTTTATTTCTGGGATAATGCAAACCGTAAATAATATACATCTGGATTGATATATAGGAGGTATCTATGGGAGCATTAATGGAACGGGTGGAAAGCTGTCTTGCCTGTGTACGGAATAAAACGGATTTTGTACCAAGGGTGGCATTGATCTTAGGCTCTGGTCTTGGAGATTTAGCTGAACAGATTCAGATTTGTGATACATTGGAATATTCAGAAATTACAGATTTTCCACATTCCACAGTACTGGGTCATAAAGGACGTTTTGTTTTTGGTTATATTGAGGATACTCCGGTGGTTATTATGCAGGGCAGGGTGCATTACTATGAAGGATATTCCATGGAGGATGTTGTATTACCTGTACGTCTGATGCATGCCATGGGTGCCAAGACTTTATTTCTCACCAATGCCGCAGGTGGATTGGGAGATGGTTTTCAGTGCGGTGATTTGATGATGATTACAGACCACATTTCCTGTTTTGTTCCTAATCCATTGTTAGGCAGAAATGAGAACGCATTTGGTGTCCGTTTTCCGGACATGAGTGAAGTGTATGACAGGGATTTACAGGAGATAATCCGGACAAGCAGTAAGGAACTGGACATTCCGCTGAAAGAGGGCGTTTATTTACAGTTAACGGGTCCAAGCTATGAAACACCGGCAGAGATACGGATGTGTAAAATATTAGGTGCTTCTGCAGTGGGAATGAGTACTGTGGTAGAGGCGATTGCCGCTAATCATATGGGTATGAAGATATGTGGAATTTCTTTTATTTCCAATCTTGCTGCCGGAATCAGCGAGAAGCCTCTTTGTCATGAAGAAGTAAAAGCTGCAGCAGATCAGGTGGCTCCGAAATTCCAGACACTAGTAAAAAAAGTAATTGCAAAATTATAAAAAGGGTGTGGTAGTATGCGGATACGGTTATATCATGCAAGGATTTTAACCATGCAGGAGGGAGAAGATATTTTTTCCGGTGAAGTATGGATAAAAAATGACCGGATTGAAAAAGTTGTGAAGGAATCGGATGCAAAGACATTTTCCCTGTCAGAAGAAACCTTTGATGAGCAGATTGACTGTATGGGAAATCTGTTGTTGCCGGGGTTTAAAAACTGCCATGCACATGGTCCTATGACCTTTCTGCGTTCCTATGCAGATGATCTGCCCCTTCAGGAATGGCTGAATGAAAAAATATTTCCCGCAGAGGCAAAGCTTACAGAGAACGATATCTATACCCTGATGCAGCTGGCGGTTTTGGAATATGTACGTGGTGGCATTACCACCAGCTTTGAAATGTACTTTTATCCGGAAATGATTGCCAAAGCATGTATAGATATGGGATTTCGTGTTGTATTATCCGGTACGGTATTTGGTTCGGAAGAACCGGTGGATGATGCAGTGGATACACTGGTACAGGATTACAAAGCATTTCATAAATGCCATCCGCTGGTGGATTACAAATTGGGATTTCACTCTGAATACAGTTGCTGCCGTACTCTGTTAGAGCGGATCGCAGAGCTTTCCAGAAAATACCAGGAACCGGTTTTTATGCATAACAGTGAAACCATGCGTGAAGTGGAAGAATGTATTACACGGTACGGTATGACGCCGGTTAAGCTTATGGATCAGATGGGGCTGTTCGACTATGGCGGTGCAGGACATCACCTTGTATATACAGACAGTGAGGATATGGATATCTTAAAGGAAAAAGGAATCTATGTAGTAACCAATCCTTCCTCTAATTTAAAGCTTGCCAGTGGAATTGCACCGGTTAAGGAATACTTGGAAAAAGGAATTCCGGTGGCAATAGGAACTGACGGACCAGCCAGCAACAATAACTTAAATTTCTTTAAGGAAATGTATTTAACAGCAGCTCTGCAAAAGATAAAATACAAGGATGCAGCAGCAGTTTCCCCATATGAAGTATTGAAAATGGCGGCTGTAAACGGAGCAGATATGTTAGGGCTTTCGGATTGCAACAGTATTGCTGAGGGAAAACAGGCAGATATGATTCTGATTGATCTGTTAAGACCGAATATGCAGCCTATGAATCATCTGGTCAATAATCTGATCTATAGTGGCAGCAATGACAATGTGATTATGACTATGATAGCCGGAAAAATCGTATATGTGGATGGAACATACCGCATCCATGCAGATCCACTTGAAATATATGAAAAAGCAAATTATATTATCCGGCGGATTGAATATTCAATGTGAATTAACCTATACTAAATATTAGACCTTCACATATAATGAATATGTGGAGGTTTTTTATGGAACAGTTTGCAAAGAGTGTTGTTATGATCCTGTTGCTTTTAGCAGGGGAAGCTTTTTTGATTGAAGGGCTTCATGTATATCTCTTACAACGGTGCCATACTTTTGAAGAAGAACGGATAACCCAGAATGATATCAATCGAAAAATCCAATCCGATATGAAATGTTTCCCTGTTCCTCTTGCATATCGGGAAGAAGTTTCCTATGAGGATACCTATGGTGAGGCAAGACAAAATGGCGGACATGATGGCTGTGACATTATGGATTTGAAAAACCAGCCGGGACGGATTCCTGTTATCAGTGCAACGGATGGAATAGTAACCAATATAGGCTGGCTGTATCTTGGCGGATACCGGATAGGAATTACTTCAGAAGAGGGAATTTATTATTACTATGCTCATCTGGATTCTTATGCAGCCGGTATTTCAGCCGGTAAAACCATACAGGCTGGAGAACTGCTGGGATTTATGGGGAATACCGGGGAAGGGCAGGAAGGAACGGAGGGGAATTTTCCTGTTCATCTGCATTTTGGAATTTATATTCAGAATACAGACGGTGATGAAGAGCCTGTCAATTCTTATCTATATTTGCAAAAAATTGATGATGAGTAATCCTTTTATTTTGCATAATAATATGATAAAATAACTATATCTGTGTTTGGAAAAGATTTAATGTACGAAAGTTATTACGATACGAAGGAATAAATAAGTACGATATAACAAAGAACGGGGTGACTACAATATGGAAATTCAGCTTTGGCGTGAGATACTTGACCCATACCGGTTAGCTGTAGATGAGCTGATTGTTAAATTCAATCATATCATTGAGGAATACCGGAATGCGGGATTATATTCACCAATCGAACAGGTGACAGGACGTGTAAAGAAAATATCCAGTATACTGGATAAGATGCAAAAGAAAAATATTGCGATCGAAGAGATCGATGACCGTATATCAGATATGGCGGGAATCCGCATTATGTGTCAGTTTGTGGAGGACATTGAGAAGGTAGTAGAGATTATACATAACCGGACTGACATGGAGGTTGTAAGAGAAAAGGATTATATCCACAACATGAAAGAAAGCGGTTACCGCAGCTATCATATGATTATTTATTATGATGTCTATACATTAGACGGAACCAAGCGGATTCAGGCAGAGATTCAGATCCGGACTCTGGCTATGAATTTCTGGGCAACCATTGAACATTCTCTGCAATATAAGTATAAAGGCAATATGCCAGCCCATATCAAGGAACGGCTTCTAAAGGCATCGGATGCCATTATTACACTGGATGAGGAGATGGGATCTGTCCGGGATGAGATCATGGATGCACAGAACATATTCCAGATCAAGGCAACTTTAGTTTCGGATATTCTAATCAACATTCAGAACTTATTTAAGGTTGCAAACAAAAGAGAGGTACTTAAGATACAGGATGAGTTTTATAAGGTATACCAGACCGGAGATTTAGAGCAGTTAGAACGTTTTTCAAAGCAGCTGGATATTATATCAGAAGGCTATAAAGCACAGAGTCTGGCATAAATGAAAAGAAACGGTTCTGCTTTGCCATATGCTTAGCAGAACCGTTGTATAGATAGCGGAGGATAACAATGGATTTACCAGTCGCATTTGAACAGAAAATGAAAGATATGTTAGGGCCAGATTATGAGAATTATCTGGCCTCTTTTGAGTGTGAGGCACATCAGGGATTACGGGTCAATACCTCTAAGATTTCTGTGGAGGATTTCTTGAAAATATCCCCTTATACGTTAAAACCGGTTCCATGGTGTCCTAACGGATTTTATTATGAAAAAACTGAAAAACCAGCAAAGCATCCCTTTTACTTTGCCGGTCTTTACTATATCCAGGAACCATCAGCCATGACCACGGCAAGTCTTCTTCCTGTTGAAAAAGGGGATGTGGTTTTGGACCTTTGTGCAGCTCCGGGAGGCAAGTCGACCGAGCTTGCAGCTAAGCTTGACGGCACTGGACTGCTGGTCACCAATGATATCAGTAATTCCAGGGCAAAGGCACTGCTTAAGAATATTGAGGTATTCGGTGTGGGAAATGCACTGGTTACCAGTGAACCGCCCAATGAACTGGCAAAACGTTTTCCTTCATTTTTTGATAAGATATTGATTGATGCTCCCTGCTCTGGTGAAGGAATGTTCCGTAAACAGAGCAATATGACAAAGGCATGGGAGAGCAATGGTGTGGATTTGTTTGTGGGACTGCAGCGCTCTATATTGAAAGAGGCAGTTACCATGTTAAAGCCGGGTGGAACCCTCATTTATTCCACCTGTACCTTTTCAAAGGAGGAAAATGAACAGTCCATTGAATATCTGCTTTCTTTGGATGATTCCCTGCATCTGGTGGAATTACCGTTGATAGATGGGTTTGATACCGGGCACCCGGAATGGGGACTGACTGGCAATGAAGAGCTTACAAAATGCAGAAGATTGTGGCCGCACCGCATTGAAGGGGAAGGGCATTTTGTGGCAATGGTGAAAAAAGAGAACACAGAAGTATTTACCTCTCCTGTATCGGAATATGTATTTTCAAAAGAGAAGCTCAGTGCAGAGGCAGAAGCATTTATCAAGTCACTGGATTATCCCTTTGATTTATCCAGAATGGATGTGCAGAAGGAACGGGTTTTCTATATTCCGGAAAAAATGCCTTTTGTAAAAGGACTCCGGATTCTCCGCTGTGGTCTGTATATGGGAGATATGAAAAAGAACCGGTTTGAGCCAAGCCAGTCGCTGGCAATGTTTTTAACGGCAGAACAGTTTCCCAATACGGTTCCGCTGCCGGTGGAAGATGACAGGGTGATTAAATATTTAAAAGGGGAGACAATAGAACTTTCTGAAGAAGAAACGACATCCTGCAAAGACGGAATCTGTTTAATCTGTGTGGAAAAATATCCGCTTGGATTCGGAAAATTATCCAAGGGAACCATTAAGAATAAATATTTACCGGGCTGGAGATGGATGTAATCTTACAGGGAGAAAGAACCATTTCATGTGGTTTCTGTTTCAAATAGAAAGATACTTGGTTGAGTGGATTGTTAGGAGACGGATGATGAAGAAACGGATTATCATAATAACAGGTGCCTCTTCCGGAATGGGAAGGGAATTTGTAAGGCAGTTATCAAGATGTACAAAAACCATAGATGAAATATGGCTGATTGCCAGAAGACAGGAGAAACTTTTATCCTTAAAAAAAGAACTGGGTGATATCGGGGTTCAGACTTTGCCTTTGGACTTATGCAAAGAACAGGATCTGGATATTTTGGAAAAGCGTCTGTCTGCAGAACAGCCTTCTGTACGGATTTTAGTAAATGCTGCCGGTGTTGGCAGAGCAGGATGCTTTGATGAGATTACCCGGAAGGAAGCCGTTAATATGGTAGATTTGAATGACCGGGCACTGGTGGCAGTAACCCATATGGTATTGCCTTATATGAGCAGACCGTCGAACATCATTCAGATGGCTTCTGCATCTGCTTTTCTGCCACAAAAGGAATTTGCAGTATATGCGGCATCTAAGGCATTTGTATTAAGCTTTTCTAATGCCTTACAGGCAGAGGTAAAAGGCCGGAACATTACCGTTACGGCAGTATGTCCGGGACCGGTGGATACAGAGTTTTTGGCAATTTCCAATGCAGGAAAGGAAGCAAAGCCTTTGAAAAAGCTGGTGACAGTAAAACCGGGGCCGGTGGTGGCAAAAGCCCTTCGGGATGCAAAGGACGGAAAAGAGAGATCAATCTATGGTCTGCCCATGAAAGCGGTTTATGCAGCATCAAAATTATTGCCTCATGGCTTGTTCCTGCATTAGATTCTCTTTCCTTTTGAAAGTAAATGACCGGATTTTACTTTGATTCTTCATTTTTTTTAACGTTCATTGACTTTTTTTACCTGAAACCTTAGAATGTCTAAGTGTTTTAAGAATACATATGAGGATAAGATGATGTCGAAGAAAATGCAGGGAAATATCATGCTGGTGATAACAGCATTTATATGGGGCTGTGCTTTTGTGGCACAACGTAGTGGAATGGAATATATCGGACCATTTGCTTTTAATGGTATTCGTAGTCTTTTGGGGGCTTTTGTTTTGCTTCCAGTGATTTTTGTGTTGGGGAAAACTTCTTCGAATAGAGAATATGATGAAGATACCAAAGAATCTATGGCTGATGCAAAAGGCAAGATATATAATACGAAAACCGGTATGATTGGCGGATTTGCCTGTGGCCTTTGTTTGTTTGCTGCAAGTACCCTGCAGCAGATGGGAATGGTATATACCACTGCAGGAAAAGCCGGATTTATTACTGCGTTATACATTGTAATGGTTCCAGTTCTTGGCATATTTATCGGGAAGAAGGTTCGTCCGGTATTGTGGATCTGTGTTGTTTTAGCAGCCTGTGGTCTTTATCTTCTCTGCATGAAAGAAGATTTTTCTATCTCAAAAGGTGATTTTTTGGAGCTGGGAGCGGCTTTTGGATTTTCCCTGCACATTCTGGTAGTTGATTATTTTTCAGAAAAAGCAGATGGGGTGAAACTGTCCTGTATGCAGTTTTTTGTATGCGGTGTTCTTTCTATCATCTGTATGCTGTTTTTTGAGACGGTTCATTTAGCAGATGTAAAGGCATGTGCGGTTCCGATTTTATATGCGGGAGTGATGTCCTGTGGTGTTGCATACACCTTTCAGATTGTGGCACAGAAATACACGGAGCCAACGGTTGCCTCGCTGCTCATGAGTCTGGAGTCTGTTTTTGCTGTGCTTGCCGGAGTACTGATTCTTCATGAACAATTAAGCTTAAAAGAAGGTGCAGGCTGTCTTATTATGTTTGCTGCGATTATTTTAGCACAGCTGCCGGAACGAGAAAGAAAGGAAACATAAAAAGGAATGAATGGTTTGGAGTTTAAAGGTGAATTGAAAAAGTAAATTCCACTTTGTAAGTTTAAATTCCACTATTTGA
>JBJEJE010000160.1:0-29405 GCA_051877755.1 Lachnospiraceae bacterium | reverse complement strand
AATGACCAGCCTTCCTTATTTGTATATATTTCGCAAAATAATTACAAAACTCCCCACCACCGGATATTCTCCGATGATGGGGAGCGTTTTCGTTTATACATTCACAAACTTTCTGCTAGTTCCCTCTTTGGGTTTTTGCTTAGAAAATCTGCCCTGGAAGTTTCTTTTTCTCCTTGTATGGAAAATTCTGATCAAACTCCTCAGCCTTCTTCTCATCCACAAAATACCCCTGCGGTGTGGCATATTCTCCGGTAATACCGTTAAGATATCCCGGGGTTAATTCTTTGCAAAGGAAAAAAGAAGCATCTCCTCCTTCCGGCAATCCATGATACCGAATGCCAAATGTGCTGGCATATGCAAAACCACTCTTACCGTAAAAGTCAATATTGCCTTCAAAGCATACTGCTCCGGAATCCGGCTATATTTTCTTTACAACAGCCCATATCCCCATCATAATCTGAGCTGGAATAATCTTGGCTGCTATCCGGTGAAGGAAACAAATCAATCCCGGAGTAGAGACAGGAATTCCAATTTGACTGTCCCGTAGTGCTCTCTTTACCACATTGCAGGAACGGGAAGAAAACGGGAAATGGCGAATGGACTTATTCGAATCGGAATTCATTGCAATTGGAATGAATTCTGTATCTTTAATCCAATAT
Source organism: Lachnospiraceae bacterium (assembly GCA_051877755.1). Lineage (GTDB taxonomy): Bacteria > Bacillota > Clostridia > Lachnospirales > Lachnospiraceae > CAG-590. The sequence continues at coordinate 28,746 of JBJEJE010000160.1, read as the reverse complement.
GGGCAAACCGCAGTAACACGGATGTCCCGGTCAAAAAGTTCTACATAAAGGGCGCGGGAGTAGCGGTATAAAAATGCTTTCGATGCTGCATAAACATTAAGATGCTGGATTGGTTGAAATGCTGCTGTGGAACAAATTTCCAGAATTCTGCTCTTTGATTTCATATAGGGAATACAAATCGTGGTCACATCCACCGCAGCCCGGCAGTTAAGATTAATCATGGCATCCAAAGCCTGGCGGTCTATTTCCTGATAATTTCCTATTTTCCCAACTCCGGCAGCATTGACCAAAATTGCTATTTTCGGATTTTCCTCTTTCAACAGCTCTTCCAAAAATGCAATACTATTTTCCTCCGTAAGATCAAGCGGCAGTGGACGTACAACATCCCCCAGCTCCTGCTTCAATTCATCAAGCTGCTCTTTTCGTCTTGCAATCGACCAGATTTCCTGTATATCTGGCATTTTCTCTGAAATCTGCCGAACAAATTCTTTCCCCAATCCACTGGATGCACCAGTGACAATTCCTATTTTCATTCCCTTTTCTCCTTTCAGACTGACCATGTATCATCTGTTCGTCTTCCTGGGAAAGACCGATTTGAGTAAATCCTGAATCTGCTATCCGAAATATTATAGCACATTCTTTCCAAATTATCCTGGAAATATAGAAATTTCCTGCTGCACCAAATTCAGTGAATGAAATGGCGCTGTAGGGAAGCGAGTATCTGAAGTAAAACAAATTTCATATTTTAATTTTTACCATGGAACCTGTCATTAATCCTGGCAATACGCTTCTTCCACATAATATACTGGCTTATCCAAACAATTACAAAAATAACCAAAAATATTACAAAATAACTAAGCACGCCGGATATGGAGTGCTCCATCCAGTCCAAAAAATACGCTACTGTCATCATAAGTACGGTAACAATAGAGAAATATATTCCTGTCTGCTTAAGCAGACTCCAATCATCCTTATCCCAGATAAATGAACTTCCTGCAAATCCGCCGCCTAGAATCGCACTTAATATCGTTTGAATAATTACGGCAGCAATCTCACTTCCAAATCGTTCAACTAAACTTGGTACACATGGATAATAATTACCATCACCAAGTATAAGCGATATACCAATTGTAATCAGATAGCTAATCACAATTCCTCCTAACACTCCGATTCCAATTCTTTTTAAAATTTCCTTCTTCATTATAATCACCTCATAATCCTAATACTTTTTTTATCCTTGATACATACCTTCGAGAAACGTAGCTCACTTCTCCATTTACAAATTCCATACATATTGTTCCTACAAAACTTAGGTCCAGACTTTTCACTTTCTTTAGATTTACGATTTCCGAATTGGATATCCGCACAAATTTTTCGCTATCTAATCGCTCCTCTAACTCATACAAACGCAGCCTAATCTGATATGTGGACTGATTTGTTTTTGCAAATACTTTTCCATCCTCTGCATATAGCCGTATAATATTGTCCTGATCCAGCAACTCAATTTTTCCATCCTTTTGGCCCGTTATTATGGATGTTGCCTCTTCCATGTTGCTGATATAATTTACAACTCGGTTCACTTCATCTGTCATGCCAGCCGTTGTTATCACTGCCTCTGGCTCTACAACATTTGTATCAATTTTAATTTCCAGTTTCATCTCTTTCCTCCTTTCTTGCCTATAGTATAGCTTTATTAGGATTATTTTCTACAATTTTACAATAGATGGTCATTTTCTTAACTTAGGTGGTTTTTGAGTTTTTATACTACTTGTTTTTAATTACAATCTCTTGAAGTCGCATTTTGCGACTTCAAAAATTATATCTTGTGTTCAAGAAGAAAAGTCAAAAAATGGTGGGATATTTAATCCCACCAGAAATACCAGATGTTAGAAACCTTCAGACATTCAACGACTTCACTCAACGTACCCGAACTCGTTCCCTGGTCAACACGATCCGGGGTAAAAGCATAATGCTCTTTTGCCACTTCTAATGCATCCTACTCCGCTACAGGAGAAGGAACCGACATCTCCAACACATCATGGGAAATAGTCACCGGCACGGCACCATATTTTTGATACCAGTATTTACATACCGCCAACATCTCCTCCACTTCCGGACATTCGTTCCAACCACCAAACGGAACATATGCCACCAGCTCCCATGAACAGCCTGCATTAAAACTTTAGTTCTCATTAACAATCGCAAACCATTTTGCTCAAACACCATTTTTGCACCCCTTGGACCTTCAAATGATTTTTTGTCTCCATGGCAATATGACTGTCTTTTATCCTAATTCTAAGATTCGTTTTCTTTCTTTTCTATTCTATTGCTTATATTTTGAGCTTCATTTAAAATACGAATCTGATATTCTGCTATATCTTTCAATATTTTAAATCGTTCTTCTTTTGATTTACCTTCACGTATCATCTGTGCATTATGCGTTTCGAGATTTGATAGCACCGTTAACTCATTGATTGAAGAATAATCTCTCACATTACTCTTCTTAGCCAATTCAGGATTAGCGTCTCTCCATGCCTTTGCCGTAAATCCAAACAAAGCAACGTTTAGTATATCTGCCTCTTCGGCATATGGCAGCCATTGCAGATTCTCCCTGTAATTGCAAGCAGGAATCAAGTAATTTTTAACAGCATCCGTCTGAATTAAATAATTATTCTTTGAAAGAAATCTCTTAGCATCCCACTCAATCTTTTTTAAATCATTTTCCTGCTCCTTTAATCTTTGGAACTCCTTGATTAGATACAATTTGAAAACAGGACTTATTGCTGAGGCAAATTCAAAAGCGATATCTTTATGTGCAAAAGTTCCACCATAACGTCCCTTCTTTACAAACAGACCTATTGCATTGGTTTTCTCAATCCAATCACTTACACTAATTACAAATGTATGTAGCCCGGCTTCTTGCTTAAAGTGGTCGAATTCGACCACTTTAAAATTCTGGTTATAAATCTGTTCCCAAGTTCCTAGAAATTCTAAAGTGTTTCTGTTTCTCAGCCAATTTTTAATTACATCTGCAGCTCTGGAATTATCAGATTTTGCAGCTGCCATATCTGTTATACATATGTAATCATCAATATCTGCCTCAGTTATTGTGATAGGAATATCCTGTACTGTGATAATTCTATTCTTCCCCATTCTTCTCCCCCTTTTTCTTCATTAATTCCTCATACTTAAGCTGATAAGCAATCAACCTTATCTGACACAAAATTTTCGTTCAAAGTATCTATGCTCTTCTGGATATTCTGAACATCCTGTTCTGTTTTCTTCTGTCTATCAGACATACTTGCCATTTGTACCGATATTTCTGATACTTTTGTGGTCACCAATCTCATTTCCGATTGTGTAACAAACTGCTGATTCTGTTTTATGTAATGACGCATTTCACGAAATGCTCTCATTATAAAAATACTTTGCTGTTCTGCAAGTTCACCTCTAAGAACGGTTGCAAGCATATAAATACCTTGCTCCGTGAATGCATATGGCAATTTTTTAATGTGAAGCCCTCTTTTATTTCCATTTTCGTTTAAAGTCGCAATTTGCGACTTTAAAAAATCTTCCGGAATTTCATCCTTCGTAAGCTGAAACATAAAGTCTTCCGGAAATCTAGTAATATTACGTTTTACCTGCTCATTCAAACGCTTAACCTCATATCCATAAATCTCTGCCAAATCATAATCCAGCATAACCTGCTGTCCTCTTATGATATAAACACGATTACAAATATTATCTACCGTCATCAACTCTGCCTTTTCTTCCAAAGTATTCCTCCGTTCCTGCCATCAAACGAATACTTCATAAATCTGTCTATCAAAATCATTTTCTTTCCTTTGTAATCTGGTCATAATACGCCTTATACCTATAAATAGTCCTTTCACTAACCTTCTGCCTTTCTGCAATGTCTGCAATTTCCATACCAGACTCAAAACAATCTACAAAACCATTGTAGGACGCCATCCACTTATCATTGTGTACCTTACGCCCACTCATTTTTCGATTCCGATAATACTCCAGTTCTTTCTTTAACTCTGCATTCTCTTTCTCCAAAAAATCTATTCTCTCTATAGCCTCTTCAAACGTTCTTACCTTCATAAACCATCACTCCTGTTTGACATTTTCACATTGTCATTATATCTCATTGCTATTCGGATTGTCAAACTGATTTTGTCACAAATGTTTTATAAAATGAAAAAAACTTGTTAAGAATTGTACCTTATGTTCAAAAAGAAATGATTAAAAAATGGTGGGATATTTAATCCCACCAAAAATACCAGATTTTAGAAACCTTCAGACATTCAACGACTTCACTCAACGTACCCGAACTCGTTCCCTGGTCAACACGATCCGGGGTAAATGCATAATGCTCTTTTGCCAGTTCTAATGCGTCCGGCTCTGCTACAGGAGAGGAAACCGACATCTCTAATACAACATGGTTCATCCTCATATTCGCCAATAACTTCTTCCAGTGTCATTTTAAAATCTTCTTCCATATCACTGCGGTACTCATCGAATCGCTACTCAAGAAATCTCTTACCTTCCGATGCATCAATATCCTTTTTAACACATCTTCCAGAGAATATCCATCCTCTTTCGACTTTCCTCATATGAATTCATAATCTCATTATATTTTGTTCCCGCTGCAAACACCTTATATAGATACCCATAATCTCAGCAGTTGTCCGTTTACGCAATGTCGTCAATTTCATGTATCCAAGAAATCTATCCATCTTATCATTCTTATTTTCTAACATACTTCATAGCTGTTGACCACGGTCCATAGATTTTCTTTCCATCCACAACCTTATATGCTCTAACTTTGTAATAATATGTCCTTCCTTTTGTTGCTGAAATAGATTTACTATTTCCAAAAGTTGTCTTATATGTAACTATGATATTAGTCCTTTTTTTCTTCGTAGATTGAGATATCTGATAGCCTGTCTCTCCCGCAATATTTTTCCATGATACCTTAACCTTTGTTCTGGATTTTGTAATTTTAACACCTGTCACTTTCTTTAAAGTATAGATACTTATTGATTTATCTTTATTATAGCATTTGTATCCATCTTTCGTCCTGTAAGTACCAACCTTAATATCATACTTCACACCATCTGAAAGATTAGCAATTTTCACGGATGTTCCTGTCGTTGTCTTTGATGACCAAGTGTTGGATGTAGACTTTTTATAATATACCTTGTAGCCAGTTGCTCTAGAAATCTTACTCCAAGATACTTTAACATCATCATATCCATATAATGCAACTTTTACAGAGTTTAAGATACGATGACACTTACAAACTCCCTCATAAAAATTTTCATCGGAGCTCCAACAGTCAACATTGCATTTTTCCGAGCCAAGACATTTTGCATTTTCATCATAAATATAATGATAATACTCTCCATTTTCTACATATCCATATATATAATATCGGTTGTCACTATTCAAGTAACCACGTCCAGAATTCTCAGTACATTCAGAACACAATAAATCATATGCATTATTGCCCATTAAATCTGTATGATACCAATAATACTTGTGTCCGTCCGCATGTATTACTTTCCATGTTTCTATATCTTCAACTATTTCTGTTTTCGCTTTATCATCCGCGAAATAACGATTGCAAATGTCACAATACCAATATTCTTTAGTTCCGTTCTCAAGACATGTAGCATCTTTTCCTTCAAATTTAACTAAGTTATGACACTTAACTGTTTTTTCTTCACCACAAAGGCTACAGGTTTCTATATAAGTTCCAACCTCTTTTTCTACACGATTAGAAAAGGAGTGTGTGAGAGTTGTGTTGAGTGTTATTTTCCCTGCACTAATTTCACTGGCATAATTATTTAAAAAATAACCTTCCTGATTACTATCTGGTACAACATTGATTATTCCACAAAAGCTGTTTGCATATCCCATAGGTCCCAAGATGCCTTCACTGTTGAACTCTAGTTCCACATTGCAAGATATATTTAATTCAAAACTTGATGAACAACAACCAAAAAAGGCATTTTTACCAATTTTTTTTACTGAAAGTGGAATGTCTATTTTTTCAAGCATTTTACATCCCGAAAAAATTCCCTCGTTAATTATGTCAATATTCGCAGGAAGTTTTACCTTTACTAGCTCTTGGCACCCATTAAAGGCGCCTCCTTCTATAGTAGTAACTGTATCTGGAATATCTATGGAGGTTATATAACAACAATAAAACGCACTGCGTCGTATTATTTTAAGACTATTTGGCAATTTTATAGATGTACATCTACAACAATCAAATGTTCCCATACCAATTTCTGTGATACCTTCATTAATAATAACTGTTTTAACCTTTGATGAAATTTTTTTCCTCACTGGATCATCAGCTTCATAACAACTAAAAGCTGAGTCACTAATTGCACCAGAACCACTAATAGTTAAAATATTTGTTGATTCATCATAAGTATATACTGCACTTTCTCCACAAGTACCGCTCACGATTGAATCAGTACTCTCTGTTGCAAAAACACTTACTGGCGTCATTGTTACAATTAATACTACAAATAATAATAGAATTTTAGTCTTCAAATTATTTTTGTCCCTCAACATAATCCTTCCCCGTCCTCTTTATATACCATTATCAATTATATCTAGAAATTTATCTATACATTCTGATTGTACCATATTTTTTGAATCAAATCATTAATAAACTGTAAATGATAATCTTTCTGTGATATGTTGCTGTTCTTCTTCGGAGATTTTTCAAATCGGTAATCGCAAACCTGAATGCCGATATAAAATCACAAAGAGCTGAGGACAAAAAATGATCTGTAGATATAGAATCTGCACCAAACCAATCTGCTTGCCATAGCTTATCATAAAATTCTGGCTCCGAATTCTCCAATTTTACTGACGACTATTTCTTAATCGTTGTATTGCCCACTGCCTGAATTTTGTTGTTCTCCTTGCTGCTTCCCAGCCTTCCAATGTGCAAACATGGTATATTATTTTTAGTGGTTGCGCTGCAAAAATTTGTGATGCCCACGACTGCTGTCGTTCCTTGCGTGGACTCCACTTTTTCCCGTTTTTCCATATGTGAGTAGGCAGTATCTAATTGTCCGGATTGATATCAACCATAAAGAATACCAGCAAATCCCACCGAAGAAATATTCACTTACCCAAATGGGACAGGATTTGAGTCTGGTTGTTAAAGAAATTCATCACTGGATTCTGCAATATGATATCCAAAATTGAATGACTTGGATTCTCTAAAAATCAGCAATATGCTTTCCGAATAATTTCCAATTATTTTTTAAATTTAGTGATATCTCTGACCGTCAGATACTGGTATTCGCCGAAATATATATATTAAATGGGTGGAGTCAAAAACTCCACCCTATTTTTGTGAGGCATATACCTTACTTATCCTCATCTGCAGAGAGAGTAAACTTCTTTTCTGCATATTCCCGTTCGGTCTCTAATCTTCTTGCCATTGCCTTGTTCTGGCTCTTAAATGCGATGGCATAAAAGAGGATAGTCAATACGACTGCAACACCAAAGGCAGGCCACAGAGCACTTTGAAAAAAGATAATTGCCATGAGAAGACTAATGATTCCTAAAATAGACATTGCAAGGGACAGTGGAGTCTCTTTTAATATAAGAAATCTCATAAAATTCCTCCTATATAGTAAATGTTTTAGTATATTATAAAACCTTTTTATTTGAAAGTCAAAGATGCGTTTTAGAACAAGGGTATGATAAAAGTTTATTTAATCAAATCCCTTTCTTTTAATAATCCCACGGAGCAAATTCACAATGCCAACCTCTATTTTTGTTTTTAAGTACAACACCAGCCATTCCATACAATCTGTTTTATGTAATGACGCATTTCACGAAATGCTCTCATTATAAAATGCTTTGTTGTTCTGCTTCATGAAGTTTGGTCAATAAACATACGCTCTCCACATGTATCGGTTGCAGAAGAAGAACACAAATCCACAACCTTGTCTGATGAAAAAGAACACAAATTTCCATCAGACTTTTCCATACCTTCTGAAAGATTTTTCTCACAATGGTTAAAATGAATATCCAACAGATTGTTTTCCTTGCTCATATCAAGTCCTCCTGTTGAATTTATTATATTGTAGCATAACTTTTTACTATTGAGTACAGGAAGTTGTTTTTTTATAACGTTCCCTCGCATTCTCAATTACCCTGTTTCCATTCCCCTTTAGTACAAAAGTCAGCTTATACGAATCTACACTGCCATCCTTGTTTCTTTCTTCAATTTTCCATCTTGTAAAGTGCATTTCCACCTTCTTCAAACGCTACGTATCATCACAATTGGTAATCACACTCTGCACAGTACTCAGTACCGACTCTAAAACATCATCAAACTTCTCAGCCAGAATCCCGTACATCTCAAGAAAAGCATTCTCGATAATCTTCTCATCCACTAATTTGCATTCACACGACAATCTGTAATACAAACCGCTCATCATTTACAGAGAACAGGCAGTTTCCATGTAATTTCTCCACCGTATAGCGGATACTCTGTGTGCCAAATCCATGTCCCTGTTGTTCCGCCACGGGGCATCCATCCGACATCTGCGGCTTTCTGGCATAGGAATTAGATAACCGGATTAAGAGTTTTTCCCCTTTCTGTGTCATGTGAAGCTCAATGATGCGTAAAGTACTGTCCAAAGGCAGTACGGCGTGCAGGGCATTCTCAAGTGCATTAGAAAGAATGGAAGTGATGTCTACATCGGAGATGGAAATATCTTTTGGTATGTTTACCGTATAGGAAAAATTAATCTCATTTTCCGAAAAGATTTCCCCATAAGAAGCGAGAATCATATTGACCATCTGATTTGTGCAATACCGCTTCCCGGCGGTGCTCCGGGTTGTTTGGATGATGTTCTGTATGTAATTGTGAGCCTCCGCATACTCACCATTTTCAATGAAAAGCGAAATGTTATTTAAAAAATGAAGCATATCATGACGGAGCAGTGTAACCGCTTTCTCACTTTGCTGTAGTGTTTTTACTTCCCGTTCAGACTGCCCCTGCCTGAGTTCCATTAGAAGATTACGTGTTGCAATCTCCTTTTTTTCTTCATATTGTCTGTAATAAATCGTACAAAAGGAAAGATAGTAAATACACAGCAGAAACGGTACGAATTCCGAGATGATGATATTTCCGTTATACAGAAGTCCGGTGTAAACGGTAGCAATGTAGTCAAATATATAATAAAAAACAGGGACAATACCAAACAGGAGAAGCCCACTGTCTTCCTGTTCATAGAGCTTCGCCACGGATGGCACGGCAAAACGTATCATAAAAGGAAAGAGTATAATAAGGGCAATAATATAAGTAAGGTTAACTGCCCATGCCGGTGCATGCAGATATTCCGGTATAGTGGACAGCCAGTTACAGATCTGGCAGCACAGATATGCCGTTGTGATTGCAAGGACAGACGGAAGCACTCTTTTATGAAAGGCAAGAACAAAAAGCAACAGGAGAGGCAGATGTGTGATGACCGGATAAAAGGATGTCACTAGCGATAGGCTTTCCATATGGTACAATACACTTTGTATGACAAGATTACATACGCAGAAAATGGAAAGGATAGCAATATTTTTCCTTGTATGCCGGATATCTGCAATTGCAGCAGATATAAAGACTCCGAACAGCAATGTCAGCATATAGCGAATCACTTCAGATATCAAATCAATCATATTGCCTCAAACCTCCTTAAACATGTATGAAAAATAGAATTCTTCAAAAGCTTTCCCCTGTCCTCTTGCAATGGGGACACGACAGCTGCCTTTTGTCAGTATTTCAGATGCGGTAAAATAGTCAACGGCGGGTATATAGACCAGATAACTGCGATGGCACTTAAAAAATCCTTTCTCACAGTTCAGAATTTCCTCATAGGACGAAAGTGTCCCAAGTGTCTCCCTGACACTGCCGTCTGAAAGCGTAAATACTACCTTCTTGTTCTGTGCTTCCACGCATTCAATCTGATGCAGATAAATATTCTGATAACCTGATGCCGTGCGGATTGTGATGGAATCCGGTTTTACATCAATTGCCTGAACACAGTCATTTAAAACTGCACATAGCTTTTCATAGGGAGCGGGCTTTAACAGATAACCGGATGCCTTTACATCATAGGAGTCAATTGCAAATTCCGGTGATGATGTGAAGAAAATGATTTTCATATGCTGGTCGTGTTCACGGATTTCGTGGGCGGCATCCATACCATTTAACAACGGCATCATAATGTCAAGCAGAAGAATATCTGTATGCTCCCGCCGACAATGCGCAAGCAATTGGTCACCATTATCGAATATATATATCATGACTTGTATGTTATACCTAGATGCCCACTTGGAAACGTCTTCCTTTATGCTTTCCAGCCAACGGGTATCATCATCACATATTGCAATCTTTATCACCGTTCTCTCCCCTTCTCCGATATTTTCCTGTGTTATGTTGATTATACTGGATTTTGGTGCTGACCTCAATGGTATCTTTCTGCATTTCACACCCTGAAAACCACATTTCGCACCTAACAACAAAGACAGATGGAATATCTCCATCTGCCTTTTTACTTTCTATTTTATCTTAATCATTATAGTTGCCTTTTTACCGGTTCCATCCGTTGCCATTGCAGTAATCTTAACGGTCTTACCCTTGCCAGCCTTTTTCGTTGTCACAACACCCTCAGAATCAACCGTAGCGTAAGCGGTCTTATTACAGCTCCATGCCAGTACTTTATTCGCATCTTTTCCTGTGGTTTTCACTGTCGCCTTTATGGTAATCTTTTCACCAGCATTCACTGATTTACTCTTTGCACTTAACTTAACACTCTTTACACTGTTCTTTAACAGGTTAATCTTATAGGCAGCCGTCTTTCCATTTGATGCTTTTGCAGTAATTGTTACAGTCTTTCCTGCACCAGTTTTATAGGTTGTCACAACACCTTTGGAAGAAACAGCAGCATACTTCTTGTTACTGCTTGTCCAGGTAACCGTCTTATTTGCTGCATTTGTTGGATTCAATACCGGAGTAAGTGTTATCTTCTTTCCCGCTGCAATTTTCTTTGAAATACCTGTTATTTTTATAGAGGTTACTTCAACCGGATTTGAATCATCTGTTAAACCATTATTTTTATCTCCTGATGAGTTACCCGGGGTATTACCCGGATTATCTCCCGGTGTGTTACCCGGATTATTACCTGGGGTGTTACCCGAATTATCTCCCGGATTGTCTCCTGGGTTATCTCCTGGATTGTCTCCCGGATTATCTCCCGGATTATCTCCTGGATTGTCTCCTGGGTTATCCCCAGGATTGTCTCCTGGATTATCCCCAGAACCCTCTTTTTCCCAGATGGCATACATTTTAATCGTTATATTATTATAAGAAACTAAATTGCTGAATTCTCCCTGGTCTTCATAAATCGTCGAGCTGCCATCACTGTAGTTACTCCATCCAACAAATGTGTAGCCATCTCTGGTAAATGTGTTTGCAGGGAATGTATACGTTTTTCCATACTCCAGATTCTTTATCGTATCCATGGTTCCTTCTCCGCCATTTGCATTAAAGGAAACATGGTAAATATATGGTGTCCATTTCGCGTAAAGCGTAATAGCACCTTCACTTCCACCTGGTATGGTTGTAACTTTACTTTCAGCTGAATATTCCGCATCCGTATACCAGCCGGCAAAGGTATAGCCTGTCTGCTCCGGATCTGCAAGGGTAATGGTATCATCACTCATCTTATAACTGTCCGGATTACTGCTGTTATTTGTTCCTCCGGCAAGCTCATAGGTGATAGCATATTCTTCCTCTTCCCATTGTGCATATAAAACAAGTACATCATCTAAGCTTGCTACTTCCAAATCTTCTCCTGCTTCATAGTCAGTTCCTGTTCCATCGGATGCCGTATTCCAACCGGTAAATTTGTAACCTGCTTTTCCATAACCATTGTCCGGAATTGTTACCTGTGTATCAGTACCATATAATATACCGGATACTTTTCCTTCGTCACAACCATTTCCATCAAATCGAATACCCTTGATTGTCTGAGCAGAAACTTTGTTGTCTACATATCCATCCCGGACTGCAACAGCCTTTATTACACATGGATCTTCAATGGTAATCGGTTCTGTATAGATGGTGGATGCACCTCTTGTCACTCCCGGAGTCGAGCCATCTAACGAATAATAAATGGTTTCTGTACTTTTTGCAGTAATGGTTGCAATCGTACTGCCGGAAGTCGCATCCACTACGATCTTAGGGGCAGAAGTAGTACCCTTTGCTGCCTGTATGGTTCCGGCGGTATACTGGGTAGAGCCGGAGCTTAGTGCAGCTTCCGGTACCGGCTTGCACCAGTCATCAGCATATTGCTCTTTATCATACTCATTATCACTAATCAGATAATAGGAATAATATAAGGTTCCATCTCCGTTCACTGGATCATCTCCGGTAACATCTATGATGTACCAGGAACCATTCAGATTAACCATATTCCATGCATGCTTATAAGTATCGATATCTCCAACAATGATACTGCTGATTCCGGCTCCGGTAGCAAGCACCTGGAATAGGCTTGCATATCCTTCACACTGGGCTTTTCCGGTTGACAGCACATCATATATTGTTGTACCTGATTCAGGGTCTATATTTTCCAGAATTAAATCATGTATTTTTCTTACTTTCTCCTCGTCCGTACCGCATACATCAATCTCTTCATAGTATTCTGCTAAATTCTGTTCAACAAATGCAGTTGCTTCCTGACGGGCTTCCCCATCTGCGAAACTATCGAATATTTGAAACCTGTAAATGATATCGGTACCTGCCACCACATCCGCACTCGGTGTCATGGAGTAAAAATTCGTCAGAAAATAATACTGTGGATTCGAATTCAAAAACTGTGTACCGATTTTTTTCACTTTTGCCCCGGACAGCTGATTGGTATGTGCTGCTCCGGTGAAATAGGTTTTATTCCCTTCCTCATCAACCATGGAGCCAGCATTCTTTGTAGTTGTCAAAAGCTCTTTGCAGACTGCATCTAACTCATTCCAAAACGCTTTTCCTGCTTCATCCAGCTGATTATAGTAATAATAGGAAGCATAAGAATCCCATGTACGGTTGTTCGCATTGATGGTTTCAATATCTTTTACTTCGTAAGTAACCTCTCCCTCGTCTTCTCCGCCTTCCGGTTCTTTAATCTCAAAGCTTAAGGCTCCTGTTCCGGTGTAGTCACCCATACCCGTAATGGTAGCGGTTGCCGTTCCTGGTTCTGTATGATCTGTATAGGTCACATAATAATCCTTACCCGGTCTTAACTGCTTTTCCTTATAAGTAACTACTACCTTCGGTGTACAGCCGCCTTCTACAAGGGTTACCGTTCCATCCTCCTCTAATTCCCCTTCTGCAAATGCAATCTCTGCCGTAGTCGTATCGGTTGTTGCTGCCTTTTCCGGCAGTGACAGCGCTACATGCATCGGGAATGCCGCCGTAGAATTGGATTTTACCGCCGAATAATAGGTTTTGGATTCCGCTGTCTCTTCGCCACACAAGCCTACAACACTGCAATAATTCGCTGTTTTTGCGGAATTTTCCTCATAATATGTATAATAAACCGTTTCTGCTCCATCTTCACTTCCGGTTACATTGCCTGCTACTGCGCTGCCAATCCATACGCCTTCGCTACTCGTATAGTTTGTTGGAAAAGCCGGCACATATCCGGTATCCTCAAATTCTTGTGTCTCTTTATTATACCGGAATACTTGCCCCTCTAAAAATACAGAATCCGGTTCATCTGTCCCATAGGCCGCAAAAGGTACCATGGCTACCGGCTCTATCTCCATCTCTATCTCAGACCCCGTCGAAGACATTTTAAATTTTAATCTTTCATATCCTTTCTCCGTATATGTCCAGTCCCAGTTTTTTACTGTTTCAAGGGAATTTATTTCTTTTCCTACCAATTCCTCATAGGTAAAGCATCCCAATACAACATATGGTCTTAAGACATTTATACTTGTACCATACATAATTCCAAGTTTTTCAATATAGCTCGAAAGATAACGGCTTCCTGATATACCAAATATCACTCTATCAGGATTCGACAGTTCATAATCTGCGGAATAATTTCCTGCAATCATAATTTCTCTGCTATTGGAATCGCTGACACTTCCTAATGCTGCTGATGCATTCCGAACTGCAAAAATCTTGTTTACACCAGAGTCATAGCCCATCAAAACTTTCTTCTTCAACGTCTGTGCCATGAACTGTGACACACTCTTACTTCCTGTATAGATATCCATAACAGAAGCTAAATAAAAATCTGCATTAAACAGACTTTCTTCCACTTGAGACAAAAGATTCGTGCCTCCTGATGTCCAATAGCTACCTTTCTTCGGAGAAAAATTCGCCACTGTGGTCAGATCATCTATTCCGTCTCCATTCACATCCTCAGCCATCAGGGAAAGATATGGGATACAATAATACATTTTATTTCCCGTTTTTTGACTGGTACCGCTGTAATTCCATTCGGTTGTACCTTCTCCAGCCTCGATTACTTTGGTCGGCTCCGGAAGAGAAGTTTTTACATCAAAATTCCACCAATTCGTAGTATCCAAATTAAAATCCATATCATAGATTTTGATAGACAGTTGATTCTTTGGATAATTACCCTCTTCGTCCTCTACCTGGGTTTCTACTGCATCACTATTATTCGGTGCGTAAACAGCCAGTTCTTCCATTCCATCTCCGTCAAAATCCCCGGCTGCAATATTGATCAGGCCCTCTACCGCTCTGGCCGGAATATCATCCGTTGTAGTAATATATCCGCCTGTATCATTATTTAAGAATGCCACATAGGGTTTTCCGGAACCATCACCAGCTGCCGCCATGGAAACGGACAAAAGAACCTTTCCGCCCTTCTCCTCACCTTCTAAGGATACACGTGCTATCCAGTCTGCTACTCCATCGCCATCCGGGTCAAAGGCTGTAGCCACGGAATAGGCACTTCCCGGTGCAATATTGCTCGATGAACCTCCGGTTGCGCTTCCCGTTCCTGTAAGGGAAAGATTTTCTGCTATGGCAGCATCTGCCAGTGATTGTATCCCATCACCGGAATATACCGTAGACGCCACTCCGCTGCTGGTATAGCGGTCTGTTACCAGGTTTGTCTGCTTCCCAATCGCAGTAATTCCGGACTCTTTTGCCTGAACTACAGCAGACACCGGTATCTGGGTTATCACCATAGCTGCACAAAGCGTACCGGCAATTAGTTTTGCAAATTTCCTTTTTTTCATATGCAATCCTCCTTATTCCATTCATACATGAAATGTTACTCTTTTGTATTATAATATTTATTTTTGCATATTTTTCTGCCATTCGTGAAATGTCGATTTTGGGGTGCGAAATGCAACCAACGATGAGAAACACGCTTTGCGAGGCTCGAATGTAATCCGACCTTCCCGTTTTGTAAACGAGTTTCACATTTTGGAAGCGACCTTCAAATTTTGTATCTGAAAATCCTCTTTTGTAATGAAAATCCCGTCTTTTTCAAAAAAATGTGATATAATAGCCTTGCGTTCAGATAAATTTGCGCACAAAAATCAGACGTCAGCTTTACCTTACAAAATTTGTAAGGCGAAATTCACGTCGATTTTAATCGGTATGAAAGCCGGTGGTCTGCGCTTTTATCTTGTTATTTTTTCAGAAGACCTGGCGTAAGGTGGATGCTTTTGGCGGGAACCTCTTGACATCCTAGTTTTTGTGCCAGGTCTTTTCCATAATAAAAGCAAAATGCTTCATATGGACTTTTTCCGTTCAACTTATTTCTTCTGTAGGAATTAATATGATTCATCATTTTATCGATATCTTCCTGTGTCAGCTCATCAAAGCTTTGTCCTTTTGGTAGAATCCTTCGGATGAATTCATGCCCAACTTCAATTTCTGCCTTTTGATAAGGTGCACTGGGATTACAATAATAAATTCTTGTCCGTTGAAAGCCTGTTCCGTCTGGACCATTTTCAATACATTTAGGATTTGAGAACTCGCTTCCATTATCCGTTAATATCACCGGAAATAGTCTTCGAAAATCCTGCCCTCCTAGCTTCTCATACAGACCATCAAAAATGTCGATTACAGACTTGGATGTATTAGCATCTCTTAAAAATCCCAGCATAAGTGATACATTCACAAAATATACTGTCAGAAGCACTTTTCCACCCCTACTTCCAATCACAGAATCCATTTGCACCACCGCAGTATCTGGATGTTTCTCCATATACACTTCGTAATCATGATAATTTCTTCCTATCCGACATCCTCGATCCACCTTTAATTCTGGTCGTTTATAACGTGGTCGATATTTCACTTTCCTTGGTAAATCGATGTTACGAATATCAAACAGGCAGCCATCTACATAATTGTACAAGGTCTTTTCGCAGCACATTAATTCATCTTTATGATTCAGATATATTTGATGTAAGGATTGCCTCTGCTTTACCAATGGAACCAAGATTTCATTTAATCTAGCAATTTCTCCTTCTGTAGAAATAATTCCACTTCTGGACTTGGATATCTTTTCAGATGCTTGTCTTTCCGCTTCCATGGCATCATATATGGTTTTCGTCAAGGTACATTTTTTTACATCTCTACAACCATTACATACATACGGTGCTTTAAAACGACTTCTACATATCTCTTCTTCAAAATGTTCACAATATCGGTTGCATATGGATTCGCATTGTTTACACAGACCGACTAATGGGTGTTTACATTCATTTGTACCGCAAACCTTCTTCCTCCTACACGTTTTCCTATGTTTACAAACATTATGAGGATATGAACTGTATCCTGTGCACTGCTCAATAGCATAATTTTTTACTTCTTTTGCAATGGTTGTCCTATCACGTCCTAGAGTCTTTCCTATCTCTGTAAATGTCTTATTTTCCTTTAGATAACTTTCAATCATTAGTCTATCTTCATAGCTTAGAAATTTTGCCATTGTGTCTCCTTTCCCCACCGGCTTATTCCACTATAACACAAAAGACAGGTGGAACATCTCCATCTGCCTTTGTACTGCCAGCTTCCCTGGCATCCTTTATTCTTTTTGTAATTATCTTTCCCACTCAGACGGGAATTTTATTTTGCAATTGAGTCACGCTTTGCGAGTTTCTCACGTTCGCGGGCGGCGCCAAATTGGAATGCAAGCATTCCAGCTTCTTTCCGATTTCCGTAAAAGTAATATGTTCTTTTAAACCTCTTTCTATTTCCAGCCTGTCTTCATAAGTTAAAAATTTTGCCATAGCGTCTCCTTTCCCCGCCGGTTGATTCCACTATAACACAAAAGACAGGTGGAACATCTCCATCTGCCTTTGTACTGCCAGCTTCCCTGGCATCCTTTATTCTTTTTGTAATTATCTTTCCCACTCAGACGGGAATTTTATTTTGCAATTGAGTAAAGTCTATCCCCTGAGGTAAACCTCTGCTTATATCATCACTCTGCGAAAACAGAAACACGCATCTGTCTTATTTTTCATATTCGCGAAATCCTTCAATTTACTGCTGTTTACTTGACAGAAGGCAGATTATTTCACAATGCAAGGTTCCCACAAACTGGTCAACAGCACATGCCTTTACCACCTGGTAACCCCTTGCCTGTAGGATTTCCAAATCACGTACCAAACTGGTCGGCTTACAGGAAATGTACACCATCTCCTCCACGCCATAGGCGATGATTTTCTCCAGTGCCTTCGGATGAATACCATCCCGTGGCGGGTCTAACACGATAATATCCGGTTTATCCTCTATCTCATCAATCACTTTCAGCACATCTCCGGCAATAAATTCACAATTGGCAAGTCCATTTAAGGCTGCATTTTCCCTTGCTGCCTCCACAGCCTCTTCCACAATCTCCACACCGATGACTTTTTTTGCCACCGGAGCAAGCATCTGGGCGATGGTTCCGGTTCCACTGTAAAGGTCAAAGATCACCTTGTCCTTTGTCTCGCCCACATAGGAACGTGCAGTTTCATAAAGCACCTCTGCTCCTTTAGAATTGGTCTGAAAGAAAGAAAATGGTGAAATCTTAAAGGTCAATCCTAACAGTTTCTCATAAATATAATCCTGTCCATATAAAAGAGTAATCTTTTCCGGAATGACTGCATCGGAAAGACTGTCATTGCAGGTGTGCAAAATACCCGCAATCCTGCCATGCAGCTCCAGGGACAACAGACGCTCTTTCAGTTCATCCAGATACAGGCTTTTCGCAAGCTCCTCCCACTCCAAATGCACTGGAGTATTTGCTGCTTCCGCTGTCTGCGAATCTGCCATGGTTGTCTGCAACTCTTCCACATTTATTTGTGACTCAGCCACGTCATTCTCCCCGGAATTCACAACTTCTGCAGCAGTTGCCGCTTTCCACTCCTGCGTCGTTGTCACCAGATTCACCAGAATATCCTTACTACATGCTGCCTGACGAATTACCAGATGCCGCAACACCCCTACATGCTGCATTTTTTTATAAAATGGAACCTGCTTCTCCTCATAAAAATCAAGCATCGTCCGAAGAATCCGGTTATAATCCTCATCCACAATCTGACAGCCATCCACAGTCACAATATCATGGAAACCGCCTTTTTTGTGCATACCAAGAGCCAGCGGACCACCTTTATACTCATCTCCAAAGGAAAATTCCATTTTGTTGCGGTACGCTGTCTGCACCGGACTGCCCTTGATGCCTTCCCATTTATAATCAGAAACGACACTGTCCAGCAGTGTCTTAACCTGTTCCTCTTTTAATTGTAACTGATTCTCGTAGCTCATGGTCTGATAAGCACAGCCACCGCATACGCCAAAATGCGGACAATCCGGTTCCTTATCTTCCATTGGTGACTTCTCAAGCACCTCCAGCAGTCGACCCTCTCCGGCACCCTTTCTAAGCTTCTTAATGGAAAACCGCACCTTCTGTCCTTTCAGGGCACCCTTAATACAAATTTCCCTTGCTGTCATCTCTTCACCGGAAGGTGTTTCCCTTTTTTCCTCTATCGTCACATATCCTTTATTGGGAAAGGTGTAACGTTCCACCACTCCCTCAAAAACCTGTCCTTTTTTCATATCATTTTTCCTTTTCTAATACGGTCTATCAATATTTTCACCCCATACAATTTAACCGAAGTTGAATTTCTTTCAAAACAGAATACAATGTACCCTTCCCAATAATCTAAATTTTTAATAAAAATTCCCGTAAAAATCCCGCAAGGAAGACTTCAACAGTCCCTGGGAATAATGCAATTCTCCTTTGCTATCCAGTTCAATTATCATAAAGGTGTGCTTTCTGCCATCCTGTCTTGGATAAGAAATACTTCCGGGATTTAAGATCGTCACATCATCACCAATCTCTAAAAATGGCATATGGGTATGCCCGTACATCACGATGTCATAACCGTTATCCAATGCATACTGTCTTAACCGTTCCACGCCGGAACCCACATAAAACCGATGTCCATGGGTAATGAATACCTTCTTGTCCCCTATCATAAATGAATCATGATCCGGCAGGTCAATATCATAGTCATTATTGCCCGCTATCATATGGGTTTCGCATTTGGCAAGCCCCCGGATATACTCCGGTCCACGCTCGATATCTCCCAAATGAATGAACATATCGATATCGCCCACCTGCTCTAACACCTGCTTCACGTCATCATTTTTACCATGTGAATCACTAATTACCAGTATCCGCATTCTTATCCTTTCATCCTTTCCAGACCACTTAGCCAATGACATCCTTCTCATTGGCGGTACAAATCAAACCTCACACAAAATCCTGTCTGCCAGACATCAAAGCTCCGGTTTTATCAGCTCAAGTGCCTTTCCCCGGTGGCTGATTTTGTTCTTTTCTTCCGGCGAAAGCTCTGCCGTGGTCTTTCCGTATTCCGGCAGGAAGAAAATGGGATCATAGCCAAAACCATTTTCTCCTCTTTCCTCATATCCGATAATTCCCTCTATTGTACCACGTTTTGTCACTACCCGTCCATCCGGAAATGCTGCCGCCACAGCACAGACAAACCGTGCCGTCCGTTTCTCATCCGGCACACCGGCAAGATTATCTATAATCGTCTGGTTCTTCACCGCATAGGAAGTATCCTCCCCAAGCCATCTCGCAGAGTAGATTCCCGGCATCTTATCCATATAGTCCACCTCTAAACCGGAATCATCCGCTAATACGAGACAATTGGCAATCTTGCTGATAGCCGTTGCCTTGATCACTGCATTCTCCTCAAAGGTCTTCCCGTCTTCCACGATATCTGCAGTAATGCCTGCCTCCTTCATGGATAATATTTCATAATCCAAATCCCCAAGTATCATGCGGATTTCTTTCATTTTTCCCTCGTTTCCCGTAGCAAAAATCAATTTCTTCATGGTATCTTCCTTTCTTTCCTGCCTCATCGCATTGAGACAATCATCATCTTACGTCTGCTCTATCGTTATCTGTTCCTGCAGGAACATCTTCTCTCGGCTTCTTTGGCGGCTTTGGTCCCATATACTGATAAAAATAAGACTTGATCATTCCGTTATAAATCTTCCGGTTTTTCGTCGCTTTTCTTCCCAGGTACTTCTCTGCATCCTCATAGGAAGTGATAATAAACTTCGACCATGTATCCAGCTTATCAAAAGTCTTTCCAATATCCTGATAAAACTTTGGCAGGTCTGCCTTGTCCTCCAGCCGCTCACCATACGGCGGATTCGTGATGATAAATCCATATTTTTTCGGGCTGGAAAGTTCCCGCATATCCCGCTGCTGAAAATGAATATGCTCCGCAACCCCGGCCTCTCTGGCATTTTGCATGGCACATTTTATAATGCCGCTGTCAATGTCATAGCCCTGGATATTCATCCTGATATCCCGGATAATTAAGTCCTCCGCCTCTGTCACCGCATCATACCACACCTTTTTCGGAGCAATATTCTTCCAGTTTTCCGCAGTAAATTCACGGTTCATCCCCGGTGCAATATTGGCACCGATCATGGCAGCTTCTATCGGAAATGTCCCGCTGCCACAAAATGGGTCTATCAATATCCGGTCTTTGTTCCATGGTGTCAGCAGAATCAATGCCGCCGCCAAAGTCTCAGAAATCGGTGCCTTACCCACCAGCTGGCGGTATCCCCGCTTATGCAGGGAAGTTCCGGAAGCATCTAAGGCTATGGTAACCATGTCCTTTAAAATAAATACCCGGATCGGGTAATCTGCCCCGTCTTCCTCAAACCAGTTAATGTGATATATCCCTTTTAATCTGTCCACAATTGCTTTTTTAACAATGGACTGGATATCCGAACCGGAAAACAATTTCGACTTATTCGTGGTTGCCTTCGTCACCCAGAACTTTGCATCCTTTGGAAGATATTCCTCCCATGGCAGTGCCTTTGTTCCCTCAAACAACTCATCAAAGGTAACGGCTTTAAAGCTTCCCACCTTTATCATGATCCGTTCTGCTGTCCGTATAAATATATTGGCTTTCGCAAGGGCGGTCACATCCCCTTTAAAGGTAATCCGTCCATCCTCCACGGAAACAATCTCATATCCCAAATCTGTAATTTCTCTTTTCAACACCGCCTCTAAGCCAAAATGGCACGGAGCGATGAACTCTAATTCCTGCATCTGGTTCTCCTTGTTATATATCATACTATTCTCTACTATAACAGATTTTATGATTTCGTTAAAGAAAATTTTTTTACAACCTTGTATACAATCAAGCAGGCTGACACCTACTCGATGTGCAAGCAATGACATCTCGCCTAACGGCTCGATGAACATTGGCCGTCATATAGAAATTTGTGCAAGCACAATTTCTGCATGACGGCTTATTACACAAAAAAGCAGCCGGAAAATCTCATTTCCGACTGCTTTTTCCATATATCGAATTAGCCTTCAATTGCAATATAATTCTTCTGCTCCACCTGCTTATTCTCTTCCTTCTTTGGAATCGTAAGCTTCAAGGTTCCGTCTTCAAACTTCGCCTTGATTTCCTCCTGGGTAACATCTTCGCCTACATAGAAGCTTCTGCTGCTGCTTCCGTAGAAACGTTCTCTTCGGATGTATTTGCCATCCTCATTCTTCTCATCATTGCTCTGGTTAGAGGTTGCTGTAACCGTCAGATAACCATCCTTCAGATCCGCCTTGATATCTTCTTTCTTAACACCCGGCAGATTCATTGCAAGTTCGTAACCATCCTGGGTTTCCTTTACATCTGTCTGCATCAGTGCATTGTTTCTGTAGCCACCGAATGGTTCTGTGAAAAAATCATCAAAAAAGTTTCTTTCAAAAATACTAGGCATCAACATAAGTCATCTCTCCTTTCAAATATACGTTCATTACGTCGATTAACCTGTTACCAAACTGCGGATACGGGAATGTAAGTTTGTGATATTCTATTATCTATTCACTCATCTTTCATTCCTTTCTTCGTTTAATTGTAATATAACACTATTATTAGCACTCGTCAATAGTGAGTGCTAATAATTTTTGTGAATTATTTGTGAATTCATTTTTCACCTATTTTGTTAAAGAACCATTATAATTTCTCAGCCCGCCGACACAATTAATAACCTTATATCCCATATCCGAGAGAAGACACGCAGCCTGAATACTGGTACCGCCAGTGTCACAGTAGACAATCAGCGTTCTGCTCCTGGGAAGTGTAACCTGCCCCTTTTCAATCCGCTCAAGAGGAAGATTTACCGCCATGGGAATGTGACCTCTGCTGAAACGCTCCGGTGTTCTTACGTCAACAATGATGGCATCGTTTGAAAGTGCTGTTGCAACAATTTGTCGTATGTTAATATGTTCGAATGCCATAACAGATTCCGCGCTTTCCTTACTTATTATTAAAATATTCAGCCCGAATAAGGGGCGTGCATGAGAAATTCCAAAATACTTACAAAACCTATCCCCAAAATCCCTAAAATATGGTATTCTTAAATCAGTATTTCCACAGAGGAATCTTTCTGTGTGCAAAACAAACGATAACCTGTAAAATTACCTGAAAAAGAAAGCGAGGACAAACCATGGAAGCATTAGAATGTATCAAGACAAGAAGAAGCATCCGCAAATTTAAAGAAGAACTGGTATCCCACGAAACCATTACGCGTATTATGGAAGCCGCTGCAATGGCTCCATCCTGGAAAAATACCCAGATCAGCCGTTACAATATTATCGAAGACAGGAAAATCCTAAATGAAATTGCAGAAAACTGTGTTCTGGACTTTGAATATAACCAGAAAACCATCAAACGGGCACCACAGCTTGTGGTGGTCAGCATGATTGAAAAACGCTGCGGCTATGAAAGAGACGGAAGTTTCTCCACCTCTAAGGAAGACCGCTGGGAAATGTTTGATGCCGGTATTGCATCCCAGACCTTCTGTCTGGCAGCCCATGATATGGGTATCGGAACAGTGATTCTTGGAATCTTCGACGAGGATAAGGTTGCCAAAGCCATTTCCCTTCCGGATGGACAAAAGGTAGCTGCCCTGATTGCCATGGGATATCCAGACCAGGAATGTGAAGCACCGAAGAGAAAAAGTGTAGAGGAGTTAGTAAGATATTTATAATCCCCTCTTCATTCAGCTTACCATTTTAAAAGGACTGCCATAAATCTGTGTATGTTCAAAACATTTTAAATGATATTGAATATACACAGATTTATGGCAGTCCTTCTTATCTCCTAAAAATCCACATATTCCACCGAGCCATCCGAATAGGTAATGATATAATAACCGTGACCGGAACCGTCACAGTCCTCTATTCTTTCCTTGGAAACCACCGTCTTTCCCTTTGGTTTTGAACCCTGAACAACCTCCTGGGCAACTGCTTCCTTTAAGACAACCTCTTTCAATGCTTTCCGGCTTTCTTCTTTGCCATCCACATACGTTACTTCATAGGTAACTTGTTTTTCACCGTTTACACCCGCTGTTATGATCTTGCTGGTTCCTACCGTCATCTGGTTGGAATAGGTTACTTCCGTTTCAAATTCAATAGGTTCTGTCTCTGTCAGTTCCTTTACTTCCACTCTTTTCACCACCACGGATGTACCGGTGGCAAGTTTGCTGTCCAACGCCGGTTTTACACGATCCAACTCTCCCAGTTCAACCTTTTGTTCCTGTAAAAATTCCTCCACTGTATCTGCCTGGGTGAGATATTTCTCCTTTTTCCCGTCCACTTTAAGCGAGACTTCCACCCGATGTGCAACAAAAACCGACATGCCATCCGTAAGATACATCTCCAGATCATGATTCACATAATCATTTTCTAACAGTTTCACTCCCGCTGCATTCAATGCATCCTCAACCTTTTTTCCGGTCAATTCCACTGTAACTGTCTTTTCTTCCGTGACAACCTCTGCTTTTGTATAACGCAAAACAGTAATTTCACTGTATTCTTTGCTGACCGTGACATCCAACTCCGGTTCCACCACATCTTTGTCATTCAGAACGATTTCTGCATCCTCTAAAATATCCTCAACTGTTCTGCCCTTTGGAACACTGATATATGTCCTGGTCTGTCCATCTTTTATTGTGACTTCCATCTTTCCTGTGCCACAGCCGGTCATCAGACCTGAGACAGAAAAGCATAGAAACAATAGTACAATCCATTTTCTCTTATCCATAATCACGATTCTCCGTTTACCATATCTTCCTTATTTATTTCCGTTGATAGCACCTGTTGAACATTTTCTCCTTCCGCTGTCAGGACTTCCACCTGAATATTATCTGCGGATAAATTTTTCTTTGGAACGAACAGTTTATATCCGTTATCCTTTTCATCGGTTGTAACAGTAAATGCTTCATAGCTAACAACATTCCCATCCAGGATTAGGTTTATACAAATCCTGCTGTCTTCGTGAATATTGTTCTCATCCACCATGCCGCTGATTTCCCAATAACCGGTATCTGATTCACACTCTTTTATTTCCAGCGTTGTATCTGTATCCAGAATTTGCTCCGGGTTCCCAATCTCAATCACCGGACCTGTCATGACCGGTGGCTCCTTTGCAAAATCAGAGAGATTCCGTTCCACCTTTTCCACAATCACATACTCCGGCGAATATGTATCCATATATTTTTCTATGTTATAGGGTACGGCTTTTGAAAAATATGCTTTTTTAAATACCTCTGCCATAAGCGGAAGCAGTGTATTTCCAAAGGAATCACGGAACATCAGCATACTTCCGGTTCCTTTTTCATTTGCTGTTTCAATCCATGCATCCTCAACACTTTCCGTTTCTGTCACATACGCATATCCCAGTTCTTTTTCATAACTGTAATTCCACTCCGGTTCAAATGCCAGGGGATACATCATTTTATTCAGGTCTCCGTACTCTGTTTTTGTCCGGATATTTTCCACTGTCTCATAGGTTTCATGTTCATATTCCATGGTATCCAGGATTGTGTTATATGCCAGAACAGCACCCTTTTCATTCCAGTGGGAATCCTTTTTGAGATACAAAATCTCCTTTTGATTCAAAAATACAGAATACAGATCTGCATATGGAACCTCCAGTTCCAGCAGCTTTCTTCCTACTAAATCTATATTTTTCTCAGAACTTACTTTCCACTCATCATAGTAAGGCATATTCTCTCCATATAAGGAATTCTTATTAGGAGCAACGGTAACCAGAAACTCTGCTCCTCTGGCTTCAACTGCCTGCTGCATCAGAGAAATATTATTTGCCACATTAAATATTTCTCTTTCCGATATTACATCCGTTCCCAGATAATCCGGCAGAGTAGATGTATAATATAACCAGCCATCCTCTCCCACGATTACCGTATCCATATTTGACACACCAAATACCTTACTCTGAATGACGGAATCTGCCATAACAAATTGGGGACGGAATGCAAAATGATCCTGAAAATACGCTCCCAGTTCCTGAAAATAAGCAAAATTCCATTTTCCATCTTTTTGAAGCTCCGGAAGCTCTGCCATTTTTCTGTTTTCTGTTGTGGAATTTGTCTCCGCAACCGTCATTCCTGCAAAGGGCAGAATGCACAAAAGAAGACATAATACAATATATAAGATATTTCCTTTTTTGCTCATAAGCAATCTCCTCTGATAAAGCATTCTATGATAAACTATCTCATTCACGCTGTATCACGTTTTTTTAAAATCTAAAATATATAAATGGATTATAGGTTCCGCCGGACAACCGTATCATACACCATGCCAGCAGGAAAAAAGAAGCACCATACAGCACAATCTGTATGACAGACCATCCCTTTGTAATATCATTTTCTCCTGTACACAGCTTCCCTCGGATGCGGTCTGCCACCGGACGAACCGGTCCTGCCGCCACAATCGCCACAAGGAACATCACAATAAAATATGGTGTCAGCTGTTGCAGAACAAGACTCATAGCTGCTGCTGAAAAGGAAAATCCGGTAACCATCTGCCCAATCATGAAAAAGCCCTGTGTCACTGTGTCTGCACGGAACATTACAAATCCCACACAGACAGCCAGCAGTGTATAAATATGTGCCAGCCACTTCGGCAGCTTTTTCACCAGCGGAACATATTCCTCAAACAGAAGCAGAAGTCCGTGGTAGACACCCCACAGCACAAAGGTCCAGTTGGCACCATGCCATAACCCGGTCAGAAAGAATACGATCATTCTGTTTAAAGCCGCACGTGCCTTTCCCTTTCGGTTTCCACCTAACGGAATATACAAATACTCCTTAAACCATGTGGATAAAGAAATGTGCCATCTCCTCCAGAATTCCTGGATACTGGACGCCGCATAGGGATATTGGAAGTTCTCCTGAAACTGGAACCCGAACATTTTTCCCAGTCCGATTGCCATGTCACTATAACCGCTGAAATCATAATATATCTGGAACATATAAGCCAAAGCAGCTACCCACGCTGCTATGATATTTACATTCTGCATGTCTGCATGAAACACCGCATCTGCCACAGCTCCCATGGCATTGGCAATTAGTACCTTCTTTGCCAGACCACAGATAAATCTGCGCATCCCAAGTGCTGCCTGCACTGAGTCCTGCTTCCGGTCATCGATTGCCGCCTGTATATCCCTGTATTTGACAATAGGACCGGCAATGAGCTGTGGAAAGAAAGAAATGTATAACAATACTTTCCAAAAACTTTTTTGTGCCTCCACCTTTCCGGAATACACATCCAGTACATAGGAAACTGCCTGGAACGTGAAAAAAGAGATTCCAATTGGAAGTGAAATCTCCGGACAGGTTATGTTTATATGAAAAAGATTATTGATCATATCAACGAAAAACATTGCGTATTTAAAGATACCCAACAATCCCAGGTTAACAAACAACCCTAAGAATAATACAATTTTCTTTCCCTTTTCTATACCAGAGAGCACTCTCGCTGCAATATAGTTCATCAGTGCACTGAAAATCATTAAAATTACATAGACTGGTTCTCCATATGCATAGAACAAAAGACTTGCTGTAATCAGCAAGCCATTTTTTGCTTTTATAGACGGAATCATACAGTATAAAATATATGTAACTGGCAAAAAAATGCATAGAAATTCAAGTGAGCTAAATATCATTTCCAAATTACCTTTCCATTTTTCACAGTTATTGTACATTTTCTTGTGACAGAGGTTTTACATGGAGTACTGCTCTTCATATAGGAATCTACATGATTATTTTCCTCCATATCCGGATCGCAGACATACCACTTGCCATCAACCTTTACTTCTGTCCAGCCGTGAGGTGTCATACCACCATGGTTGCCTGACACTTTACCAACTACGACTTTACTATCATAACCAAGAACTTTTGCTATGTATGCAAAACAGGCTGCATAACGGTGGCAGTTGCCGCTCTTTGAAGAAAACATACTCTTTGCCATTGCTTTCATATCCTTTGCCTTTGGATACAAATTTGTATATGACCTCTTATATTTATAATTCCTGGCAAGATAGTAATAACATTTGCTTAACTTCTTACTTTGGGAATCTGTGCTTTTTGTATGTGCCCGCACAAACTTTACAGCAAGCTTCGTTGTCTTGTCCGTTATTTTGATTCCCGTTGAATCTACATAATAATAACCCTCTTTTTTATTTCCAACAATTTTATTCTTTTCAAGTGTTCCCTTATTGCAATAGTAAACCTTTGAACTTCCACCATAAGAAATCTTGACAAATTTTTCATCTGAACACACTGCTCCTATTCCATCCTTGTCAAAATAATACACCTTACTGCCACTGGTACAAGGTTTTACAACTTTATATGTATTATTGGTCTTTTCAATGGAGACATAAACCTCTTGCATGGCATTATTATTACAAGTTCCGGATAAAATACCATTTTCCTCGGTTATCTGATAAATATCTGCCGCATTTACATTCAGTCTGCATACCGCACACAGACAAAATACTATTAAAAAACTAATTACTGTTCTTTTATATAATTTCATATTCATATTTTCTTCTTCCTTCATTGGTATATTTATAAAAACATCTATAAACCTTAAGATTTTCTTAAGAACCATTTGCATTATAGTAGTTTTTTGTTGATACGTCAATGTTATTGTCGAATTTTCATAAAGGTACTAAGAAATTCTTTTTTATATACAAATAAAAATCTCCATATAATATGATACAATAAAAACAGCAAAGGTTCCCATATTCTGCCACTATTGATTGCAAAACTAACTCCTGTTTTTGATATTTAAGCAACAATGAAAAAAA
>JBJEJE010000159.1:85987-99054 GCA_051877755.1 Lachnospiraceae bacterium | reverse complement strand
GTATACATAAAGAAATGCACCTTGTCAAGCTTTTTTTCTTGACAAAGTGCTTTTTTAAAATGTTTCATTCAGCATGGTATCGATATCATTTCGAATCTGCATCGTCAATTCCTCCATACTGGCAAACTTTTCCTCCGGACGTATAAAATATAACAGCTCCGTGGAAAGTTCTTTGCCGTAAAGATTTCCCTCATAATCCAGAATATAGGTCTCCAATCCCACCTGATGTTTACCTGCTATGGTAGGTTTCTTTCCCAGATTACTGATTCCCTTATAATACGTTCCATCTATCTGGATCTGGCTGGCATAAACACCAAATGCCGGAATCAGCTTCTGTTCCGGAATTATCTGGTTGATGGTAGGAAAACCAATGGTGTGTCCCAGATGTTCCCCATGCACCACCTCTCCATAAACAAAATACGGATTGCCAAGCATCTCATTTGCCACATGAAAATGTGTCTCCAACATATCCCTTATGGTGGTAGAACTGATAATCTTCCCATGCAGGGTTTTCTTTTGCAGGGCATTTACTTCAAAATGATATTCCCCACCCAGTGACTTTAAAAGTGCCACATTGCCGCTTCTGCCTCTTCCAAAATGAAAATCCTCGCCTACATAGATCGTACGGACTCCCAACTGCTTAACAAGACACCGGTAAACAAAATCCTCCGGTGAAATAGCTGCAAAGTCCTTCGTAAAAGGATATTCAAGTAAAACATCAATTCCAAGCCGCTCAAAATAAAAGGCCTTCTCTTCTGAAGTATAAATATTTTTTTTGGAACCGCCACCCAATACTGAATTGGGACTACTGCCAAAAGTAAATACAAGCGACTGTCTGCCTTTTAATTTTTCTTTATTCAAACCATCAATCAACATCTGATGCCCCAGATGAATTCCATCAAATTTTCCAAGAGCTACAGCGGTTCCTGCCGTATGAAATTGTCTTGCCTCTTCGTTTTTTAAGTAAATCATATTCTGTCCTTATTCAAATGCTGTTTTTCCTTGTTGCATATCATTTTGTATCACAAAAACATTTTATCTGCCTTCCATGCATGGAGTGCAGCCTGATACCGGTAAATTGCTATAAAATATCCACTGCTGTCGTATACTAGACAGCCTTTTCCATCCTCCGATTCCGGTATCTCTCCCAAAAAGTCTCTTTTCTTTAAGAGATTACCATTTAGAAGCTTTTTGGTGCCTTCCTCTGTAACCTGACATTTTTTAAACTTAGGCAAAAGTGCATCAATTGGTAAAATATAATCCAGGATCTGTCCATTATTTACCTTTTTCTCAATCTCATCAAGGGTCAGGGCATCTTCTTTCGTAAAATGCATCCCTGTTTCCATGGCAGAAACACTGTCCCGGACTAACTTGTCCATAATCCCACCACAGCCAAGCTTTTCTCCAATATCTCTGCAAAGGCTTCGGATATAGGTTCCCTTGCTGCAGGATACAGAAAATGTCACATAAGGAAGGGTCATGGATAAAATCTCAATGGAGTGAATTGCCACCGTTCTGGGCTTTCTCTCAATCTCAATTCCCTCTCTTGCCAGTTCATAAAGCTTCTTGCCGTTTACTTTAATAGCCGAATACATCGGTGGTATCTGGTCATATTCTCCGACAAAAGACAAAATGGCATCTCTAACCTGTTCTTCTGTGGCAGATACTTTGCTTTCAGTGAGTACCTTTCCAGAACTGTCTTCCGTATCCGTAGTCTTTCCCAGCAGCAGGGTTGCCACATAGCTTTTATCTTTATCTGTCAGCATCTCGCAAAGCTTTGTTGCTTTTCCAAGGCAGACAACCAAAACCCCTTCCGCATCCGGATCTAACGTTCCCGTATGCCCGATTTTCTTCTGTTTTAAAATACCTCTTAATTTTGCAACAACATCAAAGGAGGTAAATCCCGGTTCCTTATAGACATTGATTACTCCATCGTACATACTGATACTCCTCATCCTGAAAACTTCTATCCCCTGTTAAAATACACCTGCTCCTTCTGCTTCCAGCTGTTCCTTGATCATATCGGTTACCTTCAAAATAATGGTATCCTTATCGCCTTCCACTTCACACCCTGCAGCACGGATATGCCCACCACCGCCAAGGGCACAGGCAATCAGATTCACGTTTACCAACTCATTGGAGCGAAGGGAACATTTAAAGGTTCCTTTCTTTGGATATTCATACATCCACAATGCGCATTCCACACCATCAGTAATCCGCAGGGCATCCACAACACCATCGGTATCTAAATTGGTGGCATCATTTTCATCAAATACATCCTTTGTAAGACAGGATACGATCACCCTGCCATCAAACATCAGAAATGCAGCTTCTAAAGCTTTTGCAAGCATTTTATTCTGCTTAAAACTCTTCTTGTAAAATGTTCCATCAATAACCAGAGGACTTCTGGCACCCTTTTCAATCAGAGCACCGGCAATTTCCATGGTCTGTCTGGTGGTATTTGTATATTTGAATACTCCTGTATCATGAACGATTCCAAGATACAAGCATTCTGCACACTCCTGATGGATTTTATCTTCCTCTAACAGCGTATACACTGCCTCCGCAGCAGCGCTGCATTCTGTTTTTAAAAAGCAGACATCACCAAATCCCTGGTTACTGATATGATGGTCGATACACATCGTACGTTTTGCAGAATGGAAATATGTTTCAAACTCACCATGGCGGTCCAGATCCCCACTGTCCATGGAAATACAAAGATCATAAGTTTTATCCTGCTTTTCATGCAAAATCTTATCTGCACCGCGTAAAAACATAAATTCCGGTTTGAATGCATCCAGATATATGTCTACTTCCTTTTCCGGGTAATTATCCAACAGGTAGTTATAAACTCCCAGACAGGAACCAACACAGTCACCATCCGGACGCAAATGTCCTAAAATCACAATATTTTCTGCTTTTTCTATTTCCTTTAAAAAGTCGTTCATGCTTCTCCCTTATTTATCTTTTTGAAATTATTCCGACTGAGTCTGCATTTTTATTCTTCTGTTATATCTTCTTTATGCTCCTGCATACTCATAACATCATCAATTTTCTTTGACATATTGATTGCATATTCAATGGACTGATCAATACAAAAAGTGATCTCCGGTGTATTACGCAAATTGATGCTTCTTGCCAGTTCTCTTCTGATATAACCGGAAGCACTGGTAAGCCCCGCAAGGGTATCTTCCTGTGCTTTTTCATCACCTAATACGGAAATGTATGCTTTACATTCCTTTAAATCCGGAGTGACCATAACCTGTGTCACAGAAGTCATCTCGTGAATTCTGGGATCCTTGATTTCCCGGCTGATAATACGGGACAACTCCTTTTGAACCTCTCCATTGATACGCGTATTTTTAATACTAGTACGTCTCATATAACTCCTCGTTTTCCAAAGACCTGACCGGTCTTTTTATATAGCCTTATAAATTTTAATTATCTAGGCACCTCTACCATCTCATAGGCCTCAATCTGATCGTCTTCCTTTAAATCATTGAAGTTTTCAAGAACAATACCACATTCAAAACCATTCTTTACTTCCTTCACATCATCCTTAAAACGTTTCAGGGAGGCAAGAGGACCTTCATAAATCTGTTCTCCATCACGGGTTACACGAACACTGGATTTCTTTCTGATAAGACCGTCTAATACAAAACATCCAGCAATGGTACCAACACCGGAAGCCTTAAATGTCTGACGGACTACCAAATGTCCGGTTACCTGCTCTTCGAATACAGGATCCAACATTCCCTTCATTGCAGCCTCAATATCTTCAATGGCATTATAGATAACCTTATACAGTCTCAAATCTACCTTTTCACGCTCTGCCACATCCTTTGCCTGAACATCCGGACGTACATTAAATCCTATAATGATCGCATTGGATGCTGATGCAAGAATAACATCGGATTCATTGATCGCACCAACACCGGCGTGAATGACCTTAATCACTACCTCTTCATTGGAAAGCTTTAACAAACTCTGTTTTACCGCCTCTACAGAACCCTGTACATCGGCCTTAACAACCAGATTTAATTCCTTAACATTACCCGCCTGAATCTGAGAGAACAGATCATCTAATGACATCTTTGCCTTTGTCTCAGCAAGAAGTTTCTCCTTATCACAGGCAATATAAGTCTCTGCCATGGAACGTGCTTCCTTCTCATTCTTTGTGGCAACAAAAATCTCACCAGCTGCCGGTACACCATTTAAACCAAGTATCTCCACTGGCTGGGATGGTCCTGCTTCTTTCACATTCTGTCCCTTATCATTTAACATGGCACGGACTCTTCCGAAGGCACTTCCAACTGCAATGGTATCACCCACCTTTAATGTACCTTTCTGTACAAGGACAGTTGCGACAGGACCACGTCCTTTATCAAGCTCTGCTTCAATTACAATACCACGAGCCTTACGATTCGGATTTGCTTTTAACTCCAATACCTCTGCAGTAAGGAGGATCATTTCCAGAAGATTGTCAATACCTTCCTTTGTATGTGCAGAAACAGGGCAAAATACGGTGGAACCGCCCCAATCTTCAGCAATCAATTCATATTCCACAAGTTCCTGTTTTACACGCTCAACGTTGGCACTTTCTTTATCAATCTTATTAACTGCAACAATAATCTCAATTCCGGCAGCTTTTGCATGGTTGATAGCCTCAATGGTCTGTGGCATAACACCATCATCTGCTGCAACAACTAAAATTGCAATATCGGTAGACTGGGCACCTCTCATACGCATGGCAGTAAATGCCTCATGTCCCGGTGTATCTAAAAATGTGATCTGCTGTCCGTTCACATCAACGGTATAAGCACCGATATGCTGGGTAATACCACCTGCCTCGCCGGAAGTAACAGAAGTTTCACGGATAGCATCCAACAAAGATGTTTTACCATGGTCAACATGACCCATAACACAGACTACCGGAGGACGCTCTGTCATTAAAGATTCGTCCTCTTCTTCCTCTTTTAGCATCTCTTCGATAACGTCCACTTTAACTTCTTCCTCTGCAATACAATTATACTCTAATGCAATTTCTGCAGCCTTTTCAAAATCAAGATCTGTATTAACAGTTACCATTTCCCCGGCAAGGAATAATTTCTTGATCATCTGTGAAACTGGTGTCTTTACTTTGTCAGCCAGTTCCTGAACAGTTAATACTTCCGGTAATTCAATGGTACGGATTACCGGTTCTTCCGGCTCCTTTGGCTTTGGTTTCTGTATCGGTTTATTGACAGGCTTTGTCCCTTTCACCGTAAAATGTTCATTTTTCTTACGGTTTCTCTTTCTGCTGTCGCCATCCTCGTATAATGAACTCTTGTCACGCTCTTTCTTTTCCTTGTGACGATCCATTCTGTCACGATCCATGGAAGCGCGATCCATTGGTGCAGGAATCGAAATCTTCTCTTCCCGTCTGTCATCCCGTCTTCCATCCCGGCGGCCGTTATTTGTGCCATTCTGGTTCGGTCTGCCATTATTAAATCCACCACGGTTACCATTAAAATCTCTTCTGTCTCCCTGTGGTCTTCCATTCCGGTCTCCCTGTGGACGATTACCGTTAAAATCTCTTCTGTCTCCCTGCGGTCTTCCGTTCCGATCTCCCTGTGGACGATTGCCGTTAAAGTCTCTTCTGTCTCCCTGTGGTCTTCCGTTCCGGTCTCCCTGTGGACGATTACCGTTAAAGTCTCTTCTGTCTCCCTGTGGTCTTCCGTTCCGGTCTGCTTGCGGACGGTTGCCATTAAAGTCTCTTCTGTCTCCCTGTAGTCTTCCGTTCCGGTCTCCCTGTGGACGGCTGCCTGCCTGTGTATTAGATACAGGAGCATTTACAGGTCTTGTATTTTCTGGCTTCTTCACTGGTTCC
Organism: Lachnospiraceae bacterium; assembly: GCA_051877755.1. Taxonomy (GTDB): domain Bacteria; phylum Bacillota; class Clostridia; order Lachnospirales; family Lachnospiraceae; genus CAG-590. Next base: position 93,185 of record JBJEJE010000159.1, on the reverse strand, counting down.
GCTGCTTTAACCGGTTCTGCTTTTTTTGCAGCAGTCTCTTTCTTTACCGGTGCCGGTGCATCTTTTTTTACAGGAGCATCAGCCTTTGCCGATGCTTTACCTGCAAAACGGGCTTTCACCTTATCAGCATCCTCTTCAGATACAGAACTCATATGGTTCTTAACCTCAACACCATTCTTCTTTAAGATTTCAATAACTTCTTTGCTGTCTTTATCTAAACTTTTTGCTAATTCATATACTCTGATTTTTGCCAAATCATCACACCTCCATATTCTCGCAGCTATCAATCTGTTTTTCGACCGCCTTTGCAAGACCGGCATCCGTTACTGCAAGGGATGCACGAAACTCCTTGCCACAGGCATTTCCAAGGGAAATCTTATCGGAAAACACCCTCATAGTTACGTGATAGTAGTTACACATATTGCGGAATTTCTTCTTTGTATTGTCAGAAGCATCTGATGCAACTAAAACAATATAAGCCATTCCTTCTTTTACAGCTTTCTCTGTTGAAAATTCACCTGTTACTGTTTTTCCTGCTTTTGTTGCAAGTCCAAGCATGGATAAAGCTTTATTCTGTTTCAATGTCCATCAGCTCCTTTTCCAGTTTTTCGTAAATATCCGCATCAATGGACATTTTAAAGGAACGTTCCAGGCCCTTTGATTTTACAGCCTTTTCAAAGCACTCCCGGTTCAGATGCAAATAGGCACCTCTTCCATTTTCTTTACCGGTAGGGTCCAATTTGATCACATTATCCTTTGTTTTGATTACCCGAAGCATTTCTTTTTTTGCAATCATCTCACCACAGCCGACACATCTCCGAAGCGGTGTTTTCTTTGCCATTCTATCACTTCCTATTCTATCCATAATCCATCTATCTTACAAGCTTACGCAAAATCAGACGAAACTATGCCAGATTCTAACATATTCTGTCTAAAATTTCTGAAAGCACAATTTTAGAAGATTATTCCTCGTCTTCACTGTATTCCTCATCCAAATATTCTTCATTTTCTTCATAGGCATCATCATAGTTACCATCTCTGTCATATTCATCAGCGTACTCATCATCATATTCATCACGCTCGTAACCATCATCCTCATACTCGTCTTCATAATCATCTTCATAATCATAGGCTTCTCTCGCCTGTGACTCGCTTTTAATATCAATCTTATATCCGGTAAGGCGGGCTGCAAGTCTTGCATTCTGTCCCTCTTTACCAATTGCAAGAGATAACTGATAGTCCGGAACCACAACCTTTGCACTCTTTTCCTCTTCATCAACCCGGACAGATACCACCTTGGAAGGACTTAAAGCATTCTCAATAAAGACTGCCGGATCTTCGCTCCATGTGATAATATCGATCTTCTCACCTTTCAAATCATCAACAATATTATTTACACGGTTACCATTCATACCAACACAGGCTCCAACCGGATCCACATTTGGATCATTTGACCAGACTGCAATCTTAGAACGGGAACCTGCTTCACGGGAAATAGATTTGATTTCAACCGTTCCATCAGCCACCTCAGTAACCTCTTTCTCAAAAAGACGTTTTACAAGCTCCGGATGGGTACGGGAAACGATAACCTTTGGTCCCTTATTGGTTTCCTTAACCTCAACAATATATAACTTAATTCTGTCTGTCGGTCTGTAGTGCTCGGATTTAATCTGTTCATTCTCCATTAACAATGCGTCCATTTTATCATCCAGACTAACGGAAATATTCTTTCCAACATAACGCTGTACCACACCTGTCACAACATCTTTTTCCTTACAATAGAAATGTTCAAATAATGCCTTCTTTTCCTCTTCCTTGATTGTCTGTACAATAACACTTCTTGCCTGCTGTGCTGCAATTCGTCCAAAATTCTTTGGCGTAATCTCTACATTGATTACATCACCTATTGCATATTTTGAACTGATCATCAAAGCTTTTTCCAATGAAATCTCAGCTGCATCATCAACCACGTCCTCTACAACTGTCTTTGCAGCAAATACTTCAATATCTCCAGTTTCACGATCCATATTGACTGTTACATTATCGCTTTTTCCGAAATCCTTCTTGCAGGCATCCAATAAAGACTTTTCGATTGCCTCAATAATTACCTCCTTTGAAATCCCCTTCTCCTTTTCAATCTGCTCTAATGCAAGCATTAATTCTGACATTTTGATCATTCCTCCTTTATTTTCATAAGCTTTTATTATTTCATTCTTTTTTTAATCTGTTACAACCAATCCCTATTGCTCCGGTAACTTTTTTCGGATGCATGGCAGTTAAAATTCAAAAGCCAGCCGGATCAGTGCAAGATTACTTCTATCAATGACAGCCTCTTCCTCATCTTCAAAGATCACTGTAATTGTCTTTTCATCAAATTCCTTTAATTCTGCTTCAAACTCTTTTACTTTACTATTCTCTAATGGTTTAAAGAGTTTAATCTCCACCATTTTACCAAGGTTTCTTGCAAAATCCTTATCCTTTTTGAGCGGACGCAAAAGTCCCGGAGAACTAACCTCCAGAATATAAGGATCTTTAAATTCCTTGTCATAGGCATCCAGCTTTGGATTCAGTGCACGGCTTACATCCACACAGTCATTAATGGTGATGCCGCCTTCCTTATCTGCATAAACCCGCAGGTAATAGCTAGAGCCTTCCTTTACATACTCCACATCCACCAGTTCAAAACCATGCTCCTCAATAATTGGAAGCACCAGTTCTTCACAAGTCGCCTCAATCTGTTTCTTAGTCATAAATGACCACCTTTCCATATGAAATTGTAGTTAACACGTAAAGAGAGTGGACTGTATGCCCACTCTCTCAAATCAATATGTTACTATGCAAGAATACCACTACTTTGCAAAAAATGCAAGTACTTTCTTAATCTTCTTTCATTTCTGCATCTGTTGGATATGATGCAATTGCACCGGACTTTAATACACTCTTTGCACAATACCGATTAGAAAACTGTAACATCTGTTCCAGACTTTCCAATGACATATCTTCTATTGTATTACCGGCTTCCATTGCCTTTCCCAAATTAAATAGAAATGAACCAATAAATGCATCTCCCGCACCAGTAGTGTCCACCGCTTTTACATTCACGCCATCTGCGTGTGCAGAAAGCTTATTTGTATAGGCGTCCGCTCCTTCTGCTCCCTTTGTATAAAGTACCAAAGAGACATTTCCAACAAACAGTTTCTTGATTGCCTCTGTCTCATCCTTAATTCCTGTAATAAACTCCAATTCTTCATCAGATACTTTTAATACATGTGCATATGGAAGAAATTCCAATACCTCTTCCCTTAAAGCTTCCTTCGAATCCCAGAGATTAAACCGCAGATTCGGATCAAAGCTTATTATACAATTTGATTCCAAAGCATATTCAATTGCTTTTTTATGAGCCAGCTTCATCGGAGTATCTCCTAGAGAAACCGAGCAAAAATGCAGGGCAAAAGCATCATGGAACCATTCTTTTCGAATCTGCTCCGGTTCCAACAACATATCCGCACTCGGTTTGCGATAAAAAGAAAACTCCCTGTTTCCATCCTCCTTTAACGCCACAAAAGCAAGTGCTGTATTTGCTTTCTCTGTACGGCTTATATACTCACATCCAATATGATACTGTGTAAAATTATCTATAATCTTATCACCGAAAGGGTCTTTTCCCAATTGGGTAATCATATAGGATTGTCCTCCAAGCTTTGAAAATGCCCCACATACATTTGCTGGTGCACCACCCACAATAGGGGAAAATGCTCCCACTTCTTTTATCATTTTTCCACTTTCCGTCGGAATCATATCAATCAATGCTTCCCCAATTCCAATTAATTTTCTCATCTTTTTATCTCCCGTAATCCTTTCACATTCTATTTTCTTATTCTATGAATTACTCTCATGAGCAAATTTTGTTTTCCGGGTCTACCATGCTCTACCACCTCATCGGTGGGAACTCCGGATTCTTCAATAAATGCATCATACACCTTATCCACTACACCGGCTCCCAATATGATCTGAAGCTGTCCGGCTGCCTGAAATACACCCTTTACTCCTTGAATCTTTTCCAGTGCATCCTTATCACATTTTGTATTATCAATAATCACAAGGCGCAATCTTGTGGCACAATGCGTAACAGATTCAATATTCTGTCTCCCGCCCGCGTATTCTAGCACTTCTAATGCAGATTGCCTACAATCCATCTTCAACCTCCAAAATGAATCTTACTTTCGATTATTATACCTCTTTTCATCAATTCCATCCAAAACGCGGTTTAGACAAATATGCATAATGTCTCCTGAATCATTTTCAATCTTTATAACATGTGTAGATACCCACTGATATCGTCCTTTTTTATTTTTCTGATATAATTCAGCATAGACTTCAGTTTTTCCATCTTTAAAATTTTTTAGAAGCTGGTCTCTTGAAAAACATTCATAAAACAGTTCCTGATAATTCGGATGAATATTTTCCACATTATCATCAATCATATCATCATAGCATCCGGAGTTTGTTATCTCGTTACAAAGGAATCCTTCATCCCGTATCATTGTATATGTATTTTTTGATAAATTCGCAAGTACAATCATTGGATATACCTGGGATACTGCTTTTGCAATATTAAGAAAGTCCGAAAATGACACCTCTGCTTTGCCGTCCCATACTTTCGCCATTTCATCATATGTCATATATATTACCCCCTTTATCTTTTGATATAAAATACTTACAGTAATATTATATCATATCTCTTCCTTCTTATCTATCAAAAAAAGGCATCATCACTTATATTTTTATAAGTAATGATGCCCTATCTTTATATTCAAATAGTTGCTTTAAAGAAAAGATTTCTCTTTATATATGAACAATATCCACCAGATTTACATTCCCATCTGGGCTGCAACTTCCGCTGCAAAATCCTCATTCTTCTTTTCAAGACCTTCACCTGTCTCAAAACGAACAAATCTCTTAAGAGTTACTGTAGAACCAACTTCCTTAGATACAGCCTCTAAATACTTAGCAACCGTCTCCTTATTCTCAGCCTTAACATACTCCTGCTCTAAAAGACAAACCTCTTTTAACTCTTTGTTAAGACGACCAATGATCATCTTCTCAATGATATTTTCCGGTTTACCTGCATTCTTAGGATCATTCTTAGCCTGAGCCATTAAAATCTCCTTCTCATGCTCTTTGTAATCCTCTGGTACTTCATCAGTTGAAACATACTTTGGATTCAATGCTGCAATCTGCATTGCTACATTCTTAAGTGCTTCCTTAACGGCATCAGAATTATTATCTGTCTGAGCCTCAACTAAGACACCAATCTTACCACCTGCATGAATATAAGAAACTACAATACCGTCTTCAGAAACAATCTTCTCAAATCTTCTGATATTCATGTTCTCGCCAATCTTAGCAATCATTGCTGCAAGCTTGTCCTGAACAGTCATAGAAGTATCAAGTGCCCAAGGCTCAACCTTAAATGCTTCAATATCAGCTGAAGATGAGTTAGCAGCCTGCTCTACCACTTCCTTAACAAATGTCTGGAATACTTCATTCTTAGCAACAAAGTCTGTCTCCGCATTCACCTCAACGATTGCTGCTGTCTTATCACCATCTTTAATTGTAGTAGCTACAATACCTTCTGCTGCAATTCTGCCAGCCTTCTTCTGTGCAGTTGCAAGTCCTTTCTCACGTAAGAACTCAATTGCTTTATCAAAATCTCCATCGGTTTCAGTAAGTGCCTTTTTACAATCCATCATACCTGCACCGGTCTGTTCTCTTAATTCTTTTACCATACTTGCTGTAATAGCCATCTCAAATAGTCCTCCATTCTACATAACATATCCAAAAGGAATAGAACGGCATATGTCGTTCTATTCCGAATATCTCATAAAATTATTCTGCAACAGCCTCTTCTGTTTCTTCTGTCTCAACAGTTTCTTCTGTCTCAGCAGTCTCCTCAACATAAGCATCCACACCCTGGTTTGCCTCGATAACAGCATCTGCCATCTTTGCTACAATTAACTTGACAGCACGAATTGCATCATCATTACCTGGGATAACATAGTCTAATTCTTCCGGATCACAGTTTGTATCAGCAATACCAACTAAAGGAATTCCTAAAGAATGTGCTTCCTGAATACAAATTCTTTCCTTGCGTGGATCAACAACAAAAATCATATCTGGAGCTCCACCCATCTCTTTGATGCCACCTAAGTTCTTCTGAAGTTTCTCCATCTCTTTTTTGATCTTGATAACTTCTTTCTTAGGAAGAACCTCAAAAGTTCCATCTTCTTCCATCTTCTCATATTTCTTTAAGGTTGCAATACGAGTTTCGATGGTTCTCCAGTTAGTAAGCATACCGCCTAACCATCTCTCATTTACATAGAACATTCCACATCTTTCTGCTTCCGTCTTAACAGAATCCTGAGCCTGCTTCTTTGTTCCTACAAATAAAATCTTTCCACCCTCTGCTGCACATTTCTTAATTGCTTCGTAAGCTTCATCTACTTTACCAACAGACTTCTGTAAGTCAATGATGTAGATTCCATTACGCTCAGTGTAAATGTACTCAGCCATTTTAGGGTTCCATCTTCTTGTCTGGTGTCCAAAATGTACACCTGCTTCCAATAACTGCTTCATTGAAATAACGCTCATAATTATACCTCCTGGTTTTTACCTCCAACGGCTTCTGCTACCCGAAAACAACTCTATAACACGCGTCCCTGATTATAAACCTGCACCATTCGGAAATCCACCGCTGTGTATTATTTTTTACCGAGTGGTATTATAGCATAAGACAATAAATACCACAAGGATTTTTTCATTTTTTATAAAATTTTGTTCTTTTTGCTCAAAGTGGATCAGAAATAGCCTCTGCAATGGCATGAAAATCCATACCCATTTTGAGTGTGTGGGTTCCAACACGGATACGATATGCGTATCCATTTTCAATTAGATAATTGTCAAATTCGGATGCATCCTCTATCATACCCAGTTCCTGAAGTTTCTGACAGACCGGATAAGAAGAAGAACCTCTTTCCACGGTAATGGTCACAGTTGGAGTCTCCTGTTCTGTTGATTGTGTTTCTTCACTCATTGCAGAATCCGCTTCTGTCGTCTTCTTTTCCGATTCATCCTGATCTTTCAAAGAATCTTCCGTTGTCTCAGAATTCTCATCTTTTGTCGTCTCGGAATTCTCATC
>JBJEJE010000159.1:0-85887 GCA_051877755.1 Lachnospiraceae bacterium | reverse complement strand
AAGAATCTTCCGTTGTCTCAGAATTCTCATCTTTTGTCGTCTCGGAATTCTCATCCTCTGTACTCAACAAATCCCCAATAGGATTCTTTTCCTCTACCATGCCAAGTTCTTTCGCCCTTTCAATAATCTGGGCATCAGAAAGTTCCTTGGAAGTATTTTCCTGATATACCGTTAAAAATATAATAGAGGCAAATATAATACCAACACCGACACCTCTTAAAAAATATTTGAATTTCATCTCTATTCTCCTTGGTATAAATCAATTACAAGCTTAACCTCTCCTACCCCAAGACCTAACTGTTTTGCAATATCAATAATAGTACTTCCGTTTCTATGCATTTCTAATATAATATCATTGGAATTTGCATTCTCCTTAAATTCTTCATCCAACACTTCATCAAAATCAATCTCTTCTTTATCAATTTCAGCAAAAACATCATCTAAATCCGTATTCACATCCACATCTTCTTCCGGATATTCCTTCTTTGACTCCACCTCCGTCTTTTCCTCTTTCCGTAAGGCTTCTTTATCCGAAATATCAGATTCTGTAAATTCGGATTCTGTTTTGTCTGCCGCTTTTTCCTGTTTTACAGCGACATCAGAAACGCCTTCTTTTGCTTTCTCTTCATTTTTTTTCTTATTTGATAAAGCTGTCAACTGTTCAATTGCAGATGTGCTCTTCCTACTCTCGCTATTTTCATTATTCAGAAATGTCATCTGCTTCTTTGTCTCAGAAATGATTTCCTGCACATCGTGTTTTGTCTCATCTACTGCCTTCACAGTATTCATAATTTCTTTTTGCTTATCATCTAACATACTATAAAGGAACATGACCTCTTTATGATTTTTCTCTATCTCATCACAGACAGCAACCGCATAATCACCCAATGCTATAGTTTTCTCATTCGCCATATTCGATAATGATTCATTGGTTTCATAAAGAATATCTTTTGCCTGCTTTGCAATCACATCTTCAATTTTACGTTTAATGATACGAAGCTCCCGTTCCGAAAATTCATAATTATCATCTATTGTAAGTAGATCAATATTAAAATTTTCTTCTTTCTTTGTCAGCTTCTCTGTAATAAAAAAGCTGACAATAATCAATATTATTCCAATTATAATCATTACCACTACTGAAACTGTCATTGTGCACTCCCATTTTCTCTATATCTGTATATTAATTCTCGGTTGTCCGTTCTCTTTATTTATTTCGTTATTGTTATCTGCATCTGTAATCCCATCTTCATCCTTTTTCTTTCGCTTCTGCTTCCTTGGGTTCTGATAGGTTCCATTTCCTTCTTCCTTCGCATCATACTTATACTCAGCAAATTCATTCGGATCCTTCTTGATTACCGTTTCACTATTATGCTTTGCTTCCTTTGCCACTTCATTTGCTGCATAGGTATTCTCATTCATTACCTTCTGATTCTCATACTGCTTCTCAGTTCCCACTGCTTCTGTCCGTGGAAGAAGCATCTGCATTTCAATTGGGCGTATCATGAGTAACACCTCCTATTTCCGAATTATCTGCCTGCATTAAAAAATAGCAGATACTAAATTGGCATACTAACCACATCCGCTCCATCTAGACGGAATTGGCAGCGGCTTCGCATATCCTTAACCGGATAAACACGATTGGCAATATAAATACAAACTCCCGGATAAATGGTATAGTTCACAACCACTTTTCCACCTTTATTATTCTCAATTTCCTGTTTTAAAAGCATATATTCAGCAGAATCCTTTTCCAATTCTGCAGCCAGAGTCTTAAATCCCTCTCCAGCCTGTTTTGCAAGAACCAACTGGTTTGGTAAAAGTTTAAACCCATCCGCCATTTTCTTCTTAAGAGTTTCCAGCGTTTGTTTATGTTGAAGTAATTCATCCTGTTTTTCCTTGATACTTGTTGAAAGTTCTTTAAAACGCTCCATTACTTCCGGTTTCACACCAACTTTTAAATCAGTGGCTGTATTCATCTTATTACCAAATACACTGGCTTCGATTTTCTTTCCGGCAGATATGGTTCCTCCGATAAGAAATCCTTTTCTTCCACTGACAATTACCATTTCCTCAGCCTCAATATTGGAATGGAGACTGGACCCAGTATTAACAGTCCGTCCGGCTTTCACATTACAGCTTTCCAGGAACTTTGTTACAATGTCTGTACCTGCCTGTAAATACCCCTTTCCCATACCTTGAACGCCACGTTTTAATACAATGCTTCCCCCTGCAATCAAAGTAGCACCCTCCACAACGCCGTTCACTTCAATATCTCCTGATGCTTCAACCCGGAATCCTGCCCGTACATTACCTGTAACAACAACATTTCCGTTATAATGGATATCACCGGTAGATGGATCCACGTCCGCTGGAACCGTATAGGTATTCGATACAAAAACCGTATCGCCTTCGAGTTTGACATCTCCATCCACTTCAGAATATATCTTTGTCTTATCTTCTGTCAAACGGATATTTCTACCATATTTGAGAACACCTTTCTTCACCTTAGAAGGCTGTATATCATTTCCATAAACATCCTTTCCCGCGGTGCCTGGAACCTCCGGTATTAACTCTGCCAGCAAATCTCCCTGTTTTACACTGGTAAACATATTCAACTGATGAAAATCCACGCTGCCATCTTCAAGCAGTTTAGGCTTTGCTATTGGCTCTGTATCAAACTTATAAATAACTTTTGCGTCTTTTCCGGGTACAACCGGTGTTCCCTTTGCAATCGGAATATCACGGCAGAATTGTCTTCCCATCAAATATGCCTTTATAATCTTGTCAGATACTCCATAAGTAATCTGATAACGACTCAATTCACCACGAATCTCTTTTTCCGTCATATTCTTTCCGTTTTTTGAAGGTGGATAAAAACGAATGACAGCCATCATACGGTCGTCCGTCACACGTATTTTTGCCATTTCATCCACTTCATCAATTACACTGCTGGTTACAAACAAGTCTACTTCTTCCTTTGCCTGATTTACCGCTTTATTCAGTTCGGGAAGATTATAATCCCGAATACCACACTTTTCCAAATATTCTGCAAGTTCCTGAATTACAATTGGTTTCCCACCTTCTTTAGCAGGAAATATATGTACATATACTCCATTACTGCGAATGTCTAATTGAAAAAAGGCATTTGTATACTTCATATTATCTCCTCCTAAATCATGCTTTTAGCCCATTAATATCTCAAAATATTTTCCCAAATGTTTCTTCATCTTTTCCAGTGCCTTTGAATGCAGCTGTGATATTCTGGATTCTGACACCTCTAACACACTGGCAACTTCTTTTAACGTAAGATCCTCATAATAATAGAGCAGTACAACTTTTTTCTCTTTCTCCGTCAACAGCTCCAGAGCATCCATTAACATTTTTTTGACCTCTTCCCGATCCACTGCCTGTTCCGGTTCCATATAGGTAGTATTTCTAAATTCCTTCACACCACCCTCTGTACCCTGCTCCATGAATTCATCCAAAGAAGCAATATTGGAAATATTCGTCATGCTTTCCCAGCTTCTATATTCATCCACAGTGATTCCAAGTTCATTGGCAATATCCTTATCCTTTAATCCTGCACCTTTCTCTTTTTCCAACTTTGCCACTACATTCTCAATCTGTTTCTGCTTTTGTCGGACAGAGCGGGGAATCCAGTCCATTTTTCGAATCTGATCTAAAATAGAACCACGAATACGTAAACTCGCATAGGTTTCAAATTTGATTCCCTTCCCATAATCAAATTTGTCAATGGCATCAATCAATCCAAAAATGCCATAGCTGACCAGATCATCATATTCTACTGTGTAACCGAGATACATATTAAGACGACCTGCAACAAGCTTTACCAAAGGAACATATTCAATAATGATCTGTTCACGCAGCTTTTCAGATTTTGTCTTAATATATTCCTCCCATAACTTATTCTTCTTTGTATCGTCCATTATATACACCCCGCCATATTATCCTGATTTTGTTAAAGAAATCTAAAATAATGCCTATTCTTCATCCTCTTCCTCATCAAAAGAAAAATCCGCCGCCTGATTTTCTGATTCACTCTCTTCTTCTCCATCAACCTGTTCTTCCTGCTGTTCTTCAAAATCCTTGTCTGCTGCTTTTTCCATTCCCTTTTGTAAAATCTCAACACATAGTGTTCCAATTACATAAAAAATTAAAATAACAACCAATACAATCAGTAAAGAGAGGGTAACATTCCTTCCCATTTTGATATTAATAATTAATGCAATTAAACCTGCCAGCAAAACAATGAATGCTCTTAAATATTGTAATTTCATAAGCAGTCTCCTAAATTACCTTGTCCGTTTTACCAGCACTGCGAATAGTCAGTTTTTTGGAACAATTATCAAAAATGATTGTACGTCCATAATCAGCCCCTGTATCCTCTGCTACAATGGGAATATGCAATTCAGAAAGCATCTCTTTAACAGCTTTAATATTACGTTCTCCAACACTTCCCAGTTCTGACTTTCCAGAAAACTGGAACATTGCAGCTCCGCCAGCAATTTTAGCGGTTAATGATGTACGTTTTATCCCCTTTTGTTCCAAAGCCAAAACTAAATCTTCAATCCCTGTATCCGCAAATTTTGCACGATTTACATTATTCTTAATCTCTTTACTGGATGGCAGCATAATATGAACCATTCCGCAAAACTCATCTGATGCGGTATATAGGACAATACCCACACAGGATCCCAGACCAATTGTTGTAATCTTGTCAGGTGTTTTACAAAGCTTCAGATCTGCAATCCCAACCTTAATAACTTCCTCCATGTTAACACCCAATTCCTAATGCATCAAATATATGTTCATAAGAAACCTCATCAGTAACAAACATTAAAAATCCATTGATTGGTCTTTCGTTATCCAGAAACTTTGAATCAATGATCAATGCCTTATCTCCAATCTGTCCAAGTTCGCTGATTGGCAAACTCAATACAGATCCCGCCATATCAATACAGATAGCCGGAGGCTCGGTTCTTAAATTCATATTTGTCAGCGTACCAATTGAAGAAATATATGAACTCATCAATATATTCCCTACTTCTTTTAAAGCAGACTTATCCATATGGTCGAATTCCACAAAATCTTCCCCATAAGTTCGCGAAAGCATAGTTCCTGCAAGGTTTTTTGCTTCTTCCAACTCTAAAATAAATAATGTCATTCCGCTTACCTCACCCGTAAAATGAGTAAGGACAGCTGCCACTATGGTGTCTGCACCACCTACCATATCCGCTATATCATTAAAATCCAGCACCTTTACCACCGGAACTTCCACCCGCAGATTTGAATTCAACATAACAGAAAGTGCTGTTGTTGCATTTCCTGCACCAATATTTCCAATCTCCCGCAAGACATCCAGTTTCATGCTGTTAAGCTCTCGCTCTGCCATATCCATCACCTACGCATTGTCTAATTCCTGAATAATTCCCTGAATATTTAAAAGAGAAATTAAAGTTTCTTTATATTTTCCTACACCTAACAGGTTCAATCCCTGTTCGTCATACACAGCCTTTTCCACATTATCTTCCTCTAATGTAACAACTTCTCTTACTTCATCTACTAAAATACCAATCTTAGCATTACTCTCAGGCTTAACAATGATTATTCTTGTTGCATTTGTATAATCTTTATCTGCCAAATCAAATTTTCGACGAAGACTCATAACCGGAATAATCTCACCTCGTAGATTAATTACACCTGCAAAATAAGACTGTGCCTTTGGCACTCTGGTAATCTGCTGCATACGGACAATATTATCAATAAAGGAAATATCTATACCGTACTGTTCATTATCTAACTTTACTACTATATACTGTTTTGCTTCATTTACAATTGTATTTTCATCCATGATGCACACCCCCTATACTAATGAATTGGAATCAATAATCAAAGCAACTTCTCCATCACCAAGAATGGTTGCTCCACTGATCATCTTATGAATATTGATATATTTACCAAGTGGCTTGATTACGATTTCCTGCTGTCCCAACAGATTATCAATAACAAGACCCGTCTGCTTATCCCCTTTCTTTACAATGACAATAACCAGATTCTCAGGCTCTTCTTCTCTTGGTGGGCAGTCTAATACTTCATCCAAGCGAACCAACGGAATAACCGTTCCTCTTAAATTGATAACTTCCTTCTGCTGTACATACTTAATATCACTTACCAATACATCTTCAATGGTAACAATGGAATTAAGCGGAATCGCATATTTTTCATTTCGTACTTCCACCATAAGTGCCTGAATAATTGCAAGGGTAAGCGGCAGCCTTACTGTAAACTTTGTTCCTTCACCAAGTTTCGTAGAGACTTCCACATCTCCTCCCAATCCTTCAATTTTATTCTTAACAACATCTAATCCAACACCACGGCCGGATACATCTGAAATTTTTTCTGCCGTAGAAAATGCCGGACGGAACAACAGATCAATTGCCTCTTTTTCAGTCATCATCTCCGCCTGTTCTTCTGTAATATGACCTTTTTTGATTGCAGAAGCTTTTACCTTCTCAACATCAATACCGGCACCGTCATCAATAACCTCAATGGTAACATTATTACCATCCTGATATGCATTCAGCTGAATGGTTCCTACCTGTGGTTTTCCAAGTTTCAAACGATCAATGGTGGATTCCAGACCATGATCAGCAGAATTACGAAGCATATGCATAAGTGGATCACCAATTTCATCAATAACAGTACGGTCAAGTTCGGTATCTTCACCAGTCATAATTAATTCCATTTCTTTTCCAAGCTTCTTTGAGAGATCTCGAATCATTCTAGGGAAACGGTTCACAACACTTTCAATCGGAACCATTCGAACCTTCATCACAGACTCATGAAGATTGGTTGTAATACGCTCCAAATATTCAATCTGCTCATTAAAACTCTGCATAGAAGTCTTGCTGTCCTCCTGATTGCTGACAGATACCAGTCCATTCTTTGCAATAATAAGCTCACTCACCAGATTCATTAAAACATCCAGCTTTTCAATATCAACACGAACTGAACGGTTTGCCACCGGCTTTCCACCATTTTTTGCAGGAGCTGCTTTTTTCTTCTTTTCCTCTTTCTTTTCTGTTTCTTTCTCTCCCTTTTCCTGTACAGAACTTACTACTTCTACATCCTTAGGAATTTCGTAATTTTCAATTACAACTTCTTTAATTTCGGATACATTGGAAATCACTTTTTTAACTTCTTCCAGAGATTTTTCAGAAATAATCAACATGGAAAAATCAAAGTCAAATTTTTCATCTTCAATATCCTGCACACCCGGTACTGATTTGATTACTTCTCCAACATTTTCCAACCCTTTAAATACTAAAAATGCACGTGCAGCCTTTAATATACAATTTTCATCGATATATACGGTCACACCAAAGACATTCATATTCTTTGACCTTGCCTCAGCAATAGCATTTTTTTCAAAATCTGCAATATCAATATGTAAAAATTTACGCTTATCCGCCTGCTCTTCAGAAGCTGCTTCCGTTTTTTCCTCTTTTACAGTTTCCTGTTTCGGAGCTTCAGCTGCATTATCTGCTTCTAAACAGGCATTTAACATACCAATGATTTCATCATTATCATTCTCACCTTCATCGGATGTATTGATGATACAGTCCAGATATTCTTCAATGGCATCCAAACATTTAAATACCACATCCACAAGATCCGGTGTCACACTCATCTTCCCGTTACGAATTTCCGAGAACACATTCTCCATATCATGTGTCAGTCTCTGCATCCGCTTGAATCCCATTGTACCAGCCATTCCTTTTAAAGAATGAGCCGCACGGAATATTTCATTGATGGTATCAATATTATCTGGTTCAGATTCTAATACTAATACCTGATCATTCAGATTCTGCAAATGCTCCTTTGTCTCATCAATAAACATTTCAAGATATTGACTTAAGTCCATACTAACGCACCCCCGCTTTTCTTATTATTTCTTTGCCAATGTCTTCTAATGGTAACACAATATCTGCAATATTATGTTCCACAATCACCTTCGGCATACCATATACTACACAGGTTTCCTTATTCTGGGCAATTGTATAAATATTCTTTTGGTCTTTCAGTTTCTTAATCCCTGCATATCCATCTGCTCCCATTCCTGTAAGAACAACGCATATTATATTATCTATAGATACTGAATTAAGACTCTCAAATGTGATATTTGCACATGGCCTTAATCCATTAACAGGTTCTTTTTCATTCTCTTTAAGAATAAGATTACCTCTTCTATCTTCTGCCAGTTCTAAATGTTTGCCTCCTCTTGCGAGATAAACATGTCCCTTTTCCAGAATCTCACCATCGGCTGCCTCACTTACCGTAATCTCACTCATATCATTCAGCCGTTCTGCCAAAGTAGCAGTAAATCCCTTAGGCATATGCTGTACAATAACAACCGGCGCATCCAGACTTTTTGAAAGTGCAGGTATTAATTTATGCAGTGCTTTTGGTCCTCCTGTTGAACTGGCAATCATAACAAGCTTTTGTATCTTGCTGTCTGCCATATATTCACCTCAAACTTTAATTGTTTAAATTATAACAAATTCATATCTACACATAAGTGCATAATAACATTACATTTCAAAATCTATTCCATTCCCATATCTTTTGAACGATTTTTTCTTTGGGTTTCAAAAATAAACCGGATAATCCGTTCCCGCAATCCCTGATCCATTCTAAAAAATTCAATTCGCTGATCATAAATAGCGGTATTATTGGGATTCTGTTCTGAACGAAGCAAGAATGCATACGCATATACAACTTCTGCTTCATCCATGAGCGTAATATCAAATCTCACCTGAACCAGAGCACCTTTCTCTTCCCGAAAAGCTGATACAAACCGCATACCTCCTCCGCTTAAATCCAACATGATACCATTTTTCCACTCGATCTCCAGCCCGTCCGTGTTATAGGCATTCCCCTCTTCAACATATTTTCTCTCCTCGTTACCAATAATACGATATTCTACCGGAATACGACATGATAATCGGAAATACTCTCTTCTTTGTATCTTCTCCAATACTGTTTTTTGCTCAATTTCCAACAAAAACAGAGTTCCTTTTTTATATCTTCCGGATATAACGATTTGGCAGCTTAACAATCCCGATTTTGTATAAAAAGTCACCATAAATTCTTCTCCTACACTAAGTGGAATGACTTTTCCTTCCTGTATCGGCATAGCAACCAGCATGTTCCCATTATCCAGCTCATCTAATACCTGACTAAAATATATTCTCTCTGCCCGGTCCGGATTCACAGAAATTCTGTTTTCAATTTTTTTCATATCAAGTTTATCACCAATTGCAATTCTATTATCCATACTCCCTACCCGTTATTCTTTTTTGTTTTTATAAAATTTAAAAGGACTTTTGCAATACCGGTTTTCTTCTTTTCCTCAAGGGGCATATCTAAAAGCCGGTTGCATATATTACGCACCCTGAGTGCCGGCTCGCTTTCCGGTGCACTAAGGGAAATTGGTTTCTGTTCAACCACCGCACTGCCAACTCGCTTATCATACTGTATATAACCCAGATATTCCAGATCAATATTTAAAAATTTAGACACTACAATACTGATTTTATCGTATATTTCCTGCCCTTCCTCCTCACTATCCACTCTGTTAGTTATCACTTTTATCGACTTCTGCGTTCTATTAAACTCCTTTTTACGATTCACCGCTTTTAACAGGGAATAAGCATCCGTAATAGAAGTCGGCTCCGGCGTCACCACCAGAAGAACCTCAGGTGAACTTAATACAAACTCAATGACCGAATCAGAAATTCCTGCTCCGGTATCTATAATAACAATATCATAAAGACTGTCCAGCTTTACTAATTTGGCAATCAGTTTTTTCAGCCTTTCTTTGTCTAAGTTTACCAAATCCTGAACACCGGAACCACCGGAAATAAATCCAATACCCATAGGCCCTTCCGTTATGATTTCTTCTATCGTTTTGTTATTAAAAATAAGGTCTGCAAGGTTATACTGTGGTCGGATACCCAGCATAACTTCTACATTAGCAAGGCCAAAATCTGCATCTAATATAACCACCTTTTTCCCTTGTTTTTGAAACTGCAGGGCAAGATTTACTGATATACTGGTCTTACCTACACCACCCTTTCCGCTGGTTACGGCAATCACTCTGGAAGATGGTGCCTGATCTTTTAACATTTCTACTTTTTCCCGTAATTTATCTGCCTGATCCATAGCCGTCGCCACCTCCTAATACCTGTTTGGCGATGATTTGTGGATTCATGACCTCAATATCATCCGGAACATTTTGTCCATAGGATACATAAGATAACGACATACCTGTATCCAATTTTATGTTTAATATGTTACCAATTGCATCTGTCTCATCTAATTTCGTAAAAATAAGGCTGCAATCAGATATATCTTCATATAATGTTGTAATTTTTTTCAAATCTTTATACTTTGTTGTGGCACTAAGAACAAGATACGTAAGAATACTATATGAGGAAAAAGCATTAAACAATGCCTTCAAATCATCAACCTGCTCTCTGTTTTTATGAGAACGCCCTGCCGTATCCACCAGTATATAGTCATAGTCTTTGTATTTTGGAAGAATTGTATCTAAATCCTTCGCTTCATAAATCACTTCAACCGGTATCGTTAAAATATTGGCATAGGTCTTAATCTGCTCAACAGCTGCAATCCGATAGGTATCTGCAGTCAGAATTGCAATTTTTTTCTTTTCTTCTAAAATCAGCTTGGATGACAACTTGGCTATTGTAGTTGTTTTTCCCACTCCGGTTGGTCCGATGAAGAAAATAACTTTTGGTTTTTTATCCCCTTTATCAAAAGCAATCGGTCTTGTCTGACCTAATTTTAAAATAATCTTCTGATATACACAGGCAAGCATATCATCTAAAGTACGGATATTACCTGCATGGGTAATCTCATCAATAATTTGTTTTGCATAATTGTAAGATACTTCATTACTTGTAAGCTGCTCAATGATCAAATCTATAGACTTATTTTTCAGGCTTTCTTTTGGAGGTATCTCCTCATTATCCGGGAATTCCGTATCTTTTTTTGCAGAATCTTCCATTACTTTTGAGCTGTCTTTTTTCTGTTCGCCGTTTTTTCCATCTTTTTTCTGATTTTCGATCTGTTCCTCCAATAGTTTGGCGAGACTATTTAATTTCTCTTCTAATTCCTTTGCTTCTTTTGAATCCTCATCCTCTTTTTGGGATCCAGGATGAAGCTTCTCATCAATTTTTGCATTAATCTTTGAGGAAGTTCGGCTTTCTGGTTTTAATTCACGGTCCCCCACCTCATCGATGGCAGCAGTCACTTCCACCTGCGTTTTTCGAAACATTTTAAACAAACCCTTTGGTTTAATTGTTTTAATATTCATAACAATGGCATCTTTTCCCAGATCATTCTTTGCAAGCATAATTGCCTCTGTTTCTGTATTTCCTTGAAATTTCTTAATTATCATTGATTGTCACCACCCCAATTGATTGTAATTCCACATCGGATTCAATTTCATTATACGATATTACAATTAAATCCTTAAAATAGTCATTTGTCAACTTTTTAAAATACATTCTTACAATTGGAGATGTAATAATGATTGGTGCTTTTCCCTGATTCTCCAATTTTTTAATTTCTGTTTCCACAGAATTTAATATCTTCTTTGTAACAGCAGGATCCAACGTAATATAAGCGCCCTGTTCCGTCTGTTTAACAGAATTCATAATATCCTGTTCCACCTTTGGATCCAATGTAACAACTGTTGTTGTCTCTCCTTCTGAAAAATAGGTATTGGAAATGGCACGTTTTAACCGCTGCCTTACATATTCTGTTAAAATGTCCGTATCTCTTGTAGTTGCAGCATAATCCGCCAATGTCTCAAATATTGTAACAAGATCCCGTATTGAAACTCCTTCAGCCAACAAATTCTGTAATACTTTCTGAATTTCACCCACACCCAACAGTTTTGGTACCAGTTCATCAATCAATGTTGCATTATTCTCCTTCACATTATTGATAAGATTCTGTACATCCTGTCTGGTAAGCAGCTCATCCAGATGAGCTTTGATAACCTCTGTTAAATGTGTAGCGATAATAGATGGCGGGTCTACCACCGTATATCCCATAGACTCTGCACGCTCACGCTGGGCTTCCGTAATCCAGATTGCCGGTAAATGAAAAGACGGCTCAAAGGTTGGAATACCTGTAATCTCCTCTTCTACATATCCAGGATTCATAGCCATATAATGGTCAAATAATATTTCCCCTTCACTTATTTGGATTCCCTTGATTTTAATGATATACTGATTAGGATTTAACTGAATATTATCCCGCAGACGGATAATAGGAACTACAGCACCAAGTTCCAATGCAATCTGCCTTCGGATCATAACCACACGGTCAAGCAGGTCGCCACCCTGGTTCACATCTGCCAGTGGAATAATTCCATAACCAAATTCCAATTCGATTGGATCCACCTGCAGCAAGGCATTAACATTTTCATGTCTCCTGATTTCATCAGCCTGTACTTCTTCTTCCTGAACCTCTTCTTCTATTTCCGCAACTTCCTTCGAATGAGCCAGTAATCTTCCCAGCACGATCATTCCAAGTCCCAAAGCAAGATAAATAAGGATTCTTCCTTCATTTCGAAGCGGAGTGAAAATTCCCAGGAAACAGAGTGCTCCTCCCACCATATACATTACTTTTGGCAAGTGGAACAATTGTCCGATCATAATATCGCCAATATTACTTGACTTAGAGGCCTTGGTAACCAGAATACCTGTGGCTACCGAAATCAGCATGGAAGGAATCTGCGACACAAGACCATCACCAATTGTAAGAATCGTATATCTGTTAAGAGCATCCTGAATGGTCATCCCCTGCATTGTAACACCCATAACAATACCACCAACCAGGTTAATCAATGTGATAATCAGACCTGCTGTGGCATCTCCCTTTACATACTTGGTCGCACCATCCATAGAACCAAAAAAGGATGCCTCCTGCTGGATTTTTTCTCTTCGCTCCATCGCCTCTTTATCTGTTATTGCCCCTGTATTCAAATCCGCGTCAATCGCCATCTGCTTACCAGGCATAGCGTCCAAAGTAAAACGTGCCGTTACCTCAGATACACGTTCAGAACCTTTATTGATTACCACCATCTGGACAATTACAAGTACAATAAAAATGATTGCACCAACAACCAGATTACCTCCACCGACAAAATCACCAAAGGTTTCTACTACAACACCTGGATTTCCATCTAACAAAATCAACTTGGTAGAAGATATATTTAGTGCAATACGAAAAACTGTCGTAAACAGCAAAATAGTTGGGAAACTGGACATTGCAAGAGTATCCTCTGCATACAGACAGTTAAACAAAATTGCCAGAGCGATCATCATATTAAATGTAATCAATACATCTAACAACAGAGAAGGAATTGGAACAATGAATAAGACAACAGCAAGCAATAAATATAGGCCGACAAATAAATCTCCTTTAAATGTTATCTTCTTCATCTTCCGTTCACCTCCTGTCCAAACATATTCTTTCTAATGTATATTAAAATATCTTTCTATATAGCGTATCATTCTGTACTTATCAAGAGAGCACCAGCAATCAGCTTACTCTGTTGTGCAGCTGGTATACATATGCCAGCACCTCTGCCACCGCCTGATAAAGTTCCGGCGGTATCTCCGCCCCTAAATCCACATTATAATAAAGCATTCTTGCCAAAGGTTTGTTTTCAACAATCTCAACATGGCTTTCCTTCGCAATTTCTTTAATTCTTCCGGCAAGAAAATCAGCTCCCTTTGCCACAACAACCGGAGCCTGTCCCTGACCTGCTTTATAAGACAAGGCAACTGCAAAATGCGTCGGATTGGTAATAACAACATCCGCTTCTGGTATCGCAGCCATCATACGCCGCTGAGAAGCCTGCTGCATACGTTGTCTTTGCTGTCCCTTTACCTTAGGATCTCCTTCCTGATTTTTAAATTCATCTTTTACTTCCTGTTTCGTCATTTTATTATCCTGTTTAAATTTCCATTTCTGATACATAAAATCCGCAGCACCAATCACACAAAACAGGGCACAGATTTTAATTCCCAATTCCATTACAATATCATACATCAAGAGAATACTCTGATTGATAGACATATCATATATCAAATACAAATCCTTTATATGTTCCACAAACACACCATAAGATATATATGCGATTGCTGCAATTTTCACAATAGACTTTAATAATTCCATCAATGTATTCAAGGAAAACATACGCTTGATTCCATTTAAAGGATTCATTTTGCTGAATTTCGGCTGCAATGGTTTTGTCGTCACTTTAAATTTAAACTGTAACATATTACTCAAAAACGCCACAAGAAAGCCCAACAAAAGAAATGGAGCAATCATGATCCCCAAATCCAGAAGGCTTTCCACCAAAAGAGAGATATATTCTGCTGATTCAATGCCATCTTCCACATATCTTGGTATTAATGTATAAAAATCCTTAAATGTTGAAAGCAGACGCTCACCAACAAATCCCATGGCAAATTTCAAGCCGAGAAACAAAGCAAGCAACGTAGCTGCTGTTGTAATTTCTGTACTCTTTGCTACATTACCTTCCTCTCGTACATCTTCTAATTTTTTTGAGGTTGCATCCTCTGTTTTTTCACCACCGGGTCCTTCTTTTGCAAACATTTGAAGATCCAATGGAAGAAGTATTTTATATTCGTATTCCATCTGCCGCAACACTCCGTTTATTCAATACAGACTAACCTCTATGTCTTTCTAATGACTCATAAATGCCTGTAAAACATTTGTTACAATTTCCTGCATCTCATTATAGATAAATTCTGTAATATTCGGTAGGAATCCCAATGTAACAAACAACACTGCAAAGCCTACAAATATCTTTAGCTGCATGCCCACAACAAACATATTCATCTGAGGAGCCGTCTTTGCTAAAACTCCTAAAACCACATTTAATAGCATGATTGCTATCATAACCGGCAGACTAATCCGCATGGCTATCACAAAATAACTGGTTATGTACTGTATCATTGTATCATAAAGAGAACCACTGTCTATAACCACATTCCCCAATGGAATCAGCTGAAACGAGTCAGATAATGCGGATAAAATAAAATAATGCATATTAGAGCACAGCATAATTATCATAACCAGCATATTATAAAATTCTGCTGTAATTGTTGTTTCTGTATTAAATGTCTGGTCAAAATTCGATACCATGGAAAATCCCAGTTCCCGGTCAATAAACTGTCCCGCCATAGTGATAATCGATAACGTAATATTGGACATAAACCCCATAGTCAGGCCTACCACCAGTTCCTTTACCAAAATCAATGTATATTCCAAAAAAGTGGTATACCCAAGAGGAATATAGGGATTCGCAGTAAATACAGCAAAAGCTGCCGCAATACCTATGAAAAGCCGTACCCTTCTGGTTACCGTCTGATTACCAAAAATGGGGGCAAAAGCAATTGCTCCCATAACTCTTACTAAAATAGCCAGATAGTATTCCAAATGATAAATGGAAAAAGACTGTTCAATCATAGGCTACCTCACATAGGTTGAAAAATTCTCAAACAATGTATTCATGAACTCTACTATATTATCCATAATCCAGCCACCACATAAAATCAATGTAATAAATATACTCAAAATTTTAGGAACAAAAGTAAGTGTCTGTTCCTGTATTGAAGTAACTGTCTGGAAAATACTGATGATAAGTCCTACCACCAAAGATACAAGCAAAAGTGGTGCTGAACACTTAATAATCAGCCATAATGCTTCCCTTGCAATATCAATTACAACTCCTGTTGTCATTCTTACACTTCCAATCTATTTGTGCATCGTTAGTAGTTAAAACTCTTTACCAATTCACCGATTACAAGATTCCAGCCGTCTGCCATTATAAACAGCAAAATCTTAAATGGCATGGAAATCGTTGTCGGCGGCAGCATCATCATGCCCATTGCCATCAAAGTAGAGGCCACCACCATATCAATGATAATAAATGGTATGTATATCAAAAATCCGATAATAAAGGATTTCCGAAGTTCTCCCATCATAAATGCAGGAATCAATACTGAATTAGGAACATCCGAAAGCTCCTCAACATCATCAATCTTTGCCATTTCTAAAAAGAAATTAATATCCTTTGTCTCCACATTATTAAACATAAAATCCCGAAGAGGTTCCATGCATGCCTTAAGCCCTTCCTCCTGGGTAAGTTCTCCTTTGGACATCGGATCAATCCCCTCTGTCTTAATCCGGTTCATGGTTGGTGTCATAATAAAAAGGGTCAAAAACAACGCTAGCCCTATCAAAACATTATTAGGTGGTGCCGATTGTGTACCAAGAGCGGTTCGCAAAAAATGGAACACAACAATAATTCTGGTAAACGACGTCATCATAATAACGATTGATGGAGCTAAAGATATTACAGTAATAACCAATAACATCTGGAGTGTACCGGCAAGTGTTCCTTCATCATTATTGGTATCCACTGTAATCCCCAATGTGAACGGTACATCATTCTCCAGATTGGTCACTTCCTCTGCCTCTTCATTTCCCATTATGTCTGTATTTTCCGTAGCCTGAACCCGGTAACCTACACACAAAACAGAAAAAACAATCAGATAAGCAATTATAAATTTTTTAAAATGAATCTTCTCAATGATTCTTCTTATGCGTTTGTTATTCTTTATCTTGTCTTTCATCTTTCATCTTGTCCAGTATATGCTTAAAATTAATCGGTTCTAATGTTGTCTCCTGCTCCCTCACCTCAGACTCATGAAGCTCCGTCAAAAGAGTCACATTATCTTTGCAGACAGCAAGTGCCAGATAATGTTCGCCTATCTTTACAATCTCAATCACCTTATTATTTGACAGTCGAAATACCTCGATTACTTTGACATTGCTTCGTTTGTTGATAACATTTGATTGAAAGCTTCCAGCAATTCTTGCTGCCATATAAGCAAGGAACAGCACAAATAAAAACAGAAGAATCACGCAAATCAACTGTCCTATACTCTTGATACTGGAAGATGACTGAACTAAAATCATATTACTCAACAGCTTTCTTTACCGCTTCTAATACTCGGTCCGGCTGAAATGGCTTTACAATAAAATCCCTTGCCCCAGACTGAATACTTTCAATTACCATAGCCTGCTGACCCATTGCAGAACACATAACAACACTGGCATTTGGGTCAGATTCTTTAATCTTTTTAAGTGCCTGAATACCATCCATTTCTGGCATAGTAATATCCATCAACACTAAATCCGGCTGTGTTTCTGCATATTTCTCCACTGCCTTCAGACCGTTTTCTGCCTCCCCTGCAATCGTGTAGCCATTCTTCACTAAAATGTCTTTGATCATCATTCTCATAAAAGCTGCATCATCACAAATTAAAATACTTTTTGCCATATTATATTCTCCATTTCATAAAATTCTTTATTGTTTAATGATATCAGTAACTCTGATACCAAAGCTCTCTTCAATTACAACGACTTCTCCTTTTGCAACCAGCTTGCCATTTACCAAAACATCAATCGGCTCCCCGGCAATCTTATCTAACTCGATAATCGTTCCTGGTGCAAACTCAAGAATTTCTTTAATAGACTTACTTGTTCGTCCCAACTCAACTGTAACCTCCAACGGAACATCCATAATTAAGTCAATATTTTCCTGTTGTGTAATTGGATTTACCGCAGCATTAAATGGTTGAAACTGTACAGGTTGTACATTAACATCCTGTACGGGTGGTACATAACTATATGGCATTCCCTGCCCCATCATTGGTTGTCCTGCCATCGGCTGTCCCATCATCGGAGACATTTGCGGCTGCATCGGCTGTCCTGCCGGCATTTCCGGTGGTGTATCCTTCGGAGTCGATGGTGTCTGTTGTGGCGGTGCCTTCGTCTCTGGTGCCGCTTCATCTGTTTCTTTTGTAGAAACAAACTTCGTATACAACTCTTTTGCCAAATCAATTGGATATAGCTGCATAATACTACTGTCAACCAAATCCCCTATTTCCATTTTGAAAAAGACTTTTACGAAAGTACTATTATGAAATTTACCTACTTTAGCCTCGTCAATCTCATCAATCAGATTCACCAAATCCGCTGATGGAGGGGATATATCAATTTTTTGCCCCAGCATAGACGACAATGAAGTGGCGGAAGAACCCATCATCTGATTCATAGCCTCACAGATTGCACTTAAATGTAAATCCGATAACTCATCAACCAGATTGGTGCCATCTCCACCCATCATTAAATCTGTTATTACTTTAACATCATCTTCCCTAAGAATCAAGACATTATTGCCTTCAATTCCCTCCTTATATGAAATTGTTATAAAAACACATGGTTTCTCATAATCAGCCACCAATTCATCCCATGTACTAATGGATACTAATGGTGTTGTAATAGTTACTTTCTGATTCACAAGAGAATACAATGTTGTTGCAGCTGTTCCCATACAAATATTAGAGATTTCTCCAATTGCATCGCGTTCTTCTGCAGTTAAAGTATTATTAGAGGCAGAATCCGTGGCTGCATCACTGTCATTACCTGCCATGTTTCCAAGTAATGCATTTATTTCTTCCTGTGATAACATTCCATCCATGTCTCTACTCCTCTCTTATAATTTCTGTTACCTTGACGGCATAATTTTCTACACCAGATCCAGGTAACGCTTTAAATTTAACAATATTTCCAACATAAACATCTAGTTCATCATCCACATGAGAATCTAATTTAATGATATCACCAACCTGTAGATTGATAAAATCCATAACCGATATACTGCTTTTACCAAGTAAAGCCTTAATCGGAATCTGTGCCTTATTGATTGCTGTTTCAATATATACATCATAGGATTCAGAATCTTTATTCTGCATTGTTGAAAACCAGTATTTTGTATTCAACTTATCCATTATATCCTCTAATGTCATAAACGGCAAGCATATATTCATAAGACCTTCTACATTACCAATTGCCATATTAATTGTTACAATAGCAGTCATCTCACTTGGAGAAATAATCTGTGCAAACTGACTGTTTGTCTCAATTCGCTCTAACCTCGGATGAATTTCAACAACATTCTCCCATGGTTCCCGAAGCAGATCCACCAATATTGTAAAAATTCTTTCCAGTACACTTAACTCAATTTCAGAAAAATCTCTTGGTTTTTCAAGAGGGTCTCCCAAACCACCCAACATTCGGTCGATTATGGTAAAACCTAGATTCGATGCCAGCTCTATAATAATATTACCATTCAACGGTGCAAAGTTGACAATTCCAAGTAACACCGGATTGGATAATGCATTGGAAAATTCTGAATAAGTAACCGCCTCCGAATTCATCACATCAATTTGTACATTTTTTCGAAGATATGCCGGTAAATTGCTGGAAACCAATCTGCCAAAGTTTTCAAAAATAATCTCTAATGTCCTTAAATGTTCTTTCGAGAACTTGGCAGGTCTTGCAAAATCATATTCTTTAATTTTAACGGTCGGCTCATCATTGATTTCATCTACATCTAATTCGCCGGAACTAAGCTGTTTCAGCAACGCATCAATCTCATTTTGAGACAACACATCTGCCATATTCTCACCTCCAATAGTCTGTTAGTCATATATTAGGAATTATCATCCTATATCAAAAACTATTGGGTTGTAAACTTGCTAAATGATACATTGTAAATACACTGAGTAGCATATTTTTTCTGTAAATTTGATAAAATCTGTTTTTTAATCTTCTCCTGAACTTCCTGATCTGTCACTTCAGCATAAGTGTAATTCTGAATTACATTCCGGGCTTCATCAAATACAGCGCCCCCCGCATCTGTCAGTACAGTATTTAACTGCTCATAATCCTCAGAAGAATTGTCTAATTCCAATGTAAGACCTACCTGTATATAATGGTTGGTTCCACTTCCATCATCTTTTAAGTTAATAACCTGTGCCTCTACATTGTATGTGGCCATATTTTCTAATGCCACTGTCGGCTGACCATCATTGCTCTCTAATTCCAAATTCAAAACACTGGCAATCTCTGTTATCAGATTATTGGTTTTCTTCGCAGATGGCATACATACAAACACCAACATAACATTCAAAATCAGATTAACCACACAGATTGCTAAAATTATTACTGTAATTAAATTCTTTTTCATGTCTTTCTCCTATCTACTCAGATTCCGTATCCGAATTCAACCGGTTATATATCTTAATGGATACCCGTCGGTTCTTCGCTCTTCCTTCTTCTGTCTTATTGGATGCCACTGGGCGGCTTTCACCATATCCTGCAACCTTCATGTTTTCATCATTCAAATCAGCCTGTTCCATTACATATTCATATACTTTGGTAGCCCTGGCCGTGGATAAATACCGGTTGCTTTCAAATTGTGAATTATGTATCGGGACATTATCTGTATGTCCTTCAATCTCAATCACACAATCCTTATATCGTTCTAATATTGACGCAATCTTCTGCATGAAAACTCTGGCATCCTTACGAATTTCTGCCTGTCCTGCATCAAATAAAATAGCTCCATTCAAATCCAAAGACACATATTGGGAATTATAATCCATTACTACTCTGTCATCAATATCATAAGATTCCGTTATCTCCGTTATCTCATCATACATCTCTTCCGACTGTTTCAATCCCTGTTCTTCCAATTCCGCTTTTAATTCTTTCTCTGTCATCGCAGGCTGTTCTTTTCCAGTATCAGCAAGAATTTCTTCTGTATTAGGATCCACACTGTCCGGCTGGTCAGACTGATCATTTTCCCCATCATCTGCACCGGTAGCTGACAAATCCTGATTATTGCCTTTTACTTCTGAAGAAACCCCGATATATTCTAATATGGATTCAATTCCCGGAAGCTGGGTAACACCTCCGGATACAATCTGTCCCTCCACCAAAGATACAGAACCGGATTCCAATATATTAAAACTAGCATTATTAAAGGATGCTGCAATCCTTTGAATCTTTTCTGCATCTGTTGTAGAACTTGCAAATAATAATACAAAGAAACATAAAAGAAGATTCATCAAATCACTAAATGTCGCCATCCATGCCGGAGACCCCTCCTCTGGCGGTTTCTCTTTTCTCTTGGCCATTCTTATTCACCGCCTTCAGATACGCCTTCTCTTACACTTGGTGCAAGGAATGACTTTAATTTCTCTTCAATTACTCTTGGATTCTCACCAGCCTGAATAGAAAGCAGACCTTCTATCATAATCTCTTTCAACTGTATTTCTGCATCGTTTAATGCAGTAAGTTTTGCACTGATTGGTGCACTAATCCAGTTTGCCAATACAGAACCATAATATGTAGTAATCAGTGCCACAGCCATGTTCGGACCAATTTTATCCGGATCCATATTCATAAGCATCAATACAAGTCCTATCAGGGTTCCAATCATACCCCAGGCAGGACCCATGGCACCAACCTGCTTCCAAAAACCAATCTTTTGCTGATGTCTTGTATCTATGTTCATAAGTTCTGTTTCCAATATTCCTCGAACCAGTTCCGGATCTGTGCCATCCACAATGAGTAAAATTCCTTTTTTCATAAATGGTTCTTCCAAATTGTTAGCTGATTCTTCCAATGCAAGAAGTCCTTCTTTTCTTGCAACATTAGATAAATCTATAATCTGCTTAATGGTTCCAACTGTATCGAGATTTGAAGTTTTAAACGCAAGTGTGATCGATTTAAGACCAGCTATAAAATCCTGTATGGTAAAACTTGCCAGTACAGCTCCAAACGTTCCTCCAAATGTAATCAATGCCGATGCCGGATCCAGAAAATACTGTAATCCTGCAATACCAGCATCACTATTTGACATACCCATTATCATCAATGCAAAGGATGCGATCAATCCAATTATTGTTGCTAAATCCACAACTGCCACCTCACCAATTCACAGTAAATTAAGGCTTCCTTCTTTTCAAAGAAGCCTTTTTTCATAATAATATAATAAATTATACCACAAAAATTGAATATATTCCACAAAAAATTACAAAGCTTTATTATATATTGCCTGCTTATATGATATTACTAAATTTGTCACCTCTTGTCTACTCTCTTTTACGATTATTTTCTTTCCTGTGGTCAAAGATATAACGGTATCCGGTGTTTCCTCCACAAATTCAATAATATCTGCGTTTACAGTAAATTTCATATCATTTAACTTCGTCAATTCAATCATTGAAAACACCTCCTGTTATTTACACGAAAAATGCTGTCGTACAAATATGTAATATCTACACTTTCGCACGACAGCTATTTATATCTTATTATCTCTTAAGATTTACTAGTTCCTCAATCAATGTATCGGAAACTGTAATAATTCTTGAATTAGCCTGAAAACCTCTCTGGGTTACAATCATTTCTGTAAATTCCTGGGAAAGATCCACATTAGACATTTCGAGAACACCCTGTGTCATTTTCTCTCCTGTATTGGAAATATCCTGACCAATTCCATCAAACTCACCAGAAGCCTTTGTCTCTTTATAAAGGCTGTCACCAATAGCCTCCAGACCTGCCGGATTAATGAAATTTGCCACTGCAATCTGTCCTAACAGCTTGCTGACACCATTATCATATACACCATAAATTTTACCTGATGTATCAATACTAACATCGGTAAGAGAACCAACTCTACGTCCGGCTCCGGTAGAATCTGTACCACCTCTTACAGTTTCCACATTACACTCTCCACCTTTTGTGGAAAACATAGTAAGATTTGAACAGTCAACTTCAATGGAATTAATCCATTCATTCTGGTTTGCTGATGAATGATCCTGAAATACATTTCCCTTGGAAGTATCAGTCGGCACAATGGTAAGTGAAGTAACATCTACACCTTTTACGCCTCCCATTCCAACAAAAGTACCAGAATCTGCATCAAACTTAATGGTTGTGTCACCCAATGTAGCCTCATATCCATTTTGTAAAATATCTACATTATTACTATCCTTAATGGAATCTACACTTAAATTATACAGACTACTGTCATTTTGATCCTGTGTAATCTTAAATTTCACTGTATAGGCATATCCTAAATTATCATAGATTGGTACAGTTGTAACTACACCATCAGCCGTCTGTAATTTAGGATCCACACTTGCAATGTTACCATGCATATACATCTTAGATGTCATCTCTGGTGGAGCTGTCTGATTCTCTTCAGCTTCCGGTCTTAATGCAGATACTGTATCTCTCTTGACCTGGGTTGGATCATCCGGATCTACCTGCCAGCCCATTACAAGATCACCTGTACCTGTAACCAGATTACCGGCATCATCCGTCTTAAATGCACCAACTTTTGTAAAATAATTGATACCACCTCGGTTTACAACAAAGAAAGAACTTCCGTTAATCATCAAATCATACGGATTGTTGGTTGACTGTGCAGAACCGGAAGTCTGGGAAACAGAAACCGTTGCCACACTGGTACCTAAACCAATCTGCTTTGCATTGGTACCACCGCTGGTGGCAGTCGCACCTGTTGCACTCTGGGTTGTCTGATATAAAACATCCTTAAACAATACCTGGCTGGATTTAAATCCAACCGTATTAACGTTGGCAATATTATTACCTATAACATCCATTTTGGTCTGGTGTGTCTTTAAACCTGCAACACCAGAATAAAGTGATCTCATCATAACTTTTGACCTCCTTTTTTATTGATGGTCATCCCTTCTGTCATTCCGGGATTAACTAGCCTCCAAAAGGTCCGGCTATACAATTACTGCCCCATCAATATTTGTAAATACATTACTGTCATTTGTTTCCTGATCCATTGCCGTGATGACCATATTATTCTTAATATTAACAATAAAAGCAATATTGTCCATCATCACAAGGGATTCATTAATGCTCTTTTCCTTTGCCTGCATAACACCTTTGTTCAGGCGGTTCATCTGCTCATCGCTTAAACTGATGTTCCGGCTTGATAATCTTTCATTTGCATGCTTGGAAAAAGTTACACGCTCCAGAGACTGTTTTGCATTTCCAGCCTGTTCTAAAACCTGTTGAAAAGAAAGTCCCTGTGCCGTTGTCTCTCCCTGCCGATTGTTTATCTTCCCATTATTTAAATAGGTGTCCTTCATCTGTTCAATCGACATATATGAGCTTTGTAAACGATCCATGTTATCGCCCCTTTTCCTTAAGGTTATACGTTATCAGTTCCATCTGTTCCTTCGCTATTACCTGAATCATTGCTGCCAGACTCTGTACCTTCGGTCTTATCCGAATCAGCTCCCTCTGTATCAGTTTCTGTTTGATCTGCACTATTTATTAAATGTTCCAGATAATCAATACTTACAACAGAATCCAGATAATCAGAAGGATAGTACTCCTCATTCACATGAAGATAGGTCTTTCCATCACTTAAAGTTACATAATCCACCAAACCACTGATCTGATTAACTTCACCGGTAGAATCTGGAACATTCAAAATCACATATTGTCCTGTCAGATTCATTGCCTGGTTATTAGAAAATGTAGTACTTAAATTCTGCAGTTCCTCTACCGTTGAGAACTGTGCCAGCTGTGACATATACTCTGTATTACTGGTTGGTTCTAATGGATCCTGATACTGCATCTGGGTTACTAATAATTTCAGAAATGCATCCTTATCCAATGAAGAATTGGAATTTGAAGTATTCGCGTTGCTGACTGTCTGATTCACATTGGTGGTATCAATTCCTATTCCTGCCATAGTTTTACCTCCTTTTTATTATATTATAATATCGGCTAAAATACCGGTATTCTTTAGTTGATTATAAACAATCCAGTGTCTCATATGTAGTAAAACCTGCTATGCCATATAACTGACACTGCTTCCTGAAGCTCGCATTTTTTCAAGTTCTGCTTCCTCTTCTGTGGTCGTCTCATCATCCAACTCCGACAGATTCAGTTTTCTTCCATTTCTTCTGGTACTTTCCTGCTGATATGTACTTTGCCTTTCATCACCACGTTCAAATCCTGCCGTAGAAACCATAACCTCAATTGCATCTACTTTAAGATTCTGTTGGTCTAAAGCTTCTTTCAGATTGGAAAGTCCGCTTTCAATAGCCTGCTTGGCAGTTTCTGTTTCCGCCGCAATTCTGGCTGTCATCACGCCATCCTTTGATACAACATTAATCTGGATTTTTCCTAAGTGTTCTGGATAAAGCTGCAACTCCATAGATGTTGTGCTCTGATTCATATTGACACGAACCTGTTCCACAATCTGCTCTATGATATTAGATCTTCCCGTGGTTGTTTCAGAAACGACCGGAGTCTCTTCTGTCTGGTTAATGGCATTCTGCATTTCCTGAAGAATCGGATTTTCAAACTTATTTGGTTCTTTTGCTGTTGTTTCCTTACTGTCAGCTGTTTGCGATTGTGCAGTCCCATCTGACATATCTTTCTTTGCATCTGCATTCTGTTCAAATGCTGCATTCCCGGTCTGCTGTCTGCCTGTCACAGTTACAACAACCTCCGGCTCACTGGAATTCTCCTGCATCTCTTTCCCTACAGAATCCGATATCGGTATATCCTCACTATCCCTCAACTCCTCAAACCCGGAAAAGTTCGATAACAGTTCTTTTCCCTGATCTCCAGTTAGAATTTCTACCATATCTTCCTGTGTTATATCATTCTCCTGCAAAATCTGATTCCATTCCTGCATAAATGACTGAAGTTCCTGATTCAATCCCTCATCAGTAATGAGGTCTGCAACATCAGCAGAATTCATATTCAGGAAAAAAGTTTTCAAGCCATCCTCTGTTGTCAGATCAGAAAGTTCCATGTCAAAAACTTCTAACTGTCCCTGCAAATCCTCCATGGATAAATCAAACTGCTGCATAATCATCTGTAAGATATTACCAACCGATTCCAACACTTCACTAATTTCTTCATCGGTCATTTTCATATTCTCATCCATGACTGCAGTCTGCTGTGTTTCATCCACATTCTCTGTCTGCGATACATCCTTTACTGTTTTATCTTTGTTGTCAACCCGGTTATCGGAAACATCTTCTGTTTTCTTATTATCTGTCTTATCTTCTACATTCTTCTTAGAAGAAACATCCTGATTTTTGGAAACAGCAGTTTTACCACCAGAGGTTTTCTCTGTCTTACTGGAAAACTCCGTCTGTTCATTAGATGATGTAGTTAAAAAACTTGCAAAATCGCTGCTTTTTGCAGTGTCATCTGCCTTACTTCCGCTTTTACTGCTTCCTGCATTGGCACCTACCAATAAAAAATTGGATGCATTTACGCTTTCATTTACCTGCATATTGTCCCTCCTTTCTGCTCAATAATAATAAGTGGTTATGGCATCAGTTTTTTGGTTACATTCGCTGCAAATGCCGGATCCATCTCATTCATGACCTTTGCCCGGCTGTCCGCTTTCATGGCGGATAAAATTGCAGCAACCGTATCCAGGTCATTCTGCATTTTCTCCAAAACAGCTGCGGCCTCTGCCGGTTTCATATTCTCATAGGTCTTTGCCAAATCCTTCATATCCGAATCGGCATCCTGGTCAGAAATAAGCTGTCGGTAAATCGCTTCTGCATTTGCTGCATCAATGCTTTCATACCACTTAATATATGTATCGGCATCTGGAGCATTTTCTCCATAGACTATTTCGTTATAAAATTCTTCTTTTTGTGTCTGAAATTCATTCTGATTGTTTTCAAAGACCTTAAGACGCTCCACCTGCTTGGTCAAATCTTCATTTTCTTCCTTCAGGGATTTGTTATTTTCACTGAGCTTACTATTCTCCTCTTTTAACTTTTCTATCATCTCTTTTGCCTGGGAAAGTGTCGCAATCTGATTCTCATCTGTACTTTCTTCTGCTTCTTTCTGAAGTTCTTCCTCAGAAGGCTCTGGAAGAATCTTATTAATGACCGGTACGTCTTTCAAAACAGGCCGAAGCACCGTACTTCCAAATCCGCCAATGTCAAACTTGATCAAAGCCACAAGAATTGCCAGCCATACAATTACAATTAAAATCACAAAAAAGACTGATAAAATCTTACTTCCGATATTTTCTTCATTATTTTCGTTTTTCTCTAATTTATCACGCTTTGCCATAAGACTTTACTCCTCATTTTCTGTAGTATTGTTATACTGATAACTGACCAGTTGATCAATTTCTTTCATTTCTTCCTGGTTCAATTCCTGTAAAAACTGTTCAAACTGGTTCTCTTTAAGCTTTTCATGTATCTTTCTTTCCTTCATGGCATCATTCATCTTTCTGACTGCTTCCTCTAGTTCCTGTTCAATTTGGGATATCACAAGACGCTGGTTTGCAATATATTCATCCATAACCAGAATTGCCTCTTTGCACTGTTCAATCTCTAATACATCAAGCTTATTTGATACCAGACTCCGATACGTCACAAAATAGGAATCCTTTCGCTGATTTAATTTCTCCAAAACATCTTCCGCTTCATTAAGTCTTGCCCGGACTTCCATATAATTCTGTTTTGCCTGTTCCTCAAGCTTATATTTGATATTCAGGATGTTCTGCATTCGATACATAAACTTAGCCATTCAAAAAACCTGCCTTTTAACCCGCATTATCCTCAAAAATTCCAGAAAGCATGGAAACCTCTTCCTCAAACTGATACTTGCTGTCTACATCCTGCATCAAAAATTCATTTACCAGATGAATCTTGGATATTGCATAATCAATCTCCGGGTTGGATCCTGCCTTGTATGTGCCTATATTGATCAAATCTTCAGCTTCATTATAAGTTGCCAGCACATTCTTCAATTTTCCTGCTGCTGCTTTATGTTCCTTTGATGCAATTCCACTCATGCATCTGGATATACTCTGTAAAACATCAATTGCCGGATAATGATTCTTATGTCCTAATTTTCTTGACAGAATAATATGTCCGTCTAAAATACCTCTCGCCGTATCAGAAATGGGTTCGTTAAAATCATCACCGTCCACTAATACAGCATACAAACCGGTAATGGAACCTTTTTCGGAGTTGCCGGCACGTTCTAATACTTTGGGAAGTTCTGAATAAACAGAAGGCGGATAACCTCTTGTTACCGGTGGTTCTCCCGAAGCAAGACCAATTTCTCTTTGTGCCATACAAAAACGTGTCATATTATCCATCATCAAAAGAACATCTTTTCCCTGATCCCTGAAATACTCTGCAATAGCAGTTGCTGTCTTTGCTGCTTTGTTACGGATGAGTGCCGGTTTATCGGAAGTGGCGATGACAACAACAGAACGTTTCATTCCTTCCTCACCGAGATCCCGCTCAATAAACTCACGAACCTCTCTTCCCCGCTCACCAATCAGGGCAATGACATTGATATCCGCTTTCGTATTTCTGGCAAACATTCCCATTAAAGTAGATTTTCCAACTCCGGAACCTGCAAAAATTCCAATTCGCTGGCCTTTACCAACTGTAATCATACCATCTACTGCCTTCACTCCCAAAGGCAGCACTTCTGAAATAATTTTTCTTTTTA
Source organism: Lachnospiraceae bacterium (assembly GCA_051877755.1). Lineage (GTDB taxonomy): Bacteria > Bacillota > Clostridia > Lachnospirales > Lachnospiraceae > CAG-590. The sequence goes on along the minus strand of JBJEJE010000159.1, from coordinate 57,312 downwards.
AGGCATCCGGCGGCGGAGCTTCTATAGGGTAAGTATCTTTCAGATGAAGTTCTTTTCCATCCAGAGGTCTTCCAAGTCCATCCAATGAACGTCCAAGTAATTCTTCACCGACATAAACCTTGAGCGGTTCCTTTGTATTTTCCACCAAAGAACCCGGTCCAATTCCTTCCACGCTCTCAAAAGGCATCAAAAGGACACGGTTATCCCGAAACCCCACGACTTCTGCCATGATTTCCTGGGTTCCATCCTTGGATGTTATCTTACACAAATCATTCAATTTACAGGAGGGACCCACAGATTCCACAGTAAGCCCAACAATCTTTGCTACTTTTCCAAGCTCCCTTACATAAGAATGGTTTATCATGGAAAAATATGGTGCATAATCAATATTCAAAGCAATCACCTATTCTATTCCTTTATCATCAAACGAAGTGCCTTATTCAGATTATCAAACTGAACATCTAAACTGACATCCACAATTCCGTTATCTGTCTCAATGAGACATTGCATCGGAGCAAGCTTAGCATCCTCATATACTTCCAATTCAATATTGGGATTTCCTGCTCCATAAATTTCTTCTTTTCGTTCTGCTATTTCCTCATAGTCATCCGTTGAAACCTTAATAACAAAATGTTTGCTGTTATCTAAATCCCTCATGGCCGAATTCACCATATAAAGTAAAACATCTCGCTGTCCATCCAGTACAACCCCGGTAATCTGTGGAATCATCTGACAAAGCCAGTCAACCATCTGCTTTTCTGTTTCCTTTATTAATTCCTCTTCTTTTTCCTGAAACCAGCGTTCTTTCTCCTTTAAATGTTCGTTAATTTCTCTTTCTTTTTCAGCATATTCACGGGATGCAGCTTCTACTCCTTCCTGATAGCCATTATCATAGCCTTCTACACGGGCCTGTTCTCTTATTGCCTCTGCTTCATCATAAGCCGCCGCCCGAAGCTGTTCTGCCTCATCATGTGCACGGTTTACAATCTCTTCAGCATCATTTTTAGCAGTAGTAAGCAGTTCATCCATCACCTGGTTCTTTATATCCACATCCTTTTCCGATAAATGAGAAAGCGCTTCCGTATCCATTGTGAGAAGGGCCTCCCCCGTTGCTTCTTCTAATCCGGCCTCATGAATCATTGCTTCCGCAATAGCTTCTTCCATAATATCCTCTTCTGAAAGAGAAGCCTCATTAAAGGCCTGATCAAGCCCCTTGATAACCTTATTCTTATTCGCATCAATTACAAGAGTCTGATCCTGAGAAAATGATACAAATCCCGATTTAATCAGATTAGACAATAATCTCGTCACCTCCACCACGAGAAATAACAATCTCTCCAGAATCCTCCAGTTTTCGGATGATATTTACAATCTTCTGCTGTGCCTCTTCTACATCCTTTAATCTTACCGGACCCATGTAATCCATATCTTCCTTTATCATGGTAGCAAGACGGGATGACAGATTATTGAAGATACAGTTCTGTACATCTTCATTGGCATTTTTAAGTGCAATGGCAAGTTCACTGTTGTCCACTTCACGAAGCACAGTCTGAATCGCACGGTTATCCAGACTTAAGATATCCTCAAATACAAACATCTTGCGTCGGATCTCATCAGCAAGTTCAGGTTCCTCAATCTCTAAAGTCTCCATAATATGTTTTTCGGTGCTTCGGTCAACTGTATTCAAAATAGAAACAATCGCATCTACACCACCCACAATAGTATAATCCTGATTGACCAGGGAAGAGAGTTTTTTCTCCAATACTTTTTCCACCTCTTTAATCACATCCGGACTGGTACGATCCATAAGCGCAATTCTCTTTGCAACATCTGCCTGCTTTTCCGGAGGCAGTGCACCTACAACAGCCGCTGCCTGGCTGGATGGAAGATATGCCAGGATTAATGCAATTGTCTGCGGATGTTCATCCTGTATAAAATTAAGAAGCTGAGAAGGATCTGCCTTTCTGACAAACTCGAACGGACGAACCTGTAATGATGCTGTCAGCCTTCCAATTACATCCTTTGCCTTGTCTTCACCAAGCGCTTTGTCAAGCAGCTGCTTTGCATAGCCGATACCACCTTCTGCAATATACTGCTGAGCCAGACAGATTTCATAAAATTCTTCCATAACCTGCTCTTTTAAATCCGGCGATACACTTCTTGTATTTGCAATCTCTAATGTCAAGGCCTCTATCTCATCTTCTTTTAAGTATTTAAATACATTTGCAGACTTCTCCGGTCCTAAAGAAATCAACAGAATCGCTGCTTTCTCAATTCCGGACATATCCTCATCATATGCTGCCATTATGGTTCCTCCCACTTGCTTATTTAATCCCAATCATCAACCAGCCAGTTCCGAAGCAGAAGTGCCACTTCTTCCGGATTTTCATCCACGAAATGTTCAATCTGTTGTCTGGTAGCCGACTTATCACTGAATTCAACATCTTCTAAGCTTTGATTTTCCTTGGTGGTGGCAAGCAAAGCTTCCACAGAAAGCTCTGGTTCCAATTCGGTCACCTCCACAGGCTTCATTCCCTTAAATACAACAAAACATAACAGTGCAACAATCAAAATAGCCAGTATAAACTGCAGATAATTTGCTGCTGTTTCTGCCGGAGTTGTCTCTTTCGGATAAAACAGCGGAACTTCATAGGCCTGAATTGAAATATTATCAACAGAGATTCCAGTTGCTTTTTCAATAAGGGACTTTGTTTCGTCATCTACGGTAATTGCTTTCCGTTCCCCATTTTCCTCCTGAAATGTTTCAAAATTGGTTCCTTTTAACTGTCCTGCCTTCTTCATCTTAGCCTCATCATAAATCACATATTTACTAAGAACCACGGCAATGGAAGAATTCTGTGTGTTAACCGTTCCGATCGCCTTTTTGGTGGTGGTAGTCGTAACACTGTCATTATATTCTTCTTTTATGACATTGGCATTACTGTTGGCAGCCGAACCATTTAAAATTTCATAGTCATTTACGGTATCGTCATTGGAATCTGTTCCAGGAATGCCCGATGTACCGTCTGTATTCTCTGCATTATAGTAATAATAGCTGGTCTTTGGTCCCGTATCCTCTTCTGCATCATCTGTATAATGATGAATATCCTCAATCTGCTGTTCATCCAGATCGATATCCAGATTTGCAGTTACCTCTGCATCATTATAGACACCGGAATTTACCAAAAGACTTCGTACACGGTCTTCTAAATTATCCACAACCTGATTCTTAATCTTAATTGTGGCAGATGCTGTACCGGACGTAGTAGAAGTATTATTATCTCCTCCAAACAGCAAAGTTCCAGACTGATCTATGATCCGGACAGAATCTGTGGTTTTATTACCTAAAGAGGTTGCCACATAATTGGCAATCCCCTCAACACTGCTTTCCTCAAATTCATCTGTCGTTATTAACAGTATACTGGCAGAAGCTTCTTTTTCCGATGATAATAAAGAATTTGTGTTATCCGGTATGGTAATCTGTACAGACGCTTTCTTCACACCTTCAATCTGCTCTAATTCTTCACCAATATCATTCTGTTTAACAATCTTTTGCTTTAACTGTCTTTCGCTGTCTGTAGTAGACATACTGTTATCAAAAAGTTTCTCCCAATCGTCATCTTTATTGGTGGCAATATTATTCTCACCTAATGCCAGCCTTGCTGCAGATTCACTTTTCTCATCCACGGTAAAGGTCAGTCCGTTACCGGAAACAGTAAAATCAATTCCGGCTTCTTCTAAAACCGACTTGGCTTCTGCCGCATCTGCCGTATTGTCAAAAGTCATTAAATCCACATACTTTGTACGGTTAAGCATCCAAATAAGCGCCACCAGTGTAAAAATAACTGCCGCCGATATCGTAATGATCAAGGTTTTTTGTTTACTTGTGAATCGATTCCAAAATTCAACCAATTTGGTCTGTATGGATTTTAATCTGTCTAACATCGTACTACTTCCTCACTCATGCTATATCTGCATATTCATTAGTTCTTTATATGCCTCTAATGCCTTATTCGTAACCTTAACTGTATACTGCAGGGAAATATTTGCCTTTTGCTGGGCAATGGCTAAATCATGTGTACTGGTAGAATACCCCAAAGCAAAATTAATCTCAGATTCCTCTGCCGCATTTTGCAATGCATCTGTCTCCTTATACATATTGATCGCCGAACTCAATAAATTATCAAATGCTGTCCCATTATCTGTGGTAACTTTTGTCTGATTACCATATAATGCATTCACTGTATCCAAATTCTGAACTGCAGAAACTGCCATTTATCATCACCTGTCCATTCTCTTGTATTTTTAAGAAATTAATTCTCTCAAAACCACATCCTACTGTAACAGTTCCAATCCCTTCGAAGCAATGGCCTTTGCCGCATTAAATGCAGTTGCATTTGCTTCATAGGAGCGGCTTGCATCAATAAGATTGGTCATTTCTGTAACCGTATTCACATTAGGATATGTAACATATCCATTCTCATCTGCATCCGGATGACTCGGATCATATACCATAGCACCCTCCGTAGTATCCTCCACAATGGCAGAAATCTTAACACCCTTCGCATGATAAGTTTCTAACTTATTACATAAGACATGATCGAAAGAGGCATTTGAATTTTCCTGAAATACTACTGTCTGACGCTTATAAACATCGCCATTCTCATCTCTTGTGGTATTAACATTGGCAATGTTCTGGGAAATAATATCCATTCTTGTACGTTGTGCAGTCATTCCGGAAGCTGACACATTCATCGCATTAAATATTCCACTACTCATCTACTATTCCTCCTTATTATGATGATAAAACTGTCTTATAACGTGAAAATTCCTGTCCGATCTGTTCCACTAGAGCATTATAACGGATTTGATTCTCCGCAAGCATTGCATTTTCTGTATCAATATCCACATTATTACCGTCTAAACGATATGATAAGGTAGAGGAATCGGTATAAATCATGCCGCCAAAATCTGATAAATGGGTATTAATATCTGCCACACGTTCATCCAATGATTCATTCCCAATCAAAGCCTGTTCCAAATAATTTTCAAAGGATACATCTTTTCTTTTATAATTCGGTGTATCCACATTTGCTATGTTATTTGCTAAAATTTCATTTCTTGAATTGGCTGCATCTGCTGCCTTATCTAAAACATTGATATAATTATAGATGTTCGTATTGATCATAGCTTTCCTCCATTCCTTAATAAAATATCATTTCCTGTATTCAGCTTAATAAAACAATAGCAAAGGACTCATGAGTGCTCCCCACAAATCCTTTTGCTACTTTTGAAATCCATTCTATTTATGTAATTTTCCTAGTTCATCAAAAACAAACTCATTTAAAACCTTAATATATGTTCCCTTCATACCAGAAGACTTTGTCTCAATTACTCCGGCACTCTCAAACTTACGAAGTGCATTGACAATAACAGATCTGGTAATCCCAACCCGGTCAGCAATCTTAGATGCAACTAAAATCCCTTCCATTCCGGAAAGTTCATCAAATACATGAATAATTGCCTCCTGCTCTGAAGCAGACAGGGTATTGATTGCAGAATGTACTATAGAAAGCTTACGGTCTTCCTCTGCAGATTCCTCATTCACACTGCGCATCATCTCTAAGCCAACAACGGTTGTCCCATATTCACTTAAAATAATATCATCAATTGTGTACTGTTTGTCTTCCTTGTACATAAATACAGTACCCAACCGTTCTCCAGCAATGTCAATCGGCGAAATGATTGCCTGATATCTTTCCAGATCATCAAGCTCAAATCCTAAAGTTGCAAGATTCACATTCTCTTTTGTAGACAAAACGCCCAGCAGCCTCTCATTCAACATAGGGTCGATAAATCCTCCCACATCAGGAACAATCAACTCTGTTATCTCACTGATATCTGAACGATTCTTGATTCCAAGAACCTTTCCCTTCTTACTAATCACTAAGATATCAGATTCCAGAATCTCACTTAAAACCCTGCAAATATCATTAAAGACAACCTTATGAGAACTGTTATTATGCAAAAGCTGGTTAATCTTTCTTGTCTTATCTAATAACTGTACACTCATCAAGCTCCCTCCAATCACAGAATAATTTTAACACAATAATGTCTTAATAACAACAATTTTCTGAAAAAAGGAGGCAGGAAAATCCTAATTCCTATTCTTTGGTTTTTCAGAAACAAATCCACATTCTGTATTACTGCATACTAATTTACTGCCTTTTTCCAGCATAATATTCCCACATTTTTCACATTTAACAGTAGACGGTTTCTGCCATGACATAAAGTCACAATCCGGATTATCAATGCATCCGTAATATTTCCGTCCTTTTTTCGTTTTCTTCAGCACAATATCTTTTCCACACTTCGGACATTCCACTCCGATTTTTTCATAATAAGGCTTTGTGAAACGGCAATCCGGAAATCCCGGACAGGCAAGGAATTTACCATGAGGACCATATTTGATCACAAGATTTCTACCACATTCCTCACAGATTTCCTCTGTCACTTCATCTTCTATCTTAATATGTTCCAGTTCCTTATTGGCAGCCTTTACCGCTTCATCTAAATCCGGATAAAAATTGGCAACAACCGTTTTCCAATCTATGACGCCTTCTTCAATATTATCAAGCAGTGATTCCAGATTTGCGGTAAACTCTGTATCCACAATAGCCGGAAATGCCTTTATCATAATCTGGTTGACTGCCTCACCCAGCTCTGTTACATACAGATTCTTATTTTCCTTTACCACATAGCGCCTTGCCAGAATGGTAGAAATAGTCGGTGCATAAGTACTTGGTCTTCCAATTCCAAGTTCCTCTAACTGTTTGACCAATGAACCCTCTGTAAAGTGTGCCGGTGGCTGGGTAAAATGCTGTTTGTCTGCAAATTTCTCCACTGTTACATCTGTATTCTTATCAATGTTCTTAAAAAGATTCCGAAGTTCATCATTTTCATCTTCCATGGCATATACCGCCATAAAACCTTCAAAGGAAAGTTTGGTGGATGTTGCTCCAAATTCATACCCTTTTGCCCCTAATTTAAGTGTTTCGCTCTCATATTGAGCCGGAGCCATACGGCTTGCAAGAAAACGATTATATATAAGCTGATAAAGCCGGAACTGGTCTCTTGACAATTGTTCTTTTACTTTCACCGGTGTCAACGTGATATCAGTCGGACGGATTGCCTCATGGGCATCCTGTATTTTTTTGCTTCCTTGATTTCTCTTTTCGTTGGAACCGACATATTCTTTTCCAAACTGCTTTTCAATATAATCAACAGCCGACGCATTTGCCTCATCTGAAACACGGACAGAATCTGTTCTCAAATAGGTGATCAGACCAATACTGCCCTTTCCCTTTATATCGACACCTTCGTATAACTGCTGGGCAATCCGCATGGTCTTCCCTGTTGCAAAATTCAGTTTTTTAGCCGCTTCCTGCTGTAAAGTAGATGTAGTAAATGGAAGGGGAGCCTTTTTGTTACGTGCAGCCTTTTTGATATCTTTAACGGAAAGACTTGCTCCTTGCAAATCCGCTAGAATCTTCTCCATTTTTTCCTTGGAAGCAATCTCTGCCTTACCCTCCGGTGTCTTCTGTAATTTGGCAGAAAAAGATTTCCTGCTTCCCTGTGGTGTAACAACTGCCTCTAATGTCCAGTATTCCTCAGGAATAAAATTATTAATCTCTTCCTCTCTGTCACATATCAGACGCAGAGCAACAGACTGTACCCGTCCTGCACTTAATCCTCTCTTAATCTTTGCCCATAAAAGCGGACTGATCTCATAGCCCACAAGACGGTCTAACACACGTCTTGCCTGTTGGGCATCCACCAGGTTCATATCAATATCACGAGCCTCTTTCAAAGAGTTTTTTACAGCATTTTTGGTAATTTCATTAAAGGTGATCCGTTTGTATTTTTTATCTTCCAGATTCAGTGCCTTTGATAAATGCCAGGAAATTGCCTCACCCTCGCGGTCCGGGTCAGTTGCAAGATATACTTTGTCTGCCTTCTTCACTTCTTTTCTAAGAGAAGCAAGCAATTCTCCTTTTCCACGAATCGTAATATACTTTGGTTCAAAATCATGTTCCACATCAATTCCCATCTGAGATTTTGGCAGGTCTCTCACATGACCATTAGAAGCAATGACCTCATAGCTATTACCAAGGAATTTTTTAATTGTTTTGGCTTTTGCCGGTGACTCCACAATTACAAGATTCTTTGCCATAACAAAGCTCCCTCCAGTATGATTTATAATTTGATTGCATAATAATTTCTGGCGGATTCCACAATCACCCCATTCATAACAAGCCGGTTTAGTATCATACAAACTTCCTGTGGTGCAATTCTGGTTTCGCAGATAATGTCATCCAAATATTTTGGTTCAATTTGCAAACAACTATACACCATTTTTTCCAGTGGTGCAAGTGAGATTTTCTTTTCAATGGATTCCAGCTGGGTATTTCTACTTAATTCAGGTACTTCCTGCGTTTCAACATTAAGCACTTCCAATATATCCGAAACCTCTGTCACCATATGGGCACCTAATTTAATTAAGTTGTTACATCCTGCACTTTTTATGTCCATAACCCGCCCTGGCAGAGCAAAAATATCTTTCCCCTGTTCAAGCCCCTGGTCTACTGTAATAAAGGTTCCACTTTTCTCCATTGCCTCTACCACTAATATCCCATCCGACAAACCGGCGATTAACCGGTTTCTCTGGGGAAACAGACCTGCAATCGGACGAATTCCTATATTACTTTCCGACAGAATTCCTCCGGTCTTTTCCATCTGCATAAACAAACGATAATTTTCTTCCGGATAGATACCATCAATTCCGCAGCCTAATACACCTAACGTATAACCACCAGCCTCCATGGCACCCTCATGTGCCATCCCATCAATCCCCCTTGCCAGGCCACTTATTATGGAAATACCACATTTAGAAAGTTCCCGTCCAAAAAACCGTGCCATTTCTTTTCCATATCTCGTACAATTTCTTGCACCGATAATCGCGATTGCTTTTTTCTCTTTTCCAGGAAACTTCCCCTTTAAATAAAGTCCCATCGGACTGTCTGGAATCACTCTCAGCCTTTCCGGGTAATCTATACTATCCGGATGAACAAAAGTAATCTGCTTATCCAAAAGCTTCTGATAACTATCTATGATATATTCTTTCTTTTTAGACATAGAAAATGCCTGTCCGGTTTTTGCATTATTAAAAAATGAAAGAACTGATTTCTCATCTGTATGATAAATTTGCTCCGGGGTACCATATTCCAGCAGCAGTTTACGCATGGTACCTCTCCCAATCCCATCTATGTTATTGAACCAGTACCAGTAAAAATCCTCCTTTCTCATATAGTTTCTCCTCCCTGATAAAAATCTGTCATCCGGTAAGATAAAGCCTCCCATAGATGATTACATTTTACCTTTTCGGAATGTTCCAAATCAGCAATAGTGCGTGCCACTTTCAATACTTTCCCGGCACCCCTTGCAGAAAGACCATATTGTTCAAACACTGTCTGCCGTAATTCTTTTTCCTCTGTCCCAAGAGCACAGATTTCATCTAAAAGGTTCACGGGAATCTGGGAATTAAAACGGATTCCATAGGGTGCAAGCCTTTTTTTCTGAATATTCTGTGCTTTTAGCACCCTGCGCTTTATAACCTCAGATGTCTCTTCCTCCGATTCACTATATAGTTCCTTATATTGTATCTTTTTTACCGCTATACCCATATCAATTCGGTCTAACATGGGCTGGGATACTTTTTTCAGATAGCGGTCTATCTGTGGTTTTGTACAATGACATCGCGAAAGGTCTGGGTAATACCCACACGGGCATGGATTCATCGCCGCCACCAGCATAAATTCACAGGGAAATGTAAAACTGCCCTGTAGTCTGGAAATCGTAACTTTACCATCCTCTAAAGGCTGCCGCATCATTTCAATCACATTCTTTTGAAATTCTAAAAATTCATCCAGAAACAAAACACCATGATGTGCCATGCTGATTTCACCCGGTTTAGGAATTTGTCCTCCACCAATCAATGCCTGTGCTGTAACAGAATGATGGGGCATCCGGAAAGGTCTCTTCCTTATCAGTCCCTCTTCCGAATCTAACATTCCATTTACACTATATATCTTTGTAAGCTCAATACTTTCTTTATAAGAAAGCTCCGGCATGATAGTTGGAATTCTTTTGGCAAGCATCGACTTTCCTGCACCGGGCGGTCCTAAATACAGGATATTATGCATTCCCGCCACTGCAATTTCCGTCGCACGTTTTAGAATCTTCTGTCCCTTTACATCCGCAAAATCAATGGAAAACACATCTGTTGTCCCACTTTTTTTCATTTCCGTTTTCTCAGGGATTATGGTCTTGTTATCTAACAGATGCTCCACCACCTGTTTTAGATTTTGGGCTCCATAAATCTTCATTTCCGGGATAAAAGAAGCCTCTTTTCGGTTACCGTATGGAAGAATCACTGTTTTGATGCCCTGTGCTCTTGCAAAATCCACAATGGGTAAAATACCTCTCACACCACGGATATCACCATTTAATGACAATTCACCAATAAACAGAATATCCCTAATATTCTCTTCCGGAATATAACCATATGCTGCAAGTAATGCGATACAAATTGGTAAATCGAAGGCTGAACCTTCTTTCCGAACGTCCGCAGGAGACAGATTCACAGTAATTCGTTTTGGAGAAATCAGATAACCGGAATTCTTCAAAGCGGTTCTTACACGGTCACTTGCCTCACGAACCTCAGATGCTAAGAAACCTACCATATTAAATACTGGCAGTCCCTCGCTGACATCGGCTTCCACTGTAATGAGTCTTCCTTCGACTCCATGCAGTGTGCTACTTAGAACTTTGTTGTACATGGAAACTCCTTTTCCATCTTCAAGTATGAACATGTCTATTATATCTGTTAAAATAAAAAAACGCAACGAATTTTTTCATTTTCACTGCGTTTTCATACTCTTTTCACATTTTGACTATATTAATTTAATAATTTTTTTAATTCATCCATAAAAATATTAACATCTTTAAATTCCCGGTAAACCGATGCAAACCGGACATATGCCACCTGGTCTAATTCCTTTAGTTCATCCATGACGAGTTCACCAATCACGGAGCTTTCAACCTCTTTCTGTTCCAGATTAAAAATCTTGGTTTCAATCCGGTCAATACATTTTTCGATATCCTCTACAGAAATTGGACGTTTGTGACAGGATTTAATCACTCCGGATTCAATTTTGGAACGGTCGTAGGTTTCTCTGATTTTATCCTTTTTGATAATAATAAGCGGTATCGTCTCCACTTTCTCATAGGTTGTAAATCTCTTTCCACAGTCATCACACTCACGTCTCCGGCGGATAGAACTGTTATCATCTGCTGGTCTTGAATCAATTACTCTTGTGTTATCCTCTCCACAAAATGGGCATTTCATAAGTATACATCCTCCTTGTGTTATTTATACGAATTCTTTCAGATTACAATCCATAACTGAAATCCTTCTTTTACCCTTCATCCTTCATGACTGCCTGTTCCAAACAGACATCTACCAATATAATATCCGGTCCAATCCTTACTACATCACAAAATCGTATATAATATCTGACGCATTTTCCAAAGCAGGAAAAAATCCGAACAGGTGCCGGTACAATCAACGCACAAATCTGTCCGCTGCAGGCATCAAATTCAACATCTGCTACACAGCCAATTCGTTTGCAATCCTTACAATTAATGACTTCCTTTTGCTTTAAATCCAGAAATGTCATAACGGCTCCTAACTCTTCTTAACCACAATATATGCTGAATCTAAAATAAAAAGAAGTAATAATTGTGCTTTACATAATCTCTTTACATATTATGATTATACACGATATCCAACAAAAAATCTACTTATTTATTAACTTTTTGTGAAAAACTTTTCAGTTTACTTCTGGTATGATACAATATAAAACATATTTACAAAGAAAGGATTTCACAATGAAGAAACTACAGGATAATATAGACCTTGTACCAAAAAAAGAACCAGAAAGACCATCTAAAAAGGAAAGTTCAACTAAAGCAGAAACCTCGTCTAAAAAAGAAACAACATCTAAAAAAGAAACAACAAACAAAAAAGAAAAAAACACAGCTATAACAGATGATGAAAATTTATATTCAGAAAATGCGCTGGAATTATCCGGAATGACCTTTAAGGAAAAACAGGCTTACAAAAAGCAACTTCAAAAAAAACGTTTAGCTTCCATGGAAGGTGCAGAAAAAAGGCGCTATATTCTTCACTATTATAAGTGGCATTTTATTGGAGGACTTGCCTGTATATTTCTTCTTTACATAATCGCCAAAACCATTTACACAGCAAATCTTCCTACAGAATTAATGATTGCTGTCACAAATGATGGAACCAATGCTGTAGCGGAGGAATATATACCAGATGCCTTTCGGGATTATTATGATCTTGGCACCAAAAATATCATCCAGGTATTTACTGATTTAACAATCGATAATTCAGATGATGTTGCAATTCGCGAAACGACCCTGACAGACTACGAAAAAATGATCGTCTATATCAGCTCAGACCGTCTGGATGCCATCATCGGAGATGAAAAAGCTCTCAACTACTATAAATCAACCGGAGACATTGCTATTATTGATTCCTGTCTGGATTCTGCATTATATGACCAGATAAAGGATCGTATTGTGGAGGTCGTCGATGAAACCGGCTATATGAACAGCGGAAACCCATATTCTGCTGCCATTGATATCAGTGGCACACAGTTCGTTAAGAACTGTCAGCTTTCCTATGACAAAGTGTACCTGATGATACCAAATAACCGTTATGATAATAACGAGGCAACCATCCGTTTGATCCGTTTGATCTTTGGTATATAAAAGGAACTGTCACATTAAGATATTTGCATTTTCAAAATGCATTGCTTAATGCGACAGCCCTCTTTCATTTTACATATTCCAGCTATAATATAATCTTAACCGGGCATTTTTCTTTACAGATTCCACAATGGGTACATTTTGCCTGATCAATATGTGCAATGTTATTTTCAACTGTAATAGCCTCTGCCGGACAATTTTTTGCACAAAGTCCACATCCAATGCAGCCTGCCTGGCAGACCTTCTTCACCTCTACACCTTTATCTTTTGAACTACATTTTACATGACAGACAGCATCTGCCGGCACAAGTTCAATCAGATGTTTTGGACATTCTGCAACACATTTACCACAGGCTTTACACTTCTGTGCATCCACCACCGCAATCCCATCTACAATATCAATGGCATCAAAGGGACAGACATTTTTACAGTTGCCATATCCGGTACAGCCATAGGTACAGGCCTTTGCACCACCACCCGGATTATTCATGGCAAGTTTGCAATCTTTTGGTCCTACATATTCGTAATTATCTTTTGCCTTTTCACAGGTACCAGCACATTTCACATATGCGGTCATTTTCACGGTTTCTCCTGCGGATACACCCATAATTTCACTGATTGCATCAGCACAGGATTCACCACCTACCGGACAGCCATTTACCGGAGCTTCTCCCTTAGCAATGGCAGCCGCTAAACCGTCGCAACCGGGAAATCCGCATCCACCACAATTATTTCCCGGCAGGCACGCCCTTACTGCAATCTCCTTTTCATCCACTTCCACTTCAAATTTTTCTCCGGCAATTCCAAGTAAGATTCCGATTATAATACCGGTTCCGCCCACAACTGCAACAGCAATTAAAATTGATGTAATATCCATATTCTACTCCTCCTACTTAATCAGACCGGAAAATCCGAAAAATGCCATCGCCATCAATCCAGCAGTTACCAGTACAATCGGTGTTCCCTTAAAGGATTCCGGTATGTCATTATATTCTATCTTCTCCCGGATACCTGCCATGATCACAATTGCAATTGTAAATCCCACAGCAGTTCCAAATCCATTGACAACAGAAGCAATAAAACCATAGGATTTCTGTACATTAATCAGGGCAATACCAAGCACTGCACAGTTCGTAGTGATCAACGGCAGATATACCCCCAATGCTGAATACAGAGACGGCACCATCTTCTTCAAAAACATCTCCACAAACTGTACCAGTGCAGCAATCACCAGAATAAATACAATTGTTTGCAGATATGTAATATTGAGTTTTTCCAGAATAAATGTATAAATCAGATTAGTTACTGCCGATGCAATGGTGATAACAAAAATAACAGCACCACCCATGCCTGCAGCCGTTTCTACCTTCTTGGAGACACCAATAAATGGACACAAACCTAAAAACTGGCTTAAAACCACATTATTTACCAGTGCTGCTCCAACAGCAATCAAAAATAATTCCATCCCTTACGCCTCCTTTTTTCCGGTTACGCTTTCCACTGTAAAGGTTTTTCCACCGCATAATGTATTGGTGCAGTCCTCACATCCACCTTCTTTTTCGCAGACGGAAACCGCATTGCCGGCTTTTTTTGCTTTTGTATTACGTACCTTATTCTGTACAGCAACCAGGCAGGCAAGTACAAAAAATGCTCCCGGTGCAAGAATCAGTATCGTAATCGGTTCATAACTTTCCGGCATAATCTGAAAGCCAAATATGGTTCCATTTCCAAATATTTCACGGAAAATACCAATGGCAGTCAGACCAATAGTAAAGCCGAGTCCCATTCCAATTCCATCAAACATGGAAAGCCAGACGTTATTTTTGGAAGCATAACTCTCTGCCCGGCCTAAAATAATACAGTTAACAACAATCAATGGTATGTAAATTCCCAGACTGTCATAAAGGGACGGTACAAAGCCCTGCAAAAGAAACTGTACAATGGTTACAAAGGAAGCAACAATAACAATATAAGCAGGAATCCGGACTTTATCCGGTATTACCTTCCGAAGTGCTGAAATCATCATGTTACTCAATATTAAAATAACGGTTGTGGTAAGACCCATGCCCAGTCCATTGATCGCTGATGTTGTAACTGCCATGGTAGGACACATACCTAACATCTGTACAAAGGTAGGATTTTCTGTGACCATTCCACATTTTAAACGCTCTAATGTTTTATTCATTTGTCATCCCTCCTACTTGATTGTACTAATGTAGTAAAGTCCTGCATTCACACCATTTGTCACCGCATTTGTGGTGATGGTTGCACCGGAAAGTGCATCAATTTCATTCTCCGCAGAGGCTCCATTCTTCGTATAAGAAAAACGTTCTACATTCTTACCGGCAAACTGTTTTTTGAAATCATCCTCTGTGGCTTTCATTCCAAGTCCTGCCGTTTCACCAATGGACAAAAAGGAAATGCCATTCACGGTTCCATCGGACTGCACACCCATGGCAAACTGAATATCTCCACCATAGCCCTCATGATCTGTGACAGTCAGCACATATCCAGCCAGATTACCACTCTTATCAAGTGCCTGCATTGCCTCATCAATGGAAGCATCATATCCCTGTTCTTCTAAATCTTTCTCCAGCTTCTCGCTGTCGATTTCAATTGCAGTAAAGGAATCGGCTTCGGCAAACACCTCTTTATATGCCTCCTCCTTGGCACGCTGTGTTTCCTGTGCAATCGGCTCCTTTGTAATTTCATGAACAAGTCCCAGCAAAAGACCGGCAACCACAGTAATCACCATAAGCGATATTGTATTCTTGATACTTTCACTACTCATGCTTCACTGCCCCCTTTCCAAATGATTTTGGAACGGTAACTCGTTCAATCAATGGTACTAAAAGATTCCCGATGATAATTGCATAGGAAACACCTTCAGCAGACCCTCCATATATCCGGAACAGGAATGTTAACAGTCCCAGCAAAATACCAAATATAATTTTACCATTGGGGGTAATTGGAGAAGTAACATAATCTGTTGCCATGAAAAAAGCTCCAAGCATAAGTCCACCGCCAAATAAATGCGCCAGCAGGAAAGATACATCAAATCCCCGCCCACTTGCCAGGGCATATACCATAATAAATACGGCAAAGGAACCAATATAAAATACCGGAATCCGGTAGTTGATAATCCTTCTTACAAGCAAAAATATTCCACCGAAAATCAAAGCAATTGCGGATGTTTCTCCAATGGTTCCTGCGGTGGTTCCAAGAAACATGGACATCACATCCACGCTTTCTCCTGCTTTCAGACTTGCAAGTGGTGTGGCTGTAGTAACCGCATCATAGGTAAAACTAGTCATCCGTCCGGTAAAAGATATCAATAAAAAGCATCTGGCTCCCAGGGCCGGATTCATAAAATTCTGTCCCAGACCACCAAATAACTGTTTTACAACAATAATTGCAAAAAAGCTTCCGATCACTGGCAGCCAGAATGGAACCTCCGGCGGTAAATTCAGTGCCAGCAAAAGTCCAGTCAGCGCTGCTGATAAATCTTTTACTGTAACTTTAAGTCCCAAAAGCTTCTGATACCCTGCTTCAAAAACAACACAGCTTATAACTGTGATCAATATGGTAATCAATGCTTTGATACCAAAATTGTATACCCCAAAAATGGCAGCTGGCATCAAGGCTATTATGACATCTCCCATTATGTTCGTTGTAGTCTCCTTATCCCGGATATGTGGAGAAGAAGATATCTTCATTGTCTGTTCCAAAATGTCCACCTCCTATCGTTTCTTATTTGCTAATATCTGTTTACGAGTTCCTGCAATAATCTGTGTCAAATGCCGTTTTGCCGGGCATACATAGGAACAGCACCCACATTCACAGCATTCCATACCGTCAAATTTTACAAATCCATCCAAATCTCCATGACTGGCCAGTGTTGCTAATTTGTTCGGCATAACTCTTCCCGGACATACCTCTACACATCTTCCACAACGGATACAATTGGAAGGTTCCACTGCTGACACAATATCTTCTCTGAAACACAACAGAGAGGATGTTCCTTTTACAATAGGAACGTCCAAAGTAAACATGGCTTTTCCCATCATTGGACCACCGGAAATAATCTTTCCCGGATCTTCAATATTAAAACCTCCAACTGCATCAATCAGCTCCTGGGCATTGGTACCCAGACGTACCCGGAAATTAGCAGTATCTTCCACCGCATCACCGGTTACCGTTACAATACGTTCAAACAAAGGTCTTCCCTCAATTATTGCATTATAGATTGCCACAATGGTATCAATATTATGAACAATACAGCCTGCATCTGCCGGCAGCATGGTAGAATTAATCTGTCTTCCGGTATTAGCATAAATAAGCTGCCGTTCTGCACCCTGTGGATATTTCGTCTTTACTGCATTGACAGTAATATTGTCAATATCTTTGGTAAGCTCCTGCAGTTTCTTAATTGCATCCGGTTTATTATCCTCTATTGCAATAATTCCTTTCGCGTGATCAAATAGATTAATCACAATCTGAAGTCCCGTTACAATCTTTTCTGGAACTTCTAACATCCTGCGATAATCCGAAGTCAGATATGGCTCACACTCTGCTCCGTTTACAATAATGGTATCAATGGCATCTTCATTTTTCGGAGACAGTTTAACGTGAGTGGGAAAACCTGCACCACCCATACCAACAATACCAGCCTCTTTAATGGCTTCTTTCACATCTTCCCGATACATCTGATCAAGCGGCTTGATATTCTGCTTAAAATCTACTTCTTCATATTCTCCGTCATTCTCGATCACAATAGAATTAACTTTGGTTCCTCCTACAGTCATTCTCGGTTCAATGGTCTTTACTGTTCCAGAAATACCGGAATGAATATTTGCAGATACAAAACCCCCTGCCTCTGCAATCTTTTGTCCCACTAATACACGGTCACCTTTTTTCACCAAAGGAACTGCCGGTGCACCGATATGCTGGGATAATGGATATACACAGTCACCCTTTGGCAGGTAATCACAGATTGCCTTATCTTTCGAAAGTTCTTTGCCATCATAGGGATGAATGCCACCCGAAAATGTTAATAAACCCATGTGTCTTACCTCTCTTTTATCAGATTAAGCTGCTAAATGTTATATTATACCAAAATACAACATATAGACCACACAACTGTTATCATTATACAACTATTAGCGTATTTTTGCTAGGTAGTTTTTTAAGAAACGAAAAAAAGTAACCACGGATCAGAGATGAATAAACAACAAAAAAGAAGCAGATGATAATTCTGCTTCAAAATCCATTTTTTTGAATTTGCTGTATCAAAAGACTGCTCACATATCCAACCACCAATCCGGTTATCAGACCGGATATACAAAGCGCCGGAAAATAATAAAGGATATGTGCATTCTCCATTACAAAGCAGGCAACCACAATCTGTCCAAAATTGTGGGAAACAGCCCCTGCCATACTGATACCTAATATAGAAAAAAAAGGAAACTTCATGAGTATTCCCATAACCACTATACAAAACAGACCACCGGCAAAACTATAAGCAATCCCCGTAATTCCAGAAAATAAAACACCTGCCAGTACAACTCTCAATGTCATAAAGAAAAAAGCATTTTTCCCATCATACCTGTATAAAACCACCATGGTTACAATGTTAGCAAGTCCCATTTTCACTCCAGGGACTGCTACCATCACCGGTATCAGACTTTCTAAATAGGATAATACCAGAGAAACCGTAAGCAGCAAGCCAAACTCTGTTATTTTCTTCGTGCTCATAATATCCCTTCCGTTAATTATCAATTTCCTTTTCTTTTATACTTTCCACTTCGACATATACTTCATTAGGAAGACACAGGATACTCTCCCCGTTTCTGGAAACCGCCTTGTGATGCACACAGATCTGATCCGGGCAGCTGGCATTTTCCATATACACTTCACCATTCTCAATGATAATCGTATTATAGTCACCTTTTTCATTGGTAACCCGGATGGTCTCATCTTCAAACAGGGAATACTCCCTGCATTTTCCCTGGGCTGTTATCTTTACCTTATCACCGGATGCTTCGCTGTAATTCACCATCCAGACGATACCAGCAAGTAACATTCCGGTTATTATTATTATCATATCCCCTTTTTTTATCTTGCTATTGTTTTTTAAGTTCATAGTCATCTGCCTGAATATTGAAATTCTTTTTGATTCCCTTTGTTACATAAACTTCTTTGTCAGCTGTTACAAAAACAGCCTCTACACCTTTTTCTTCTGCATAAGCCATTCCCTTTTCCAATCCCATGACAAAACAGGCCGTTGAAAGTGCATCGGATAAAAAACCACTGTCACTGATAATTGTCACGGAAATCAGTCCGCTTTCTGCCGGATATCCGGTTGCAGGGTCAAAAATATGATGATACCGTTTTCCTTCAACCTCAAAGTACTTCTCATAATCTCCAGAGGTAGAAATAAATGTATTGCCTTCTGTATCCAAAACCCCCAGAACATCTCCTTCTGCTGCTCTTGGATTCTGGATTCCAATATGCCATGGTTTTCCATTTCCTTTATCCCCATATACTGCTATGGTTCCTCCAATGGAAACAACAACTCCTTCTACATTGCTGTCTGATAGCAAATCAAAAATCCTATCTCCCGCAATTCCTTTTCCGACCGCACCAAAATCGATTGCCATATGTTCAGCATGAAACACAATTCCATCTTCCTGAATTTCAATATTTACCGGATTGGTGCTATCTAAAACTTCTTCTATCGATTCCTGC
Organism: Lachnospiraceae bacterium; assembly: GCA_051877755.1. Lineage (GTDB taxonomy): Bacteria > Bacillota > Clostridia > Lachnospirales > Lachnospiraceae > CAG-590. The sequence continues at coordinate 37,650 of JBJEJE010000159.1, read as the reverse complement.
GTTGGTACCTCCTGATCTCCATCCTCAATCCCCCACAAATCCGATATCGGTCGTATACAAGGTGAAAACGCACCATTTGTTTCCTTGTAAATCTCCATTTCCTGCTTTAAATATCCCAAAAGATCATCAGACAACTGGTACAAACCATCTACCGCATAATTCCGATTACATTTTGAAACTTCCGAATCATCAACCCGGACTGAAATCTGATTTTCCAATTCCTGCAAACAGTCATCAATCTGATCATCAACCTGCGTCCTCACAGCAGCATTTTCTGCATATATTGTTTTTTTAATGGCTGTTCCCATTGCCTTTCCGGAAAAGGTTTCCGAATCCACATTCTGCTTTTTCATATTCTGGGTTATGACACCAAGATAAATCAAAGCAGCAATACAAAAAATTACAATAATAGCCGTAAATATATGTCTGTGTTTTGCAATAAATCTTATCATATATCCAGCCTCATTTTATCCAATCATAAAAGAAATCTCTGCCTTACAGGCTATTTTACCATTCACAGTGGCGGTCACAGAACCAATCCCAAGAGGACCCTTTACCTTAATAATCTCACATTCCAAATCCAGCCGGTCACCCGGAACCACTTTTTGCTTAAACTTTGCATTATTCACTCCGGCAAAATATGCAGTCTTCCCTTTATTTTCCTCTAAAGATAACACTGCCACAGCACCAAGCTGTGCCAAAGCCTCTAACTGCAATACTCCCGGCATCACTGGTTCCTGCGGAAAATGTCCTGCAAAAAAAGGCTCATTATAAGAAATATTCTTATATCCTTTTATGGATTTGCCCGGTACCATTTCTGTCACTCGGTCAATCAAAAGAAATGGCTGTCTATGTGGTATAATCTCCATAATCTGTTTAATATCTAATTCCATTATTCTATCCTCCATTTTATAAATTATAAACAGAAAAGGCACTTTATTTTAAAAAACATTAATAAAAGTGCCTCATCTTATATTACTCTGTTTTTTAGTCTGTATATTTGCGTACAACCAAAGTTGCGTTATGCCCACCAAATCCCAAAGAATTACTCATACACACATTAACATCCTTTGAAACACCATGGTCTTTCACATAATTAAGAGAAAATTCCTCTTCATCTTCAACCTCACGAAGCCCTACATTCTCATGGATATATCCATCTTCAATTGACTTCACACAAGTTATAAACTCAATACCGCCGGCAGCACCGAGGAGATGACCAACCATAGACTTGGTAGAACTTATCAATACGTTATTCTGGGCATCACCCATTGCAATCTTAATCGCCCTTGTTTCAAACAGATCATTGTGATGTGTGGAGGTACCATGTGCATTGATATAATCCACCTGAGATGGTTCAATACCTGCATCTCTCATAGCATAAATCATAGCATTTGCTGCACCCATACCATCCTCTGCAGGAGAGGTAATATGATATGCATCAGACGTAGCACCATAACCTACAACTTCCGCTAAGATTTTAGCCCCTCTGGCTTTAGCATGCTCTAACTCTTCCAGGACTACGACACCTGCACCTTCACCAAGAACAAAACCTGCTCTGTCTTTGTCAAACGGAATGGAAGCCCGGCTGCAATCTTCTGTAGTATTCAAAGCGGTTAGAGAGGCAAATCCACCTATTCCAAGTGGGGTTACACAAGCCTCTGTACCACCTGCAACCATAACATCTGCATCACCATACTGGATAGTACGGAAAGCTTCTCCGATATTATGAGTTCCTGTCGCACAGGCTGTTACCACATTAATGGATTTTCCTTTTAAACCGAAATAAATGGACACGTTACCACTTGCCATATTGGAAATCATCATCGGCACCAATAATGGTTCGATACGATTTGGACCTTTTTCAGTTAAACGCTTTTGATTTCTTTCAATTGCCTGTAAACTTCCGGTTCCGGAACCCACTGCAGTACCTACACGGTATGGATCTTCTTTTTCCATATCAAGTCCTGCCTGTTCAATCGCTTCCTTAGCAGCAACCACTGCATACTGTGAAAATAACTCCATACGTTTTGCGGCCTTTGGATCCATATAATCCTTTGCTGCAAATCCCTTTACCTCAGCAGCAATCTTTGCCTTATATTCTGAGGCATCAAACTTGGTAATGGGTTCAATTCCAACTTTACTGTTTTTTAAACCCTCCCAAAATTCATTTACATTTAAACCTATTGGGGTAATAGCACCCATACCTGTAACAACAACTCGTCTCATGTCAATCTCCTTTTCCAATACTTTTTTATTGTTCTCTTCCAGACAAATGAATTCTTCCTCTATTATACACTCATCCCACCGTCTACACAGATAACCTGACCAGTAATATAACCTGCTTTATCCGATGCTAAAAATGCTACCGTTTCTGCAACATCCTTTACATCTCCAAGACGTTTCATGGCAATCCGGTCTGCCACCTGTTTCTTTGCATCCTCTGGCATGGCATCTGTCATTTCAGTCACAATGAATCCCGGTGCAACTGCATTCACAGTAATTCCACGGGAACCTAATTCTTTCGCAACAGACTTGGTAATACCAATCACTCCGGCTTTGGAAGCAGAATAATTCACCTGTCCTGCATTGCCATATACACCAACCACGCTGGAAAGATTGATGATTCTTCCACCCTTTTGCTTTAACATCTGTCTTGAAACATGTTTAATACAGTTGAATGTGCCCTTCAAATTCGTATCTAAAACGGCATCATAGTCTTCCTCTGACATCTTCATCAAAAGGCCATCTTTTGTAATTCCGGCATTATTTACTAAAATATGTAATCCACCATATTCTTTTACAATATCCTTCATCATGGTTTCTACTGCATCATAATCAGAAACATTACAACAATAAACTGCTGCCTTGCCACCATTAGCAGAAATCTCAGCTACAACTTCCTCTGCTTTTTCTTTATTTCCGTTATAATTGACAATCACTGTGGCACCATAAGATGCAAGGGTAATTGCTGTACATCTTCCTATTCCCCGGCTTGCTCCGGTAACCAGTGCAATCTTACCTGTTAACATAGCTCCTCCTTACAGACCAATAGTCTCTTTTAACTTCTCTAAATCAGCATACTTGTCTACATTTACAATCGTTACTTCTTTATTAATCTTCTTCACAAAAGAAGAAAGTGTTTTCCCAGGTCCAATCTCCACAAAAGTATCTACCCCGTCACGAAGCATAGACTCCACACACTGAATCCACTTAACAGAATGTGACACCTGTGTGGCAAGCAATTCCTTTACTTCTGCCTTATTCGAAACAAAATCACCAGTCACATTGGTTACATAAGGAATGGCAATATCGTGTATCTCTACCTGCTCTAATTCCCTGGCGAGTTTCTCTCCTGCACCCTTAAGCATAGGAGAATGGAAAGGACCACTGACATTTAAAGGAATACAACGCTTTGCTCCAGCTTCCTTTAACAGTTCACAAGCCTTCGAAACAGCCTCTTTCTCACCGGAAATTGCAATCTGCCCAGGGCAGTTATAATTGGCAATTCCGACAATTCCATCCACCTGTTCACAAACCTCTAAAATCTTATCTGCATCCAAAGCAATGATTGCCGCCATTCCGCCCTGTCCTGCCGGAACTTCATCCTGCATATAGATACCACGTTTTCTGACTACTTTTGCACAATCTTCAAAATCCATGACCCCAGAAGCAACCAAAGCAGAATATTCTCCAAGAGATAAACCACCTGTAACATCCGGTTTGATTCCTAAATCCAAAACTGCCTGCATCATAGCAACCTCTGTTGCAAGCATAGCAATCTGGGTATATTCTGTAATATTAATATCTGTATTATCCTCAAAACAGAGTGCCTCAATATCCAAACCGGTTGCCTTAGAAGCAGTTTCATATATTTCTCTGCTTTTTGCATTATTATCATAAAATTCTTTACCCATTCCTACATACTGCGCTCCCTGACCAGGAAACATAAACGCTACTTTACCCATCTTTTATCCTCCAAATTTCTGATTATTTTTCACTGGATGTACTTTCTTCTTCGGTTTCTTCAGCTATATCTTCTGATTCATCTGATATTTCCGGTGTTGGCATGCTCCATTCCAATAGATGAGCACCCCATGTAAGACCGCCTCCGAAACCACAAAGCACAAGCTTATCTCCAGGTTTTAACATGCCGCTTCGGTTCATCTCATCCAAAAGAATCGGTACGGAAGCACTAGAAGTATTACCACAATGGTCTACGTTCATCGGGAATTTCTCCAATGGTATCTCCATTTTTTTGGATACGGAGGCAAGAATTCTTGCATTTGCCTGATGAAGCACATAATAATCTACATCATCCTTTGTGAGATTTGCTCTCTGAAGTAGCAAATCAATACAAGCAGGAACCTTACGTACAGCAAATTTAAAAATATCAGGTCCAATCATCTGAATATAATGTTTATCCTCTGACTTACGATTTAAGAAATTTCTTGTAGAACGCTCTTTACATTTCAGGGACATCCCCTTAGATCCGTCACTTCGGGTTACGCTGCTTAAAATTCCCCGATCCTGCCGGGTAACAATAGCAGCTCCTGCTCCATCTGCAAATAAGATACAGGTAGACCGGTCTTTCCAATCCACCATCTTAGAAAGTGTCTCTGCACCAATAATCAATGCAGTTTTTGCCAATCCGGCAGTAATATAAGCATCCGCAGTCTGCAGAGCATATACAAAACCAGAACAGGCTGCATTAATGTCAAAACAGGTTGCATTGATAGCTCCAACCTTATCCTGAACGATACAAGACATACTTGGTGTGGCTCTCTCAGCCGAAAGCGTTGCAAACACAATCAAATCAATCTCCTTAGGATCTACACCTGCATTCTCAATTGCCGCAAGTGCTGCCTCTGTTCCCATATAGGATGTAGTTTCATCTGTTGCAATATGCCGTTCCACAATTCCTGTATGTTCTCTGATCCATTCATCATTTGTCTTTACCATCTTTGCCAATTCATTGTTATCAATGATGGTTGGTGGCAAAAAACTTCCTGTTCCAATAATTCCTGTCGCCATACTAACCTCTTTCCTTTTCAATAAGCAAAATATATCAATACCGAATAATAGACTCATATCGCTATATGAGTCTATTATTTATAAATAAATTATATTGAAAAAATGTTGTTTTGTCAACAAGCAAATCCTACTCCTCGGACTCCACCAATGCCAGTTTTTCCTGTAAATTCTTAATACGAATATTCAAGGTATCAATCTGGGAAACAAACTCATCAATTGCCTCATCTATATTGTCCCCCTGTTTTTTTGCAATGTACAGATCCATTCCCATCTGGGTAAACAACTTGTTCTTATCATTGTTATAGCCCCGGATTTTTCCTTTTAAATCATTAACAGTTGCGAGACGCTTTGTAGTGTCCTTTGCTTTGTCCATTGCATTACTTGAAGTTTCCTTTACCTTGTCAAAAAAATCATTAAATGCCATCTTTTTTCCTCCTGATATTCATTATTTTATAGAGGCTTTGTTAATCTTATCCATTAGAAATAAACAACATCCTCTTTTGCTTTTTGAGCCTTTTCAATCTTCTGGGCATAAAGAACCGGTCCATCTCCATCAAATTCTTTATAAAATTCACATTTTACCTTTGCAGTAACGTTCACCCATTCTCTGTCCTTCAGATTCGGAGTCTCCATGGATACACATTTGAATCCAAGAAATGTAATATCTTCTGCACAACAGGTCATGGCAAATCTGCCGGGAACAAAAGCTTTTCCTTTATACTGCGGAGGGCAGTAAACTTGTCCCTTAAACTTTACCACCTTATCCACATATTTTTCCGGATTATCAGAGGCATCAATATAAAAGATTCCAAAATCCTCATCCTGAATTTCCACCACATCGGCATCCAGATCATATGGTATCTCGATTTCTCCATTGTCAATCTGTGCCTGTCCATTCACATTTTCAAACACAATTTGTGCCCTGCGGTTAATGGTCTTTACTGCCATACGCATTGTATTGATATCTGAATCGTCCCTACAACGGTTAAATACCACCATATCTGCACTCTGAATATGTTCTGCCATCAGTGATTTCATGTTATTATTATACACTGTAAATGTGGTTGCATCAATCAATGTAATCACCTGTACAATGGTCCATCCCTTTGGAACCCGGATACCAAACAGTTTGTCCAGCTGCCACATTCCATTGTACTCAATCATAACCTGCTTTGGATTATATTCATCCTGTAAATCCAGTAACTTTTCCGTATTTAAATCTTCTTCCTCTAAATAAACGGTGGAAATATTGCGTTTTTTCAGTTCTTCCTCATCATATTCCTCAATTCCCTCCTCTGTTACCAGTAACAAAGTGGGCTCACCTTCTGTAAAATCACGGTCAATCAATGTTTCACTGCAAAACTGCGTTTTCCCACATTCCAAAAAACCCATAAAGATAAATACCGGAATTTCTTTCTCCTGTTTTCTCATATCTGTTATTCCCTTCCTTCAATAGTTAGGAAACCCTATGTTCATGCATTAAACAACGGGTTCTTACTACACATGAAACAATTTGGCAATCTTTTCTTCCTCTAACTTACTTCCTATTACGCAGAGTTTACCGGTCACATCCGGCTGTCCTTCCCTTACTTCGTATTCTTCCGGAGTCAGATCAAAATAAATCCAGCCGCCTTCTACATTCGGAACCATACCTTTTGCACGTAAAATAATACCATACTCCGGATGGTCGGCATCGGCAAGTACTTTTAATACAGTTTCAATCTCCTCCTTTGTATATTTACGTGGTGTCTCTACACCCCAGCTTGTAAATACTTCATCTGCATGATGATGGTGGTGATCATGTCCGCAGCCACATTCGTGATCTTCTCCATCATGATGATGGTCATGGTGACATCCTTCACCGTGATCGTGGTGATGTCCGTGATGGCACTCTTCATCGTGGTCATGATGATGCTCATGGTCATGTACATGCCCACATTCCGGACATACTCTTGCTTCTTCCATCAGCTCTTCCACCAGTGACTTTTCACCTTCCATGGCTGCAACAATCTGTTTTCCATCAATATCATCCCATGGTGTTGTAATAATTGTTGCTTTATCATTATGTTCCTTAATCATCATTACCACAGCTGATAGCTTGTCCTCTGACAGTTTCTGACTTCTGCTTAAAATAATGGCACCGGCACTTTCAATCTGATTATTAAAAAATTCACCGAAATTCTTCATATACATCTTACACTTCTGGGCATCAACTACTGCCGAAGCAGAATTAATCACAATGTTTTCCTCATGCATATCGGCAACTGCCTTCATAACATCAGAAAGTTTTCCCACACCTGACGGCTCAATAATAATACGATCCGGCTTATACTCATCCATTACCTGTTTCAATGCCTTTCCAAAATCACCCACCAGTGAACAGCAGATACAACCGGAATTCATTTCATTGATCTGAACCCCTGCATCCTTTAAAAATCCACCATCAATACCGATTTCTCCAAATTCATTCTCGATCAAAACAAGCTTCTCACCCTGAAATCCTTCTGCAATCAGTTTCTTGATCAGAGTTGTCTTACCGGCTCCTAAAAAACCTGAAATAATATCAATTTTTGTCATACTACTGCCTCCTAAATTACTTATGTGACCTGACTATTATTATAGCGTATGTTAAATATTTTTCAATTTAAAAATCTTCATTACAGCAGGCTGGTACTGAAATACCGTTCTGCCCGGTCTGCCAGTATCGTTGCCACAACTTTATCTTTTCCATACTTTTCTGCCATCTGCTTCGCAGCCCATACATTTGCCCCGGAGGAAGTTCCTACCAGAAGTCCCTGTACAGCTGCCAGTTCTCTGGCAGTATGGATAGCATCATCATCCGTCACCTCCACAATATCATCAATAATGGAAACATCTAATACATCCGGAATAAAACCATCGCCAATTCCCTGTATCTGATGAAGTCCCGGTTCATGTCCCAGCAATGCAGACACATTTTTCGGTTCCACTGCCACAATCCTGCAGTCCGGATTCTGTTCCCGCAGATACTTTGCAACTCCCTGCAGTGTTCCGCCACTGCCAATACCGGATACATAAATATCTACCTTTTGTCCCAACTGCTTTACAATTTCCGGTCCGGTGGTCCGGTAATGGATATCCGGATTCGCAGGGTTTTGGAACTGCTGCGGCATAAAATATTTATCCGACTGGGAAACCAGTTCTTCTGCTTTCGCCACGCTTCCTCCGATGGAAAGTTCTGCCGGAGTGAGAACCAGTTCAGCACCCAATGCCTTGATGATCTTTTTCCGTTCTTCACTCATGTTTTCCGGCATAACAATAATTACATGGTATCCTTTCCTGACACCGCAAAAAGCGAGTCCGATTCCTGTATTTCCGGAAGTCGGTTCAATAATCGTCATCCCCGGTTTTAATTTGCCTTCCTGCTCCGCCACTTCAATCATATTCTTAGCAATACGGTCTTTAATGGAGCCTCCCGGATTTAAGAACTCCGCCTTTGCAAAAATATTAAGCCCTGTCGTCTGCTTTAAACTAATCAAAGGGGTGTTTCCAATCAAATCTAAAATATTTTCGTAATACATATTCTTTCCTCTGTTTCATCATAATTCATCTATACTAAGATATGATTTTCGGTACAAATATCATTCCTAATATATTGTATCAGATTCCTGCGTGATCAATAACAGCCCCGCCAAGAACCATATCTCCATCATAAAATACAACAGCCTGTCCCGGTGTTATGGCGCGGACCGGTTCTTCAAACTGACACAAAATCGTATCATTTCCCGCCATTTTAATTCTACATGATTCACCTTTATGAGAATAACGGATTTTGGCTGTAACCTGCATTTCTTCTGTAAGTTCCGGTATTGCCATAAGATTCACGTTTTTTGCCATAAGGCTGTCACAAAATGTATCCTCGTTGGTGCCTATCACGACCTCATTAGTATCCGGACGGATGTCCACAACAAATGCCGGAGCACCTAATGACAATCCAAGTCCTTTTCTCTGTCCAATGGTATAATGGATAATTCCCTTATGCTTTCCCAATATCTTACCATTCAAATCTACAAAATTCCCCTGCGGAAATGTTGTTCCACTTTCCCGTTCAATGTATGCAGCATAATCATGATCCGGGATAAAACAGATTTCCTGGCTGTCCGGCTTATTTGCCACCAACAGACCAATGCGCTTTGCGATTGTACGGATATCCTCTTTCTCGTATTCCCCCACTGGCATTAAAGTACGGGAAAGCTGCTCCTGGGTCAGATTATACAGTGCATAAGTCTGATCCTTTTTATCCGTTGCAGACTTCCTTAATGTATATCTGCCATTTGGAAGCTGACACACTCTGGCATAATGACCGGTGGCAATATAATCACAGCCAAGCTCCAAAGCCCGATTCAGTAAAGCCTCCCATTTTACATACCGGTTACAGGCAATACAGGGATTAGGTGTCCTGGCATGCATATATTCCTCCATGAAATAATCAATCACATGCTCCTTGAATTCCCTTTTGAAATTCAGTACATAGTAAGGAATATCCAGCATATCTGCAACTCTTCTGGCATCATCCACCGCTGACAGTCCACAGCAGCCACCATTTTCCGCCATGGCAAGGGGATCTTCATCCTGCCAGATCTGCATTGTGACACCGATGACATCGTAGCCCTGCTCCTTTAAAAGATAGGCTGCAACCGAAGAGTCCACACCACCGGACATACCAACTGCAACTTTTTTCTTCATGCTGATTTAATACTCCTCTTCTTCCTCGCCCTCACTGATATCATTCTTTGGTTTTGACAATCCTTCTATGGTAATACCATTTTTCTCACAATAATCCCAAAGTGCTGCATGAATTGCCTCCTCTGCTAACAGAGAGCAATGTACCTTTACTGGAGGAAGCCCATCTAAAGCTTCCATAACAGCCTTATTGGTAACCTCTAAAGCCTCATAAATGGTTTTCCCCTTTACAAGCTCTGTTGCCATGGAACTGGTGGCTACTGCGGCACCGCAGCCAAAGGTCTTAAATTTAACATCTCTTATTACCTGATTCTCATCAATATCAAAATAAATACGCATGATATCGCCACATTTTGCATTTCCCACTGTGCCAACACCACTTGCATTTTCAATCTCGCCCATATTTCTAGGGTTGGTAAAATGATCCATTACTTTCTCACTATACATAGTATTCCTCCTTATAGTCATCCTGTCATCCAGGCAGTATCCTCACCTAAATTACTGATTGTTCTTTACAAAATCCTCATATAGCGGAGACATGGCACGAAGCTTCTTTACAATCTCCTTAATCTGTTCCACAACATAATCCATCTCTTCCATGGTATTCTCATCCCCAATGGTCATACGCAAAGATCCATGAGCAATCTCATGGGGCAGACCAATCGCCAGCAATACATGAGACGGATCTAAGGAACCGGATGTGCAGGCAGAACCGGATGATGCACAAATTCCAGCCATATCTAACATGATCAGCATGGATTCCCCTTCAATGAACTGGAAGCTGATATTCACATTATTCGGAAGCCTCTTTGTGCGGTGTCCGTTTAATCTGGCATATGGAACTTCTGCCAATATACGGTCAATTAAATAATCCCGCATTGTACACTCTTTTTTTGTTCTCTCTTCCATGGTGGCAAAAGCAATCTCCACAGCTTTTGCAAGACCGACAATACCGGTCACATTCTCTGTACCGGCACGTCTGGAACGTTCCTGTGCACCACCATGTACAAAGCTTCTTAGTTTAAGCCCGGTACGAATATATAAAAATCCAATTCCCTTTGGACCGTTTAATTTATGTCCACTGGCACTTAACATATCGATATGATATTCATCCACATTAATCGGCACCTGTCCATAGGCCTGAACCGCGTCTGTATGGAATATAATCCCATGTTCCTTTGCAATCTCACCAATCTCCTTGATTGGCTGAATGGTTCCAATCTCATTATTGGCAAACATAACAGAAATCAAAATGGTATCCGGCCGGATTGCCTTTCGCAGCTGGTCAAGCTTAACCACACCATTCTCATCCACATCCAGATACGTGATCTCGTAGCCTTTGCTTTCCAAGTATTGTGCTGTATGAAGAATTGCATGATGTTCAATCTTAGTAGTAATGATATGCTTCCCCTTTTCAGCATAAGCCTCTGCCGTTGCTTTTAACGCCCAGTTATCGGATTCAGAACCACCTGCTGTAAAATATATCTCATTGCTTTTTGCATTCAGACTCTTTGCAATGTCTTCCCGGCACTTCGTGATCACTGCCTTATTCTTCTGGGAAAATGTATATATACTGGAGGGATTACCAAAATTCTCAGTAAAATACGGAAGCATCGCCTCCACCACTTCCGGTCTTGCTGCAGTTGTTGCTGCATGATCTAAATAAATAAACGGTTTTTCTGCCATAGTTTTGTCCTCTTTTCTATAATAAATTCTTTTTATAAATCACAAGCATTACTGGTTCCATCACCATAAAGCCGCATATTGCGGTTATCTTCCACCAGTTCATTTAAATAAATGGAATCCACAGCATTCTGTATGCTGTCATCAATCCGTTTCCAGACATTTCTTGTAACGCAGTTCTTACTGTCCTGACACGCTTCCTCTCCCTTTAAGCCCATACATTTCACAGGAGATAAATCGCCTTCCAGCGCACGCAGAATGTCTCCAACACTGATTTCATTACTTGGCCTTGCCAACACATAACCACCCTGGGCACCACGAATACTGGTTATAAGACCTGCCTTTTTCAACTTTGCCATCAGCTGTTCTAAATAACTATCGGAAATAGACTGCCTTCCTGCTATACTTGCAATGGACTGCGGCATCTCTTCCGAAAAGTCCGCCAAATCAATCATTGCACGCAAACCATACCTGCCCTTTGTGGATAATTTCATATTCACCACCTCAATTCCCACTAAATTAGTCGGATATCACACTGCTAATATAGCAATGTTTTTTCCTTATGTCAAGTAATTATAGACATAATATAAAAAAACTATCATAAATTATCAATAAAACCACTGAGTTGTCACTTTAAGACTACTCTGTTCAGAATAAATGAGGTATTCTATGAAAATCAAAAACTGGTATCTCCGCTTCAAAACCTTACTATCCCAAAATCTTGTCATTAAGGGAACTTTAATTTTAACGCTGACCGGTTTTTCCACCAGAATTATTGGTTTTTATAATAGAATATTCCTTGCAGGGTTGATCGGTGCGAAAGAATTAGGCATCTATCAGCTTATTTTTCCCCTGTATATGGTCGCTTTTTCTTTTACAACTTTTGGAAATGAACTTGCACTTACAAAACTGGTATCCGAATATAGCAATCGGAAAGATTATGCATCTGCCCGTCTTTTTTTCAAAGTCTGTTTTCTGATCAATCTGATTTTAGGTTTATTTGTATCTATTATTATGTACCAGAATGCAGACTGGTTATGCACGCATATCCTGAATGCCCCGGAATGTAATGCCTGTTTAAAAACAATCTGTTTAGGCATTCCTTTCATGTCCATGAAAGGAGCAATCCATGGTTATTTCCTCGGTCTGGAAAAATCTGGTGTTCATGGAATATCTGATTTTTTAGAGCAGACAGCAAAAGTAGGTGGATTATATATTCTTGCCACATATATCTGTGTACGGAACCAGTATGATGCCTCCTTTGCCGTAATCGGCATTGTAATCGGTGAAGTAGTATCTTTTACTTACTCCCTGTTTGCATTTATAATTCATGGCCGTAAAGTAAAGAAACATAATAAAGATACCGATCATTTTTCATCAGGGCATCCTATACATAAACAACAGATTCTTTATCTGTTTTTCAAGGATTCCATCCCTCTTACCACGAACCGGCTTGCCCTGACAATGCTGCAAAGCATGGAAGCAATCATGATTCCTACGGTGCTTTTAAACTTTTATAAAGATTCTGCTTTAAGCCTTGAAACCTATGGTATATTTTCCGGCATGGCATTTCCATTTATTATGTTTCCATCCACCATAACCAACTCTTTATCCACTATGCTGCTGCCTGCCGTATCCTCTGCCAATACCGGATTAAAAGAAAACTACCTGTCTGCACTTTGCGAAAAAAGTCTGCGGTTCTGTCTGATTATAGGCATTTTTTCAACTGTTACCTTTTATATATTTGGACCGACCATTGGAATTTGTTTTTTCGAAAGCAAAGAAGCTGGTATGTATCTATACCAGCTTTCCCTGCTATGTCCTTTTATTTATCTTGCTACTACACTTGCCAGCATTCTAAACGGGCTTGGTTATGCCACACGCAATCTACTGCTTACCGTTATTGCAACGATCATCCGGATTAGTTTTATTCTCTTTGCAATTCCACACATCGGAATCTACGGTTACATCATCGGCTTGTTTGTGGGGTATCTGTTTCTTACCTTTAGCTGCCTTCACAAATTGCAAAGTATGGTGTCTTTTCATCTATCCTTTACAAGAGATATCTTTTATCCGGCAATTCTCTTTATCATTACCGGAGTGCTTGCTTTTTGGGGATATCAGAAAATTCTTGTCATTGCAGCCAGCATTCCTGAAGTACTGGTGTTAATTGCAGTCATTGCACTCTATGGCTGTTTCTGCTTTATTTGCAAAGCTCGCCAACTACTTCATTAATAACCTTGCCATCCGCTTTTCCTTTTAACGCCGGCATGACATTTTTCATAATCATTCCCTTATTCTTAGAGGCAACAATATCAGCAAACTGCTCTAAAATAAGTGCTTTTACTTCATCTGCATTCATCTGTGCCGGTGCATATTCTTTGATCACATTATATCTTGCCTGATATTCCTCTAATAAATCGGTACGATCTGCCGGACAACTATCAACCTGTTCTTTGGCAGTCTTTAATTCTTTCAGAATTACACGATCCACCAAATCATCCTTAATGTCATCACGGCATCCCTCATCAATTGCGGTTTTTTTAACAGCTGAAATCAGGGCTGAAATAGAATCCTTTCTTGACTTATCTCTTGCTTTCATGGCTGCCACCATATCTTTTTGTAATGTTTCAAATTGCATACTACTTACCTCCTGCTATTATTATAAATCATTTTGATTGTTTCATACTGGTTTATACCTTAAACTTTTTAACCTGTTCTTTATGACTATTGGCAAGTTCATTTTGATAATCAGATGTAATCCCTACCTGCTCTAAATACATTGCAATACTGGTAAGTTCCTCCCGTGCCTCTGTTAGAATCTTCCTTGCCTCCTCAGACTCTTCTAATATTTTCTTTAACAGAGAAACTGTATCTGTATCCAATGAACGATTCACTAAAATCTCCTTCACAGTGTCATCTACATGCTCTGCCATTTCCCCAGACTCTAACACTCTGATATTCACATTTTCAATTCGCTGCTCTGACTTGCGGACAGCAAGGGAAACTTCCTCCCCGGTATCACTGATGGTTGCTGATTCATCAATAATCTTTTCCAATAAATCTCTTATCATAAACTGGGACTCATTTAATGCCTTCATAGTTTCCCCAAATTCATCATTTTCCATATCTTCTATATCATCAGATACGTTATACTCAGAAATACGTCTTGCCAGCCTCTGAATCTCAGTCAGCTTTCCGGTAATGGAATTGCTCATATGAATCGTAATTCCAATAGCTACGATAACCGAAAGTGCCATAGCCACCACAATAATCCATATGATATTCTGATAAATCTGGTAATTATCTTCGTTTTTGCTGTTCGCATTTGCAGTTGCAAGTTCTACCACTGCTTCAAGCAGTTCATAGGTACATGCTTTTGCCGGCATCAGCTCCTGTTCATAGGCACCTAAAGCCGCTTCTTCGTCCCCCGATTCAATACAGTCCAAAATACTATTAATCTGTTTATCAAAGGTCAGAATACTAAGCCTGCATTGATTATACCGGCGTTCTTCCAGCGTGTTTACCTTTAACTTGGAGTATTTCTCCATCAGTTCTTCATTTTCTTTCTGAAGCCGCTTAATCCTATCCACATAGTCTTGATGATATTCCAAATCCAAATTACTCATCATACTGATAACGCACTGGTCAATTTCCCGGACATTCTGGTTTATGGATTTCAAATACTCTACGGATTTGAGGTTATTAAGATAAATCTCATTTCCATTAGAATATACCTCATGCATATTATAGATGCCAATAACGCCTATAATAATCATCAATACTACAATTGCAAAGTAACTGAGCAGAAGTTTTTTACGAATTCCCATTCCTGTTTTTCTATCTGACATTATAACGCCCCTCCACTCTATTCTTCGCCCCTGCCTAAAGGATACAGAAGCCACTGAGTATCTTCATCATACAGATTCTCACTATTCACATAGGTTGCACCTGTATCAATCTTTTCCTCAATTTGTTTTCCATCTAATACTTTATTAATATTACGCACTCCTAAATACCCCATATTATAAGGATTCTGCACCATCATTCCGTCTAAAACACCATCCTCAAGATAGGAAATTTCCGTATCAGAGGAATCGAAACCAATCACAACAATCTTGTCTTTCATATTCAGTTCATCAACCGCTGCTGCAATTCCAACCGCACATCCTTCATTGGTTCCATAGATACATTTGATATCCGGGTAATCTTTAATAAACTGCTTTGCCTGTTCCTTTGCAATTTCAGGATCCCCATTGCAATATTTCAGACCTACAACTTTAATATCATCCTTGTATTTATCCTGCAATTCTTCAACAAATCCATTATTACGGGCAATGGCAGTCTGAGCTCCCTCCACATGGGCAATAACAGCAACTTCTCCACTATCTCCCATCAGGCTTGCTGCATTTCTGGCGGCAATGGCTCCCGCACTTTCATTATCCGTACCAATGGTTGCTACCCTTGCATCTGTAGTCACATCCGAATCAAAGGTAAGAACCGGTATCCCCTTATTTGCTGCCTTTTCAATCACATCATTTAACAAATCTGTATCCAAAGGTGCCAGTACAATCGCATCTGCATTATTTTCAATAGCTTTTTCCACCATGGAAATCTGCACGTCAATCTGTGACTCATCCTCCGGTGCCTCAAATGTTACATCAATTCCCAGCTCTTCTCCGGCATCCATTGCTCCCTGCTCCACCGTTTTCCAGAACTCATGCTGGGAACCTTTGCAGATTACTGCAATATACCGATTATCTTTCTTCTCTTGTACTGTATTGTTCTCACAACCAATCACAATCCCCAGTACAAGAACTAATGCTGCTAGAAATACCAGGAATTTAACCCTTTTGTGCTTCTCATTTGAATCGTTTTTCAACATACCCCTCCTCTAAACACTCCATTAGTTTCTCTTTTGGAACAGGTTTGGAATAATAATACCCCTGCAGATAATCCGCACCCATGGAGGTGACCATTTCTGCCATTTCAGAATCTTCAATTCCTTCTGCCACAACTTCTAAATTGATATCTTTAAACATAGCTATCGTATTTTCCAAAATCTTCCGGGATGTTACCTTTTTCAAAGCCGCCCAAACAATATATTTATCCAGCTTGACAATGGAAAATGGCAAATCCACCAGATAGTTTACATTGGAATAACCAGAGCCGTAATCATCCAGAGAAAATGTAATATCTGTAAGAGAAAGTCTTGCCATATTCCGAATCAGCCGTTCCTCCGAATAAGCCGCTGCACTCTCCGTAATTTCTAAATTGATCATGGATGGAGGAATATCATATTTGTTTAACACTTCCTGAATATCATAATAGATTTTTTCCTGCATACACTGTACAACCGAAAGATTTACTTCAACAAATTCAATTCCCTTTTCCTTTAACTTATATTGCTTGATAAACCGACACACCTCATCCAGCACCAATATACCAATCTGGATAATTGTGCCATTCTGCTCCGCAATCTTTATAAACTCCTCCGGTGAAACATAACCAAACTCCGGCACATTCAATCTTGCTAAAGCTTCCAGAGAATGAAATTTCTTTGTATGGGTATCAAAAATGGGCTGATAATGTACTTCAAAATGTCCGGCTTCAATGGCTGCCACCATAGCCTGTTCAATTGCTGTTCTTCTGGCCATATCAAAAACAGCCTGCTCACCTACCTCGAAAAACTGTCCTTTACCAATAGATTTTACCTGGCCGATTGCATATTCGATGGCATGAAACATATCTTTACTGCTGTGATGTATGGTATGAATCAGACAAACACAGGCACTCAGATTCACCTCTGAATCTTTTAATATCCTTGTCCTTTGTACAATCCTGCGTATACGGTCCAGTTCCTTCGCACCTTCTGTTTTTTCTTCTAATGCGACAGCAAAGGTATCCCCCTCAAACCGAAATACTCTTGCCTCAGAATATTCCATCTGCAAATCATCAACCAGCATCTGCATAAGCCGGTTTCCGTTCTCCATTCCATATATTTCATTCACAATCTTGAAATTATCCAAAGCCAGAACAAAAACCTGTTCCGGCATTCCTCTCATTTTAAATTCATTAAGATGATACGCAAAAGCCTCCCTGTTTAATGCACCGGTAGTCGTATCCAAATACACCGCCAGATTCTCATCTGTCAGATACATAATAAGAATCGATAATGCCGTTCCCAGCCCTGACAACATATAATTTGGAAACACAAACTGTACCAGAGTTGGTGCAAGGCAGACCAGGATCATGACGCATATCATCATACACTGCTTTCTTTTCAGAACATTCCTTATGATAATTGTATAAAGTATCGTTCCCACAGCATATACAACTGCATTAACATACAAATAACTATGCAGTATTCCATGATGATAGCCGGATGCATCAAAGTAAAATATGCAATGTGTCCACACATTTGTCATAACCAAAAATACGCCTGATGCTGCAGGAAGCCATGCTAACCGAAAAAGAACTCTTCTGGATCCCTTTACCTGTTTTACTTTAAAATACAAATAGGTCATGAAAATTGTTGGAAGCAAAAACTGTATTGCCAGAAATACAGAATTCAAAAAATAATTCAGCCACAACGGCACCGTCATATAATATGCAATTGTATAACAGGTAATCACATCCAGACATAAGTTTGTAAATGTCCCCACAAGATAAATCCGGAACAATCTGGACTGAAAGTCCTCCAGCTTCTTTTTGCCGGAAAATAACCCCATCAATACGATCATAAAAATAATCGCACATATTTCATAATC
Source organism: Lachnospiraceae bacterium (assembly GCA_051877755.1). GTDB lineage: Bacteria > Bacillota > Clostridia > Lachnospirales > Lachnospiraceae > CAG-590. Next base: position 19,441 of record JBJEJE010000159.1, on the reverse strand, counting down.
TACATTATAATACATCCATTAAACCTTCCCATAATACGCGGTAATTATCCGATCAATACACTATGTTTATTATAATTTTCAAAATATTTTCTGTCAATCTTTAACCATCAATCTATGTAGAATTTTCTGTCCGATGTCTGCACTTCCATATCATAACTTTCAATAGCATCAATATGGATAAAACTGCCTTCCTCCACCCTGCCGAGAAAATCCCGCACAAGATTTGCATCTCCCTGTACCTCTAATTCCACTCTTCCGTCGTCTAAATTAATGGCGTATCCGGTAAGTCCCAGACTGTTTGCTGTATAATAGGCTCGATACCGGAATCCTACTCCCTGCACTCTGCCGCTGACATAGTAATGTTTTCTAACAAGCATTTTATCCCTCCTCTTTTCCAGGATATCATTTGAAGAAACGCTCTATCACTTCGAGAAGACCATCTTCGTCATTTGTTTTTTCAGTGACTAGATCTGCAATCTTCTTTACTTCCTCCTGTGCATTTGCCATGGCGACGCCAACTCCTGCATATTGGATCATGGACATATCATTAAATCCGTCTCCGCAGGCAATGGTGTCTGTTTTATCCACTCCAATAATCTGAAACAAATGATCCAAAGACGCTGCCTTGTCCACACCCAGCGGCATTGCCTCAATAAAAAACGGTTCTGAGCGGTAAATGCTTAAAATATCCCCATATTGTTCAGCAAGTTCTCTTTCTAACCCCGGTGCTTTCTCTACTGTTGCAGTAAACAGGCATTTATTCACATCAAAATCCACATAAGAAGCAAAATCCTCCACTTTAGTAAGCCTCATATTATTTAACCTTGCCTCAAATTCCATATATTCATCAATCCTGGTTCCGGTAACCACCTGCTCATCTTCATAGGTTACCAGACCCATGTCATGAGAAAGTGCATACGCATAAAGCGGAGCAATGCAGTCTTTGGGAAACACCTGCTGGTATACGATTTCCCTGGTCTTTACATTCATAATCCTTGCACCATTAAAACAGAGTACATACCCTCCATATTTTTCTAATTGTAAGATATCCGAAATCCATTTTACACCGTGGGTAGGTCTTCCGGAAGCAAGGATAATCGTATGTCCCTGTTCCTGAATATCCAACAATGCCTCTAACGTCTTTGGTGTAATTTCTTTCTTCCTATTCGTTAATGTTCCATCAATATCTAAAATCAATACTTTCCGTTTCATGTGTATTCTCCTGTTTTTTGTTTTCTCTATTTTACATGAAAAAAAACTGTGCGTAAAGTATACACACAGTTTTTCTGCGATTTTTATCATTATATTTGGGAAATACGAATCATTTCATCTAATACTGCCTTTGCCACTTCCTCTTTGGTCATAATAGGAAGCTCTCTTTGTTCATCTCGTTTGAGTAAAGTGACAACATTGGTATCTGTACCAAACCCGGCACCGGAAACCTTTAAATTGTTTGCCACAATCAGATCTGCGTTCTTACTTTCCAGTTTCTTTGCAGCATTTTCCAAGAGATTCTGGGTTTCCATGGCAAAACCACAGATAACCTGTCCCGGTTTCTTATGCTCACCGAGATACTTTAATATATCCGTGGTACGTACAAGGGATATACTCATATCATCCTCTTTTTTCTTAATCTTTTCCTCTGCCACTTTTTCCGGTGTATAATCTGCAACCGCTGCTGCTTTTACAATAAAATCCGCGTCCCCGCACTCTGCTTTTACCGCCTCAAACATATCTGCTGCACTGATGACAGGTATCACCTTCACAAATGGCGGCTTCGGTATGGAAGTTTCACCGGTAACCAGTGTTACATCGGCACCACGCTCCATGGCACATCTGGCAATGGCATATCCCATTTTTCCGGTGGAATGGTTCGAGATAAAACGAACCGGATCGATGGCTTCAATTGTCGGACCAGCCGTAACTAATACCTTCCTGCCTTTCATATCCTTTTCGTAATGCAGTTCCCTCATAATATAGGATAACAATGTTTCCTCCGATGGAAGTTTTCCTGCTCCGGTGTCCCCACAGGCAAGATATCCACAATCCGGACTGATGATTTCATATCCAAAAGACTCTAACTTTTTCAGATTATCCTGCACAATTAGATTTTCAAACATATTAGTATTCATAGCCGGAGCAACCAGTTTCGGTGCCTTACACGCCATGATTGTAGTGGTCAGCATATCATCCGCAATCCCATTTGCAATCTTTCCAATTACATTGGCGGACGCTGGGGCTACCATATAAATATCTGCCCGCTTTGCCAATGCCACATGCTCCACATTATACTGAAAATTCCGGTCAAAAGTGTCAATCAGACATTTGTTGCCGGTTAATGTTTCAAATGTAATGGGATTGATAAAGTTTGTGGCATTCTTTGTCATTACAACATTCACATCCGCATGTAATTTTACCAGCATACTGGCAAGATTTGCAATTTTATAAGCTGCTATGGAGCCAGTCACTCCAAGCACAACGGTCTTTCCCTGTAACATTGTTTTTCTCCTTATTTATCTTTCAAAACTTCGGGCTCAGTTCTCCATACTTCTCGTAGCGGGAAACCTGTCTGATTTTATTTTCCTCATCCACAAATACCACATGCGGTTTATGTTCCTTTGCCTCTTCCGGTGTCATCTGGGCATAAGACATAATGATAATATGGTCACCCACCGCTACCTGACGGGCTGCTGCACCATTTAAACAGATCATTCCACTATCCGGCTCTCCTGCTATGGTATAGGTTTCAAAACGGTTTCCATTTTCCACATCAACAATCTGCACATATTCATATTCCAAAATCCCGGCTGCCTCCATCAATACAGGGTCAACCGTAATACTGCCAACGTAATTCAGTTCTGCCTGCACCACTGTTGCACGGTGAATTTTTCCTTTTAACATGTTTACTAACATCGTTTTCTCCTTTTTATAACATAAACAAAATCCAAAATATAATAACAATAATACTCATCAAAAGCAAGCCATTTACATCATAATACGGTTATCAATGAGACGTGTTGTACCAATATATACTGCGATAGCAATCAATACCGCTCCCTCTACCTTTTCAATCGGCTGTATGGTATCAAAGCTTACAACCTCCACATAATCAATCTTTGCAAGCGGGCAGGTATTCAGTTTATTGGTAATGATTTCCTTCACCTTTGCAGCGTTCTTTTCTCCAGCTTCAATTGCTTTCATTGCCTCTTCCAAAGACTGGTTTAAAATAACTGCCTGCTTTCTTTCTTCTTCAGAAAGATAGGTATTGCGAGAACTCTTGGCAAGTCCATCCTCTTCACGGATAATTGGACAGCCTATAATCTCTATATCAAAATCAAGATCCATAACCATACGCCGGATAATGGCTAACTGCTGTGCATCCTTTTGTCCGAAATAAGCCCGGTCTGCAGGAATGATATGAAATAACTTGCTGACAACGGTCTGCACCCCGCGGAAATGTACCGGACGGCTGGCACCACAGAGTTTTTCCGGAAGGGTATGCATATCTACATAAGCACAAAAATCCGGTCCGTACATCTCTTCTACTTCCGGATGAAAAATCCAGTCTACACCGCCATCCTCGCAGATTTTAGAATCTCTATCCAAGTCCCTTGGGTATGCCTCCAAATCCTCATTTGGACCAAACTGCATCGGGTTGACAAAAATGCTGACAACCACTTTATCATTTTCTTTTCTTGCACGGTCAATCAAACTTCTGTGTCCTTCATGGAGATATCCCATAGTCGGAACCAAAGCAACCTTTAATCCCTGTGCCTTCCATTCTTTTACCTGATTTCTTGTCTCCTTAATTGAACCTGATATTTCCATTGTTTTCTCCCCTTCTTAATATAATTTTTCAATAATATCTTCACTGATGCTATACTCGTGTTCCTTTGCAGGGAAAGTCCCTGCTTTTACCTCACTGTCATATGCGGCAAATGCATCCTTCATAATCACTCCGATATCCGCAAACTTCTTCACAAATTTTGGTGTGAAATCCGAAAACATTCCCAACATATCCTGATATACCAAAACCTGTCCGTCACAGACGTTTCCTGCACCAATACCGATGGTCGGAATATCAATCTTCTTGGTAATAAGTTCTGCTAATTTTGACGGAACACACTCTAAAACAACTGCAAATGCACCGGCTTCCTCCACCGCTTTTGCATCCTCTAAAAGCTTCTTTGCGGCTGCCTCACTCTTCCCCTGTACCCGGAATCCGCCAAACGCATTGATAGACTGTGGAGTTAAACCAAGGTGTGCACAAACCGGTATTCCTGCATCCACAATTGCCTTAATCTGAGGACACACCTCTTTACCACCCTCTAACTTGACAGCACCTGCCCTGCCTTCTTTCATCAATCTTCCTGCATTTACCACTGCATCATAAACAGAGGTCTGATAACTCATAAACGGCATATCACAGACAACTAATGTATTCTTCGCTCCCCGTGTTACGGCTGCACAGTGATGGATCATGTCTTCCATTGTAACAGAAATAGTATCCTCATAGCCTAAAATCACATTACCTAAGGAATCCCCCACTAATATGGAATTGACTCCTGCCTCATCAATCAGTTTTGCAGTAGAGTAATCATATGCTGTAAGCATAGATAATTTTTCACCGCTTTCTTTTGCCTTTTTAAATGTTAATACTGTATTTTTCATTTTTTATGTTCTCCTGTCTCCAATATTTTTTCTACTTCTACATAATCCCTGTCCGGATTCTTTTCTTTTGCAAGCGTTAAAAGCCTGTTTCCACAGGAAATATATATTTCCCTGCTTCTTTCATCCATAACCGACAAATGTTTTTGAATGGTCTGGTCATCTCCCCGCTCAATGGGTCCTGTCAAAGCTCGGATACTGCCATCTTTTATGACATGATCCACATTATCCCTTACTAAAACAGCACTAAAACTTCTTGCTTCTTCCTCAGAAAAGCCACACTCACAAAGAAGATCATATCCCGTCTGTAAAACAGCAATCACATGATTACTTAAAATGCTTGCAGCCGCATGATATTTTGGTTTCACTTCTTTTGAAATCTCAAGCACGGAATTGCCAAGCTTGGTCAAAACCGTTTTCCAGACTGTTACTGCATATGGACTGCCCTCTACAGTAAAACTTACTTCATTCAATTGTTTGTAAACGGATTCTTTGCTGCTGAACGCAAACATTGGATGAATAGAAACCGGATACGCACCATAGTCTTCTATTCCTGAAAAAACATCGGATGATAAGGAGCCACTTAAATGACAGAAAATCCTGCCCTGAATTTTGTCTTTTTCGATGGAATCCCAAACTTTCTTTATCGCTCCGTCCGGAGTCGAGAGAATTATGGTATCACTTGCAGCGATCACTTCTTCCGGTGAATGAAAACATTCTGAATCCGTAAATGCCGCTGCCCACCTGGCCTCTTCCTCAATCAAACTGTAATAACCGGTAACCTCAACATCTGCCTGTTCTGCTTTCATACAAAAATATTTTCCAAGGCTGCAGCCAGCTTTACCGGCACCAATAAAACCTATCTTCATGTTATCACCTCACTTATCTACAGTCTCCATTCCGGAAAACTGTGTCCTAGTGACAACACTTACCATTCGATGCAGTTTCTTTCGAATACCGCTCGAACAGTAATGTACCATTTCTTCCCATAGATTTCAAGGATTTTTTTCTGTACAATCTTAATATCTATTTTTTTTGCTTCTTTAACTCCTTTTCTTTTGTTTTTTTCTCTTTCTTCTTTTTCTTTTCTTCCTGCTTTTCCCTATAAGCTGCCACTGCCTTTGGAGAATCCACGGTTTCATCCCGCAGCTGGTATTTTAAGCTGTTTAACACCACAAGGGAACAAAATGCTGCTGCTGTCAGCACGATATACACAAGCAATAATGCCACCGAACGGTCATACACTTCATAGTAATTGGTCAGGGAAAATGCAATAAAAAATGCTGGCAGAAAAGCTGCTAATGTATGACAAAATACTTTAATGATACAACCACGCACCACCATTTTCTGCTCTGCAAAATAGATAAATGCAACCACAAGTGCAATCTGGATGATTGACATTAAAACTCTCTCATATCCGGACAAAAAAAGTTCTGCCGCAGAGGTGGAAAGTTCGGCACTGCTATCCCTGCATATCTCAAAAATAGTGAATGCACTCTTATATCCCACCAGCATAACGGATTCCATTGCCGTATAGCCAAGTCCAAATGCCACCGCTTTTTTAAAAGAAATCTGCCATTTTAACAATACTACAATGATGACCAGCTCCGGTAATATTGCAAGAACCGCTCCAGCCAGTGCCACAAGCAGCAGATATGGAATATAATGCTGTTCCATAAAGGCTGTCAGCTCTGTATGATTAAATAAAAAAGCCAATCCGTGTTCTTTAATGCCCCACTGCATGATAAAATAAATAAGAACCCCTGACACAAACAACAGAAAAATCCGTTTCCGCTCCATTGGATTTTTTGCCAATAATATTCCTGCTATGATCAGCGGAATGATAAAACTGACTCCCACATTTACTGCCAGTGCAGCAATTTCCATTACCATATTGTTCCTCCTCCACTATTTATCCTACTATGCCATCTGTTTTATTTTAATGCCTCTTTTAAGGCTTCCAGATTTTCTTCCATCAGACTGATATAATCCAATCCATCCTCTGCCTGCTGTGCAGTAAGCCCTTCAATAGGGTTCAATACCATCGTCTTTGCTCCTACTTCATCTGCAATGGTCTCAGCTACTTTTGGACTCACCAGTTCCTCAAAGAAAATCACTTTAATATCCTTTTCCTTGCAGAAATCAATCAGTTCCTTCATTCTTGCTGAATCCGGCTCAGAATCTGCAGTCAGTCCCTCCACTGCCTCCTGCTTTAATCCATATTCCGCACAAAGATATCCAAAGGCCTCATGAGCCACCACAATCGTATCCTTTTTAAGATTGGAAAGCTCCTCCCGGTATCTTTGATCCAATGCTTCTAATTCTTCTTTATACACATTAAAATTATTTTCGTAATACTCTGCGTGCTCCCCATCAATCTTCACCAGTGCATCTTTTATGGCTTCACACTCCTCAATCGCATTGGCAACACTTAACCATGTATGAGGATCTGTCTTTCCTTCTGACGAAAGGGTATCCACCTTCAAAGCCGCCTCCACCACAATAAGCTCTTTATTGGATGTTGCCTTTAAGGTTTTTTCCACAAAGGATTCCATACCGGCACCATTATAAATAAAAACATCTGCTTCCTCAATCAACTGCATATCCCCGGTGGACAGTTCAAAATCATGGGGCTCTGTTCCGGCAGGCACTAAATTGATCACTTCCGCCTTATCCCCCGCTATATGATTCACAAAATCGTACATCGGATAAATCGTTGTTACAATGGAAAGCTTGTCCTTATCCTGAAATGCCTTCTGGGAAGTATTCCCTGCACCACAACCTGTTATTAAGACACCCATAGAAAGTGCCAAAATTAATAAAATTCTTTTTTTCCAGTTATTCACGTTGTACACTCCTTAATGATGATAATTCGCCATTTTCGCAGAATAATCATCTGCAATCTTTTTATATTTTTTATAATCTTTTTCCTTGATTGTTCCATTGTTTAAATATTCTTCTAATGTTCCATGCAGTTTCTTTAATGCATCATGAGCAAGATCTTTATAATTATTTTCCAGATTCACCTGCAAATCCCGGATAATAGAATCCAGTTCCATCCGTATGCTTCTCTTTAACATCTTTTTCTCCTTTATCCGCTAAAATCTAAAGTCCATTTTGTAAAATCCACATATTATATAAATATAATCGTAAATTGTGTATTTGTAAAGAGCTGAGGTGTCTTACTTGTCTGCTTCTCCTAAAATTCCCGCTATTCTATCCGGTGCTTCTTCCTTCCACAAACAGGGAATCACCGGAAAAAATATAACCATCGCCATTATGGATTCCGGTCTTTCCTGTCATCCCGATATAGACTCCCAGCGAATCCTTGCGTTTCAGGATTTTGTATCAAAGCAAAAAAATCCTTATGATGACTTTTCCCATGGCACGCATGTCACCGGAATCATCGGAGCAAAAACCATAGGCATTGCACCGGAAAGCAACCTTGTCAGTCTGAAGGTGCTTGATAAGACCGGAAATGGTTCCACAGACATCTTTATTGATGGAATCAAATGGATTCTTTCCCATCAGAAAGAATACAATATCCGTATCACCAATATATCCATCGGGGGAACCAATACGGAACTAAAGCATGAAAAAAACCGTTTGAATCTCTGGGTGGCAAAATTATGGGAAGCAGGCATCACCGTCTGCTGTTCCGCCGGCAACAACGGTCCCTCACCGGATTCCATCACCGCTCCAGGTAACTGCAGGAAGGTGATTACGGTCGGTTCCTCCGACGGAAAACACTTTTCCTCCGCAGGTCCTTTGCTTCCCTACATCACAAAACCAGAACTCGTAGCTCCGGGACTACACATTTTAAGTCTGAAACCAGGCGGCGGATACAGTGTCAAAAGCGGCACTTCCATGTCAGTCCCTTTTATCAGTGGTATCTGTGCTCTATTGCTGCAGACCCATCCAAACCTTACCAATGACCAGATTAAGATCCGGCTGATGGAATCTGCCTATACTGTTCCCTATCTGCCATATAATATGCAGGGGGCTGGCATTGTTAATCTTGACCGCTTACTTGCTCCCGGCAATTTCCGCTAAAAACCGTGAGGTTTCTAACTCTTTATTATAATACTCCCTAACATCATAAATATGCAGATGACTCCTTGCCCTCGTCATTGCCACATAAAACATACGGCGTTCCTCTTCGATTTCCTCAGGCTTCACTGCTTTTTTATAAGGTGTCATCCCTTCATTTGCCTCCAGGATAAAAACGGTATCAAATTCCAGCCCTTTGGCACTGTGCATGGTAGTGACCACAATCCCTTCCCGGTTTTCTTTCAGCTGCAGCCTGCTGTGCTGTTCCAAATCCTTCCGGTACTGGTCGATTCCCTCAAACCAGTCCCCAAAGGTCTTATATTGTTTTGCCATTTCCTGCAGTTCATCCAGGGTACTCATCAAATCTTCCAGATTCAAATGCCGGTAATCTGCATATTCTCTCAAATATTCGTCGTATCCAATTGCCTTACGGATAAAATTCACAGCTGCAAAAGGTTTTAATCCTGCTAAAATCTTTAATTCATATTCAAGCTGGTCAATATTGTCCAACGCCCAGTTTTTTCCATCAACCATAGTCCGAAGCTGTTCAAAATCAACAACCGGTTCCGTCAGAAGTTCCCTGGACAGGTATCGGTTGGGCTTATTTAATATGCGTAAGAACAATGCCCGGTCCCTGATTCCCATGGCAGCCCGTATATAATCCAATATATTCTGTACCGTAAAATGGTCGTATATACAGGGAACCTTATCCCGCATCAAAAATGGTATATTGTATTCCACCAGTTTATGTACAATTCCTCTTGCCTGTACATTTGTCCGGAAAATTAATGCCATTTCCGGATAGGGAATTCCTTCCCGGTGATAAGAAGCAATCTGTTCTAACACATGGCTGTTTTCTTCTTTTCGTGTCTTCATATGATGAATCAGAATCGGTTCCTCGTATCCCTTCTCACTGATAATCTTTTTGGGATACCGGATCCGGTTGTTTTCAATCAGTTTAACTGCTCCCTCCGTAATATTCCGGCTACAACGGTAATTGATATCCAGCAGTGTTTCCTTTGCCTCCGGATAATCACTGGTAAAATGCAGCATAATTTCCGGCTTTGCTCCCCGGAAACCATATATACTCTGGTCATCATCCCCCACAATGAATAGGTTATTCTGCGGTGCAGCTAACAACTTTGTAATCTCATATTGAATTTTATTGATATCCTGAAATTCATCCACTAATATATGGGTGTATCGTTTCTGCAGGCTTTTTAGAATATCCGGTCTTTGCATTAATAACTCATAACAATATACCATCATATCATCAAAATCCAGTTTTCCTTTTGAAGATATCCGTTCCTCATACTCCCTGTAAATCTCCCGGAATACATCCTCTCCCAAACAGGAAGAATAAAAATGTTCCAGAGAAATCATATCTCCCTTCATCATACTGATTTCCCGGATAATCTCTGATATCAATTCTTCCTCATCTTCATATTCAAGTTGTTTGTTGCGGATTATATCCCGGATTATGGAATATTTTTCTTCCTCTGACAGAATATTGTCTGACCGATAGCCATATGCTATCTTTAAGATATAAAAGAATACAGAATGGAAGGTTCCAAATGTACATTGACACTTCGAACCTCCCATCAACTTCTGAAATCTTTCTTCCATTTCCCTGGCACTGGCTCTTGTAAAGGTAATTACAAGAATCCCCGCCGAAGGAATCTTCGCCTCTTCAATAAGATACCTGATACGATATACCATTGCGGTGGTCTTACCGGAACCCGGTCCTGCCAACGCCAACATTGGACCATTTACATGATGAATTGCAGTCATTTGTCCTTTATTAAATTCTGGCATTGTCGCTCCTTTTCTTATGCGTTTGCAGCCTCTAACTTCTGAATACCAGTCTCTATTCTACGCAGGGATTCCTCTTTCCCAAGAATATCCATGATTTCAAAAGCACCACCCGGAGTCATCTGCTTACCGGAAACTGCCGTACGCACCGGCCATAAACCGGTTCCATTCTTGATTCCCTTATTGGCAATATATTCCATCAGGGTATCATGCAGCTTATCCAGTGACCAATCCTCCACATCCTTTAAAATATCATACTCCTCACGAAGAATCTCTAAAGAATTCTCACTGTTGGTCTTCATTTTCTTATGCGTATACATGGAAACATCATAATCCGGCAGTTCCTCAAAGAAATCAATATGCTCTTTAATATCTGGAAATACCTCAATACGTGTCTTTACAAGTTCTAAGATTTCATCAATCTTTACGTCTTTCGTAATGACCTCTTTCAAATACGGAAGTGCCATCTCTTTAAAACGCTCGAAATCCATCTTTTTGATATATTCCCCATTCATCCAGCGCAGCTTCACCATGTCAAATACTGCTGGAGACTTTGAAATATGGTGATAATCAAAGGCTTTTACTAACTCTTCCAAAGAGAATATCTCCTGGTTATCTTCCGGACTCCAGCCAAGAAGTGCTACAAAATTAACAATTGCTTCTGTCAAAAAGCCCTGCTCTAATAAATCTTCATAAGAAGAATGTCCGCAGCGCTTAGAAAGCTTCTGGTGTTCCTCATTGGTAATGGTCGGACAATGAATATATGCAGGAACCTCCCAGCCAAAAGCCTGATACAAACGGTTATACTTTGGAGAAGAAGAAAGATACTCCTGTCCTCTTACCACATGGGTAATTCCCATTAAATGATCGTCTACCACATTAGCAAAATTATAAGTCGGATATCCGTCTGATTTAATTAAAATCATGTCATCAAGCTCATTATTTGGCACAGTAATTGTTCCGTAAAGTTCATCCTCGAAACTGGTTTCTCCCTCTTCCGGAACATTCTGCCGGATTACATAAGGTACACCGGCTGCAAGCTTTGCCTCTACCTCTTCCTTACTCAAATGCAGACAATGCTTATCGTATTTACGGATACTTTTTCCATCCACAACCTCTTCTTTCAGATTGTCCAGTCTTTCTTTATCGCAGAAACAATAATAGGCTTCACCCTTATCGATGAGTTTTTTGGCATACTCCATATAGATACCCTGTGCCTGACGCTCACTTTGTACATATGGACCTACACCGCCATCCTTATCCGGACCTTCGTCGTGAATCAGACCGGTTCCTTCCATTGTACGATAAATGATATCCACCGCACCCTCTAAAAGTCTTTCCTGATCTGTATCCTCAATTCTTAAAATAAAATCTCCGTTTTCATGCTTTGCAACCAAATACGCATATAATGCAGTTCTCAAATTACCTACATGCATTCTTCCTGTGGGACTTGGTGCAAATCTGGTTCTCACTTTACTCATATCGTTCCTCTATTCTACTGATTTCTGCCACAGCACTGCTTAAACTTACGTCCGCTTCCACAAGGACATGGATCATTTCTTCCAACCTTTGGCGGCTTTACCACTGTTTTTGATGTCTTTTCAATCTTATAAAGCTCTTTTCTTCTTTCCGGAGTGAGCAGATTATCCCACTCTTCCAAAGTATATAGCCACTCTGCATTACATCCCACCATGTTCATGTAAAGCTTTTCATAATCAATATCTAATGTTACTTCTGTATCCTCATCCATCTCATCAATGTTATTTGGAGTCTTAAGACTTTCATCAATACCATCTAAGAATCCGGTCATTAACTGTATAGTAGTTTCGTATTTATCTGCTAATTCCTTTACGGTTCCCTTTACAACATTTGTTGGATTCGATAAAAGCTTTTTATAGATTCCCTGTTCCACTCCAAAATAATTCAACCAGAACTGCTTTCCCTCTGGTGTCCTGTCGTCTAATCCGTATGCGTAATCACGCCATTCTTTCAATAAACTCATTTGTTTTACCATCCTTTTACCTAAAATAATGAATTCATAATCATACATAATCATGTACAACAAGCTAGATTATAGCAAACCACACATCATTTTTCAAGTGAAACCATAGACAGATCTTGTTTTCAATCATAGAGATTATGTTCTTCTCTTTGAGAAGGGGTACACACCAGATAAAATTGTACAAATAAAATAAAAAAATCCGGAAACAAATGAATAAAAAAAAAGAAAACGGATATACTGAAAATATCACTTAAACGTGCAGATGTCCCATCAGAAGATATGGCATCTGCGAATTTAAGTGAATCTGATTCTCGAAACAAGGGAATCCGATAATACTTTATCCTCCCCTATTGCGGAGCCGGTTCGCCGGCTCCGTTCCCCTTTTATATAAAACGATAGAATTGGTTCGCATTCTATTCTTCGGAATCTCCCGTTAAAGACTGTTTCTTTTCTTCCAAAGCTTTCATATCTTCTTTCGATATCACAGAAGAATCACCATGAATCAGATGGGTAAACCACATGAATACCCATAATACAACGGGAACGACAATCATTAAAAACAACATTCCAAAAAAATATCTGCTGCCTGTCACTGCACAGACTACTGTTCCAATCACTAATCCCACAATAACAACAATGGTAATCCATGCCGTAATCTGCCTGATTTTCTTCATTTTGATCTACTCCTCCTCTCCATATAAATCCTCTAATCGGTCATGTACCGTTTTCTCATATCCATTCTCCGTCGGATGATAGAAATGGACATCCTTAATCTCATCCGGCAGGTACTGCTGTTTTACAAAGTTGCCGGGATAATCATGCGGATATAGATAACCTACATGGCCTAAATCTTTTGAACCTTTATAATGGGCATCCCGCAAATGTGGCGGTACTGCTCCTGTTTTTTTATTCTTGACAAGTTCTAAGGCATCAAAAACCGCATTGGTCACCGCATTGGATTTTGGTGCAGATGCCACATAAATTGCTGCATTGGCAAGTATAAGCTGTGCCTCCGGCATACCAATCCGCTCCACTGCCTGGGCACAGGCAACTGCCACCTGAATCGCCTGGGGATCCGCAATTCCTACATCCTCACAGGCACATATCATAATTCTTCTGGCAATAAAAGTGACACTTTCTCCAGCTGTCAACATCTTTGCAAGATAATAAACGGCTGCATCCGGATCAGAACCACGCATACTTTTGATAAATGCAGATATGGTATCATAATGGTTATCTCCATCCTTATCATATTTTACCGCACGCCTTTGAATACATTCCTCTGCCACAGAAAGGGTAATATGGATTTTCCCATCTTCAGACGGCTTCGTTGTAAGGACACCCAATTCAATTGCATTCAATGCATTCCTTGCATCTCCTTCACTCATATCTGCAAGAAAATCCAAAGCTTCTTCATCAATCTCTGCATGATAGGAACCCATACCTTTTTCTACATCATACACCGCTCTTTGAAGCAATTCCTTGATATCCTCTTTATTAAGCGGTTCTAATCGAAATATGTGGGAACGTGAAATCAAAGCTCCATTCACTTCAAAATATGGATTCTCCGTTGTTGCCCCGATCAATACAATCGTTCCATCCTCCACAAAAGGAAGCAGATAATCCTGCTGTGCCTTATTGAACCGGTGTATCTCATCTATGAACAATATTGTTTTTTTCTGATACATTCCGTAATTATCCTTGGCCTGCTTTATTACTTCCTCCATATCCTTTTTACCCGCTGTTGTTGCATTTAATGACGTAAAAATAGAACTGGTGGTATTGGCAATCACCATTGCCAAAGTCGTTTTACCAGTCCCCGGAGGCCCATAAAAGATAAGCGAACTTAACTTATCTGCTTCAATTGCACGATAGAGAAGCTTATCTTTCCCTATAATATGTTTTTGACCAACAACCTCATCCAGGGTTGTTGGTCGTAATCTCTTTGCCAGGGGTGATTCTTTTTCCATATTCGCTTCTCGCATAAAGTCAAATAAATCCATGAATATTCCCTCTGTTCCTATGCTGTTTTTTGAAAGCCCATCTTGTCTAATAATTTTTCAAATTTCTCAATCACAATTGGCTTACATATATAGGCATCATAGTCATTGCAGACCTGAATACTGTCCAGTACCACTTCATCTAAAGCACTGATCATCATTACCTTTGCACGTTCTTCCTGTAATACGGCGTATTTGTTTTCTGCCTCCCGAATTGCCTCTAATGTCTTGTAGCCGTCTAACTTTGTCATCATAATATCTAAACAAATCAGATCAAAAAGTTCCCGTTCTTCCATTCCCTTTACAGCTTCGTCCACTGCCGACATACCATTATCTACAGCGACCACCTCTCCGTATGCGGAAAAAATCTTTTCCAAAAATCTTCTGTTTACGAAATCATCATCTGCTATTAGTATTTTCATTCGAATCCTCCAAACTATCTGTACATATACTCTGCTTCCATCCCTGCAAGTGCGGTCACTCTTTCTCTTTCAACCGCAGCATATTGGCAAGCTTATCCAGCGTAGCAGCTGCAACTTGAGTATGGCTCTTCGTATCATACTCAATCCGACGGTTTAACAAGTCCCTCTCCAGACTTCCATAAAAAATGTTGGCAAGTTCTTCCGGTGAAAAATCGTCTCTAATCTCGCCATCTTCCATCGCTGCCTTCAATTCCCGCCGCAGAAAATCGGTTCTTACCTTGATACAGGTTGCAATTGCCTCTCTCGTATTCACATTATGCAAAAGCCCCTCATAATTCAATACGATTGCTGACATTTCCTGATAACCTTCATAATATGTACTTAAGGTTTTCAATAAATCTAAAACCTTTTCCAGATGTGGAATATTCTTCGCCTCAATCGTGGCAATCATACTTTTATCAAATTTGGTATAAGTATCCACGACTTCTACTAATACTTCCTCAATACCTCCAAAGTACCGATATAACAAAGATTCTGACATATTCTCTTTCATCGCCAGAGTCTTTGTGTTCAGTGAGGCTAAACCCGCTTCGCTTATAATTTCAATAGCAGAAGCAATAATCCTATCTTTTCTGTTTACAAAATTATTATTCATATGTACCCCCACATGTGTGAATCTTTATTCACTTTGTTTTATTTTAGGTCATTGAACTTGTTTTGTCAACATAAGAAATGGAAGAACTACATATTTGCTATAAATCAGCATGGTCCGTATATTGTAATCTGCTCCCTCTCCCTGTCGTAATAGTAGATATGATCCGACAAAAGATCAATCAGTCCCACAGAACTTCTATTTGCATCTTCTACCAGCGTTGCCAGAAACTGTGCCTCAATCTCCTCATCTTCCGGTACCAGCATTACCTCATGTACACTGGAAGGTAGAATAAAGATATTGGCATCCTGCACTTTTGCAAAATTCCTGATAACATTATCATATAACATACATGCAGCACCATGTATCCCTGTATCATTGGTCAGTACATACATACTGACCCCTGACTTCCGGTTCTCGGATTCTTTTATCTCCTCTAACAGTTCCGGGGATAACCCCTCCGGCATCCGATTCTTAAAACAGTTATAGATAACTGTTGCCAGAGAGTCCATATGCCAAGGAAACTCCTGCATCGTATTGAATAATGCAATCCGGTAAAGTTCCTCCAATCCAATATTCCATGCATCAAACTCTGCATTGGATATGAGGGAACTGGCAATTCCAATACCGTCTTTGTATGCAACATACCGGAATGTAATTGCAAGATCTAAATATTTCTTATGGGGACAATCTTTCAATTGTTCTTTATTTCGCTCATAATTCACCAGACGGATCACAATTTTGCTCTTTACAGCCTTAAAATCCAAAATATCGACATAATCAATCTCCCCTTCTTCTTTTTCCCTTTGATACTGATAGATAATCTCTGCCATGATCAGATCCAGAGGTTTTCCCATCTGATAGCTGTCATAATATGGTTTTAAATAGATATTGGGACTGATTCTCTGATTCCTGCTATGGAGAGCCACTGCATCTAATACAATACCATTGTTCTTAACAACCTTATGTAACAAAACTTCATACTGTTCCTGTTCTTTATGCTCTTCCTCCTCTTTCCTGCTCTCTTTTACGATTTGATCCTGACAGTCTTTGCTGCTCCATTTCCGGCAGATGTCTATATTCTGTTCATAAAATGCAGCAAGATTCTCCTTAATATACTCCAAAAATTCCTGATAATTCATACGATAATTCTCCTTTAAAATAATTTTAATAAAGGAAAATCCGAAATACCTTTAAAAGTATACATACTTATAGCAAATATACGTATATACTCATAATGTGAATCCGATACGATAGCTGTATCATTGATTAAAAAGAAATAAATCCGTTATGTGTGAATAACACTATAACGGATTTATAAATCTACGTCAAGTAAATTAAGACAGTTCACAAATTTTTCATTTTTATACCGGAAGGAATTTCTCAAGGAATGCCACAAATGCCTGCATTTCCTCATCCGTTCCAATAGAAATACGAAGATAGTTATCAATTCTCGGCTTATCAAAATACCGCACAAAAATCTTTTCCTTCCTTGCCGCCTCAAAAATGTCTTTTGCAGGTACTGTCTTATGGCTGGCAAACACAAAGTTTGCACTGGATTTCGGATAGGTAAATCCAAGTCTTGTCAGCTCCCCCTCAAACCACTCTCTGGTTGCTACTACTTTTGCAACCATTTCCTTAAAATAAGCATCATCCTTCATGCTGGCGGTTCCCATAACAATGGACGGATAATTCATTGTGTAAGAATTAAAGCTGTATTTCACATCATTCAATGCCTTGATCAAATCTGCATTTCCCATGGCGTAGCCAATCCGTAGTCCTGCCATGGAACGGGATTTGGAAAAGGTACGGATTACTAACAGATTTTCATACTCATCCAATAAAGAAAGTGCGGATTCTCCACCAAAATCAATATATGCTTCATCCACAATTACCACCACATCCTGATTGTGCTCTAAGACATCCTTTACAAAACCAAGGTTTGCTGCCAGACCTGTAGGTGCATTGGGATTTGGGAAAATCACGCCGCCATTTGCATCGTAATAATCCTCCGCAACGATACGGAATTCTTCATCCAATGCCTTGGTTTCATATGGAATGCGGTACAAATCTGCCCACACATCATAGAAACTGTATGTAATATCCGGGAAAAAGATTGGTTTGTCCGAATTAAAAAATGTCAGAAATGACATGGCAATGACATCATCGGAACCAACCCCAACAAAAATCTGGCTGCTGTCAAGTCCATGATACTTGGCAATGGCATCCACTAGATCCTTTGCCACCGGATCCGGATAAAATCGAAGCCGTTCTAACTCCTGCTTTACTTCAAAGACCTTCGGTGAAGGCGGATAAGGATTTTCATTGGTATTTAATTTGATTACATCTTTTTCCTTTGGCTGTTCACCCGGTACATAAGGTACTACTTTACGGATATTTGATTCCCATGCTTTCATACTACTGTCTCTCCTGTTTTTGCTATCATTATTTGCCTTATTTTCCTAAAATTACAAACTGATTATAGAGCAAAAACCATCCTTTTTCAACACTAATCTATCTTCATCTGCATTATTTTAACAAAACCAATTTTCCGTATTCTTAGATGTTTGACACATAATAATTACCAATCTATAATATCTCCAGCAAAGAAATTTTTCACCAAATATCAACCCCAAGGAGGCCATCATGCCAAATATTATTGAAATAGATGATTTTCATGCACCGGAGTTAGACATTTATGCCCGTCATACAGAAAATCAATTGCGACATCTTTATGAACCAAAAAACGGACTTTTCATTGCAGAAAGTCCGAAGGTCATTCATCGTGCATTGGATGCAGGATGTATCCCTGTATCTTTGTTATTAGAGAAAAAACATATTGAAGGACAAGCAAAAGACATTATCACAAGATGCGGGGATATCCCTGTCTATACTGCGGAATTTGACATACTGACCAAACTTACCGGCTTTGAACTGACCCGGGGTGCGCTTTGTGCCATGTACCGTCCAAAGCTTCCAACCCTAAATGATATCTGTAAAAATGCAAGACGGATTGCAATCCTTGAAAATGTTATGAACCCGACAAATGTAGGTGCCATCTTCCGCTCTGCCGCTGCCCTTAACATGGATGCTATACTGCTGACCCCTGCCTGCAGCGACCCACTTTACCGCCGCTGCCTCCGCGTCAGCATGGGAACCGTATTCCAGATTCCATGGACCTATATCGGCGATAAATCCACGGATTGGGCAACCCATGGCATCCAACAGCTTCACGCCTTAGGTTTTCAAACTGCTGCAATGGCATTGTGCGAGGAATCTGTAAACATTGATGACCCAAAGCTTATGGCAGAGGAAAAACTGGCTGTTATATTAGGCACCGAGGGAGAAGGTCTGGCAGCCTCCACCATTGCTGACTGTGATTATACCGTCTGCATTCCCATGTCCCATGGGGTAGACTCCTTAAATGTTGCCGCTGCAAGTGCGGTTGCATTCTGGCAGTTGGGAAAATAATATACCTATCAGACAATTAAAGGGAGCCTCAGACTCCCTTTCACTCCTTCGCCAATGCTTCCACCTCTGTTACACTTAATCCGGTATTCTGTGCAATCATGGAAATCGATAACAATCCCAAATTCAAAAGATTTTTTGCAATTACTCTGCTGTTTTCTACTCTTGCCTCATCTTTCATATCTTCAATTGCTTTACACACATCTGTCACATCCTTTCCTTCTTCTTCCATATCCATATGTAAGGAACATACTTCATTCAGCAATACTACACTTTCCTTCGCCACAGCATGAAATCCATCATGCTCTTTCACATACACATACCTCCTGTTCCGGCAGGTAATGGAAAAATGTAACCATATATCTGT
>JBJEJE010000158.1:0-6023 GCA_051877755.1 Lachnospiraceae bacterium | reverse complement strand
AATGGATTCAAGAATCATAATGGACTACATTTATGATAACAATGGAGAGAAAATATTAATTGAGTATGAGCAGAACCGTGCCAAGGAAGAGGTAATAGAGCAATTTGTAAAATATCGTAAGAGTAAGAAGATGACACAGGAGGAACTTGCCAGAAAAGTGGGTGTTCCAAGAACAAATATCACTCGCTTTGAAAGCGGAAAGTATAATCCAACATTAGAAATGATGGTTAAGGTGGCAGCGGCTATGGGAATGAAGTTGTCGATCAAGTTGGAGGAAGAGTAGAGACATTTCCAATTTAATTGTATTTTAAGAAGAATTCCGTTATACTGAAAGCAGGACTATCAGTATAGCGGATTTTTGCGAGAAGGGAGAATATCTATGAAGAAATTGAAGAAGGGAATTGCCGTATTATTGTGTTTTATTATGATTTTTACACTGATACCGGCACAGAATGTACAGTCGGCTACGAAGATTAGTAAGTGTAAGGTAACGCTTTCAAAGACAAGTTATAACTACACCGGAAAGGCATGCAAACCGAAAGTAACTGTGAAGTACAAAAAGAAAACATTAAAAAGTGGTAAGGATTATACAGTTACTTATTCGAATAACACCAATTCCGGAACGGCAACTGTGACGATAAAAGGGAAGGGGAACTATTCCGGAAGTGTAAAAAAGACGTTTAAGATTAAGAATGCCCTGACAGTGTCATTGTCCCAAAAGTCTTATACATATAGTGGAAAAGCCATTAAGCCGTCAGTGACGGTTAAGAGTGGAAAAACAAAGCTTACAAGCAAGTATTACAGCGTTCAATACAAGAATAATATAAATGTGGGAACGGCTGCTATTATAGTAAAGGGAAAGGGTAAATATAAGGGCAAGAACGCATATGTGACATTTGAAATATGTGAGGATACTACAGCACAGCCGACGATTACACCTGCAAGTATGACGTTGAAAATCGGGGAACGGCAGTACATTACTGTAAATAATGCAAATGGGATGAAGGTATCCTATGAATCTCTGGATTCTTCGATTGCTGGAGTAGACGCAAATGGAGAAGTAATCGGAAATGGTGCAGGTACCACAAAGATTAAAGTTACGGTTGAAACCTATGAGTTATATTGTGCTGTTACAGTAACAAATGAGAATAATGGTGATAATGGTGGAAATAATGGCGGTGACAATGGTGGCAATAACGGTGGTGACAACGGCGGAAGTAATGGAAACAACAACGCATATAATAATTTGTCCTCAGCAGATTTAAGCCTAGCAATTGGTGATGCTGCCAGCATAAGCAGAAGTGGAAGCTTTGCAAATGAAACCAATATAACCTGGAGCAGCAGTGATACTTCTATTATTACCGTTACTCCGTGGTCAAGTGAGATGGATGGAGTGTCCGGATTCGGAGCTGTGAATAAGGGTGAGGCATATATTGATGCAGTTGGTGTTGGAACAGCAACGGTTATTGCCACGTCAGCAAACGGAACCGTGGGAAAATGTGACGTAACCGTATCAGCATCCGGAATTACCGTGACAAAAAATGAGGATGCGTCCTATTTATCAGAATCCGGAGTTACGGAAGGTACCTTTACCTATGGTCAAGCAGCCTCCAACGTAGTGAATCAGACAGGTCTGGAGATATCAGAAGCAGAAGAATATAATCATCCAAGCGGATTGGCATGTTATAAGTCAGCATCTGGTACTTATTATTTTGCAGTGACAGATGCATGGAATAACCGGGTATTTGTATATTCCGGAACCAGTGTGGAGGATGCAGTTACTCATTCACCTGTAGTTCTTGGTCAGACAAGTGCTACAAGTACAACACCGGGATATGCAATGGATAAGCTGAGCTGGCCGATGGACTGCGCAATTGATAACAAGGGAAGACTGTATATCGCAGATACCCGTAATAATCGTATTCAGGTATATGATGATGTTACAGGACTTACTAACGGTGCTGCAGCAAATCATACCATTGATTGGTTTACTGCTGATACATCCACACACAATAATCATAATAACCACATTTACTGGCCATGGTCTGTATCAACGGATTATGAAGGCAAGCTGATTGTAACCAGCACGACGAATCGTTCGATTTTAATTTGGGATACATTGCCTACAACATGGGAAAAGACAGATACTTATTTTTACCCTAGCCAGATAATACAGATGCCTGACGCTACAACGCCAAGAACCATCACATGGACCGGAAGCCAGCTTATTATTGGGGATGAAAATGTACCGGATGTAGGTGCGGGAATGTATGTATTTAATGCATTCCCTACAAAGGAACTTATGGAGGCAAAGGCAGAAAGTGATAGTAATGTGACATATACATATGAGGAAAGCACTGGACAGGCGTTTGTTGAGGTGGCAGATGGTGGACATGTGGAGGATTTCTGTATTACCGGAGGCTACGGCGAGGGAACCATGGTAAATGGAAAGCTATTTATGGCATATGGCAGTAATGTTCATACATGGACAGATGGGAAAATTGATAGTGCTTCGGATGAAGGGGATTTCTATACCTCACAGGTTCGTGAATATATGGATAACTTCAATGCCGATGGCGGATACTTTGTAAATGGTGGAGGAATCAATAAGATGATTAGTGTAGATGGTAACATCTATATGGCACTTCACAATGGAAATAAGGTTGTTGCCTGGGGGACAAACTGTTTTGATACAACGTCACTGGCTGCTTATCAGGCATCTTCTGAGCCAACCATTTTAATTGACTGTTCTGCAAGTATTACACATACGACAGCACCGGTTACAGATGGAGAGCATTTTATGTTAGTGGATGATCTGGATCAGAAAATCAGTGTGTACAAGTCTATTCCGACTTCAAATGATGCAACGCCTGATTTTGTTTATTCGACGCCATATACCATTGGAGATGCGGCACTTCATACCTATACAGAGAATGGAGTAGAAAAGACTGCATTTATAATGACCAGTAGAACCCATAATATCATCTACATCTGGAAAGATTTCCAGTTCACAGGAGAGAATGCTGGGGCACAGCCGGATGTGGTGCTTGGAAAGCATCTGAGTAATTACTATTTTAGCCGGGAAATGGAATATGTAGAATTTGATGGAACCTATCTTTACATTTCCGCCTATGTAAAGGGGGAATACCAGGTTTTGATATACAGGGGATTTCCGAATAAGGGTTCCAAACCGGTTGGATTTATTAAGGGGCTTAATACAACGACAGAGATAAGCAGTAATGGAACATATATTGCTGTAACGAACAAGGATGATACAACGAAGGAAAATAATGCAATCTGGCTCTTTGAGGTTTCAAGACTTGAGAGTGCAACGGAGGATAATCCGGTTGAACTTAATAGCAGCAATACTTATGGAAAGGTATCCAGTGTGAATATTGGTGTTACACCAACACAAACCAATGATTCAGATGGTTCGGAATATCAAAGCTGTATCCAACAGAAATTTAATATCCTGGATGTCACAATAAATGGGACTCAGTATTATAAACATGAAAGAACGCAAATGTGGGGATTAGCACAGGCAATTGTAACATCCGATGGAAAGCTGATTGCTTCCGATATGCAGGATGACAGAGTTATTATATGGTATGACATTGATGGTGCAATAAACGAAACTGCCACACCGACCATTCTTGGACATGGTGAAAATGCTTATGATGCAAATAATACTATTCAGGGAGATGGAGTGAATGCTGTCCATGATATGTCAGAGGCAAACTTTGCAGATACAATCTGTATGCCGAAGTCGTTAGCATATGATGGTTCCAACCTTTGGGTGGGAGAATTTAAGTTTGGAAACAGAATGTTAAGATTTGAGGCAACACAAAATTAAGAGAAGAGCAAAGGACAGAAGATGAGTCAATACAAAAATAGCCAAAGGATAAGATTTTGGATAAGCAACAGAAAATGGTAAACTGATCAAAGATGTGGAAGGTATTATTGGCAGACAGGATTCCTATGTGCTGAAGGTGAATACTCTGCGGTGTGTTGTGACTGTTTATGCAAAGGACGGCAAGAAAGGATATACAATACCGGTAAAATCCTTCTTATGTGCACCAAATGCATATACCAGAAGTGGAACCTTCTATACCGGAGAGTCACATCGTTACCGAACCTTATTTTATAATTCCTATAGCCAGTGGTCGGTACAGATTCATGGTAATATTTTATTTCATACTTCACCTTATACGAAGTCTATGGACAGAATGTCGCTGGACGTAAAGGAGTATAACAAAATGGGAACCTGTGCTTCCCATGGTTGTGTCCGCATGCAGTGTGTTGGAATGAAGTGGATTTATGACCATTGCAAACGGGGTACCAAGGTCATTATTTATAAGAGTGAAAATGCAGGACCATTTGGAAAACCAAAGCTGGAGAAGCTTCCATCCTGGCATACATGGGATCCGACAGACCCAGCCAGTGCAAAACTCTGTGCCAAGAAAGGATGTCACTAAAGAAAATGCTTGCTATTTGCAATGTTATTATGAGCCAGCTTAAAGAATGAAAAGAGGAAGTCATATCATGGAACAGGATTTGACCACCGGAAATATAACCGGCAAATTATTCTTATTTGCACTGCCTCTTATGGTGGGCAATGTGTTACAGCAATTTTATAATCTTGTGGATACGTGGGTCGTGGGGAAATTCATAGGAGCTGATGCTTTAGCGGCGGTAGGTTCCTCCTATACCCTGATGACGTTTCTTACCTCCATTTTGCTAGGGCTGTGTATGGGAAGTAGTGCGTATTTCGCAATTCAGTATGGAAAGAAAGATTTTGGAAGTTTACAGAAGGGAATCTTTCTTTCCTTTTTGCTGATTGGAGGCGTTGCAATCGCATTAAATCTGTTTGTTTTCCTAAATGTGGATTGGATTATCAAGGTATTACAGGTGCCGGAGGGAATACGGGAAATGATGCGGGAATATCTGGTATATATCTTTATGGGGATTCTGGCAGTCTTTTTATACAATTATTATGCAAATCTTTTAAGAGCAGTAGGGAATTCATTTGTTCCTCTGGCATTTCTTGGAGTTTCTGTAGTGCTAAATGTGATCTTAGACCTCATATTTGTAGTGAAATTCCAGTGGAGCGTCAGGGGAACGGCGGTGGCTACAGTGATTGCACAATATATAGCAGGAATCGGACTCTTTTTGTATTATAATTTTAACTGTAAGGAACTGAAAGTGGAACGGCAGTATATGCATTGGGATGGGAACATTTTACGGAGCATTTGCAGTCTGTCCTTTTTGACATGCCTGCAGCAGTCAGTAATGAATTTTGGAATTTTGATGGTGCAGGGACTGGTGAACAGCTTTGGAACAGTGGTGATGGCAGCCTTTGCGGCAGCAGTTAAGATTGATACCGTTGCCTATATGCCGGTACAGGATTTTGGAAATGCGTTTTCCACCTTTGTAGCACAAAATTATGGTGCAGGAAAAAAGGAACGTATTTGGAAAGGAATCAAAAATTCTGTCATTTGTGTGTTTGTTTTCTGTAGTGTGGCAAGCTCCTTGGTATGTCTCTTTGCCAGACCGCTTATGGGGATTTTTATCCGGCAGGAACAGCATCAGGTCATAGCAGTGGGAGTGGAATATTTAAGGATTGAAGCAGCATTTTATTTTGGAATCGGTCTGTTGTTTATGCTGTATGGATATTACCGTGCTATTGAAAAGCCGGGAATGTCATTGGTGCTCACAATCTGTTCCCTGGGAACAAGGGTGGTGTTAGCCTATGTACTTTCTGCGATTCCTGCGGTTGGCGTAACGGGAATCTGGGCAGCCATTCCAATCGGATGGTTTCTAGCGGATCTTGTAGGTGTTGGGTATTTTATAAGGATTAATAAATGTAGAAGTGATATAAGGAATCATAATTAAACTAAAAAATACATGGAGCCAACAGGCGACATATTATAATATTTGCATAGATAATAATATTATTTTATGAATTTGGCAAATCGGGATTGTGCGCCCAGACGAAGGGCGAATAGTCTAGCAGGTGGAAAGCC
>JBJEJE010000157.1:0-6105 GCA_051877755.1 Lachnospiraceae bacterium | reverse complement strand
ATTTTCAAGCTGCAATAAGAAGCGGTATAAAACCCCTTCACATATAAGCCGAAAATCATGCAGGGTGTCCGAAAATATTTCATTTTTATTTTGATGTATTTTATAATGTGCCTTTTTCAAGCATATCAAGAACTACTTTCGCATTTGTCTTGGACTCAAGGCAGCCCAATTTTTTCTCATTCGCATCCAATACCAGCTGCATTGCATCTTTTACCTTTTCAGATTCAATAATTCTGATCATAGCATTTGCACGTGTTGTTGTACCTGAAATATCATCATCAATACCTGGGTATTCCTGATACAGACTTTTGATAAACTCTAATTTTCTATCTGCGTCCTGCCATTCCTCTTTCCGCTTCAGAAATTCCAGCATAAAAGAACCTACATACCAAAGACCTGCACTCCGGCATACATCCTTTAATTCAAAATGATTTTCTATCTGCTTTGACATTTCCCGTCCTCCATATCATATATTTGCAACTATAATAGCATAAAAAAATGCAACCGGGTTTAAGTAAGGACATCCGGCTGCACAATAATACTAAAGACCACAAGAAAATTTACTCATTGTCATAATCCGTTTATATTCTTTTTTGTCATGCTTCTTTAAGTATTCCATGCGCTCCCTTTGGGCTGCATCAATCTTTCTGGCTCTCTCAATGAGTTCTTCATATTCCTCGTCTGAAATCTCAATGCGTAACTGCCTATCTTCTTTCTCTGTGCCAAACAATTTCTTTAGTATTCCCATCTTTTCCCCTATCATCACAATATGTCTGCATTATTCTTTACTACAGTAATCGTACTGATATATTACAAATAAAACAAAAAATCCTGCTTGTCAAGTAAAGTGCAGCTTGACAAGTAGAATTTTTCGTTTTTAAGGGTAGTTAAGCCCCTTTATAAAAAAGGTGCTATCGCCTACTTTTCATAATTCAGTTTGCGTGATATATAATTCCTTTAGACCAATGGAGTATGTCCTATCGTTCCGGTGTCTGCTTTACTTTTGTTTCCGGCTTCTTTGCTACACTTGCAGCTGCCTTTTCCTGCCCTTCTTTTATCTTACCACGGATAGAAGTTTTTTCTTTTGGCTCTTTTACAGCATCTTTTTCTGTCTGTTGTGCCTTTTCATCCACTCCATCCATTGCAATATCCTTTGCCTGCTGGTAAGCATCAAGGATCTGCTTATTTAGCTGCTCCCTGAACTCTTTTGTGGTAGGATAGCAAACATCACGGTATTCCGGATTGCCGTGTTCATCCGTTAAGTTTGTCTTCACACTCGGCATGGAAACGAAAAGCTCTCCATCCTTATTTTCCTTAATGGAAATGTTATTGACCACAAAGCCATCATCAATGGTCATCCTTGCCAGTGCCTTTGTGACATTATCGCCCTCGATTGGAACAACCGTAATTGAAATATCCGGTGTATCCTTTCCAGTCCCGGTATCAAATTTTACATCCTGTCCGGTCTTAAAACTCTCCAAGATTGCACCGTAAAGCTGCTCCCTAAACTCTTTCGTGATCGGATGGCAATAATCCTGAAATACGGTACGTTCATTCTCATCCACTTTACGTGTCGGATAGCTCGGCATGGATACAAAAGGCTCATTATCCTTGCCCTTATAAATATTCATGCTCCTTGCCTTAAAAGAATCTCCAAAAGTGACATTTGCTACGCCCAGCTTTCCATTCTCCTGCTTGGCATAAGGGTTGGTTTTTACTGTTACTTCCATCTTTACCTGCCTTTCCAACAGCTTATACTGTTTTCACATAATTTTCTTTAGAGGATTTACCTCTTATCTATTAGCCGAAAATCTGGCAGGGTGTCCGAAATAAACAAATGATTTTTTTCAAATCTCTATTCTATTTCCGTTGAAATCAATCTCATAATAATTGTCCTCAAAATCGTAAAGTTTGATGCTATTCTCACATAGTTCAAACGCATTCTTCCCGGTCACAGAAACGAAAATATCTCTTCCTGAAAATTTCCACATGATATTAAAATCAAAATCCAACATTAGAATCTCGATTTCCCCATAAACTATGTATCCTTGTTTCACTTTATAGATACCATAATTGCACCCAAAACAATCAAATTTTTTCGTGAATATCAATGTGCCATCTATTATCCTAATTTGTGATACGGTATCGTTCTGTAATACTGTTAGAATTTCTCCATCAAGCAATGCACAATCAGTATCATAACTGTAGAAGTCTCCTACCAGAGCAATCCGCATTGTTTTATAAAATAGGTCTATCTCTATAGCAAACACTTTATATAAATCATTATGTCTTTTCTGATAAGGATTTAAAACCAAATCATACGGCATATTATCTGTTGACTCTACTGTAAATGTCTCATCAATAGCAATCTTTACATTACACAATTCATTCTGTAGTATCATGATTTCTCCCTTACTTCGCCTATTGGAATAATCTCATCATATCATATAATCCACTTATTTATAAACTATTCACAGAATCATAGAAAAACACTTCATCATGGGGGCTACACCCCCATACCCCTGTGAAATCAACAAAAGCAACGATTTCCTGTCAGAACTCGTTGCTTTCGTTGATTGTTATGTATTTGGGATACTTCACTCCCTACTCTTCGTTATATATAATATCTACTGTGTCAGCCTCCACATTCCAAATAAGCTGTACCCCGGCATCATTATAAAATAATACAGTTTGTCCGCTTCTCATTGCAACATATTCTTCCATGTCGATTTTATTCTGTGCCAAATGCTTTTTTTCGGAAGTATTCTTTTTTCTTGGCATATATTTCTTTCTGTTCCGGCGTAAGAATATCATAAAGCTGGTCATATTCCATTTCTGCAGCCGGAGTATGTAATACTGGTGTTAATAAATGATGTTCCAGCCATGCTTGCCATAAGTCCTCAAACATTTCTTGACTATCCGTGTAAAGTTGCTGACCATCAAATGAATCCCCATCAAACCAACGAAGCCACAAGTATCCGAACTTTCCTGCATCAATAATGGTTGTATCACCCATCTCATCAAAATACTCGCTAAATGCATCTGCCACCTGTCGGCACTTTTCTCTTTCTTCCTCTGTAATCGTTGTAAACTCTTCCATCATGTACCTCCAAAAATTTTATAGTACATAAATTATCGGCTGATTTGTCATTTCTATTATGAAATCGGATTATATATAGAAAGTGTCATTGCAATATTATCCGTACTGCTATATGCCAATTCGTTCTGCACCTTTTCTACCGGATCATCTATCTTTTCAAAAAAATCCTTAAAATTTTTACAGCTATTCATATTATCAAACAAAAACATCACTTTAGGACAGACTATCCCATTATTGATGTCTCCACTGCTATAGAAAAGCTGATTGATGTCTTCACACTCCTTGCAAACATCCCTGTAATATAATCCAAACTGCAAAGTATCTACCCCTACAAGATAGAGGTACTTATCCTCCACACTTTCTTTTTCAAGCATATTGCATACCAGAGTCTTAATGCTATCGTTTATATCAAATAATACCGTAATCCCTTTCCCAACCGGGGGAAGATTATTTTCATACACCATTTTTATTCCTCATCAAAATCGCCCCATAATACAGATTTCCCCACCTGCAAATACCACCCCTTATGTGCGGTATCATACTCAATCCATTCTCCAGCTACCCGCAATGTCTCAATATATCTCTGCACACTTCTTTGGGACAATTCCAGCTTTTCTGCCAGTTCTGCGCTTGTAATATACGGCTGTCTTCTAATGGTACTTAGTATCAAAATTGCATTCGCCAGTGTCGCACTGAAATTCTCACTTTTCTTCTGTTTCCGATATGCAGAAAGAAGTATATATTTCAGATTTTCCTTCAGAGTGTCGAAATCCTTGTACACTGCGATATGATTTTTTAGTTTTGCTGGAATCATCGCATCCCCTATGAAGATAACTGTTTCTGAAAGTGGTGCTACCTCTCCATAATAATCATAAAGCAAATCCACATCTTCCTGACTCATGGCATCTGCCCTTACAATTACTGCAAATTCAGATGAAGCAACTATATCAGTCACTACATCCGTATCCATGATTTCACATTCCTTCTGTGGCAAGTTCATCTCTATATATGCGTTTTCATCTTCATTCAGTCCGAATGTTGCTATCAGCTTTGCGTGCATACTCAAATTTCCTCTCTTCCCATTCCTGTTCTGCCATTCGGCATATTGACATCAGCGCATAATAATTTACTCTATTGGGATAGTGACAAGCAGGATGGTAATAATCAATTACCAGCTTATCTTTCCAAAATCCATACATTGTGTCTCGAATTTTCTCAAATCGTATATCGGGATTTGCATTTTTCTCATTCCCTTTAGCATCCAATACTGCTTCCAATAATTCCAAAGTATATCCGCAAACAATAATATCCGGATTGATGATTTCAAGCTCTTTTTTCA
Source organism: Lachnospiraceae bacterium (assembly GCA_051877755.1). Taxonomy (GTDB): domain Bacteria; phylum Bacillota; class Clostridia; order Lachnospirales; family Lachnospiraceae; genus CAG-590. The sequence continues at coordinate 1,666 of JBJEJE010000157.1, read as the reverse complement.
ATAAATCTTTATCATCATTCACATATTTCCATAAATCATCCCCTTTAGACTCTGGCATACCATCACTCTTTTTCACATTCACTACTGCGATTTGCTTAACTGCGTCATGTGACTTTAACTTTATTTTCTCCTCATCATAAGCTCTTTCCCCGGAAAATGCCATTTGAATAGCCTGCGTCCAAACTGCCACTCGCTGCCACAAACGCCACGGCTCTTTTTCTCTTAAATCATTTGTTAGGTTATATTTTTCCTCTTTGGTTCTTGCCTCTTTCAAAAAGAAACATATTTTAGGAACACTTTGCTTTTCAAACCACCAATTTTCATCCACAATGCCGTCTCGGATAAATCTCTTGTGTCCTGCATCCCTATGTCGTTTTTCCCATATATCAAATAACTCATCCAGTTCTTTCATGATAGTAGCTGCTCCCTTCTTTTTTCTTTAGTTTACCATCTGTAAGCGACAACAGTATGGCAGAGCATATTACTTTTTTATAATTATACTCCACCATATCTGCCGGAGAAACAATTATTTCTCTTCCAATGCTTTTCTTAATTTTGCCAGTATCCTATCACGCTTATTAAGAAGTGTGGATTTTGCTGTATCTGTCTTTTTTGCAAGTTCTCTGATTGACATACCTTTCCAGTACAAATCCCTTATCATTTCAATTTCATCATCAGTAAGTAAAGCAAGTGCTTTAGGGAGCTTATCCAGAAATATCTTCTGGATAACTTCCTCCTCTACATCCACACCGCTATCCTTTATCGGTACATCCGTTGAGCTGTCTTCTGCTCTTAGGGTAGAAAAAAGGATCAGGCTGTTATCCTGATCCCTTTCTACCAAGTAGCGTTCCCTGCGCTCCATTCTGTGATAGGTTTCATATACTTCTCTACTGACTTTTACCAGTTCTCCGTCCACCTTAATCACATAGTTGTCTCTTTCCTTAAATTCTCTCATTGTCCTGTCCTCCCGGAATTTTAATTGTCTGGGAGTGTGGCAGGGCATAAAAAAAGCCCCATATGATTTCTCACATGAGGCAATGCCTTTTGGTATGCTTTTCTCCCAGCATACCAATCCTACCACTTGACAGGTCGGACTTTCAGTACGGACTATCTCGTACTTTTATCGTAATTCTGTCGGAAATATGTCGGACTTATTTAATTGTTAATGTTCTGGGTTTTGATTCTGCTGACTCAATCAACCCTTCCTCTTTCAGCTGCACCAAATAATGATGCACGCTGGATGTTGATTTCAACCCGGTCATAATACAAAGTTCTCTGACGGTTGGGGGAAATCCTTTCTTTTCTGTATATGTACGGATGCAGCTTAATACTTCCATTTTCTTAATACCATTTCTTAACATCCGCATAACACCTCCTGTGGCATATCTTTCATTTCATCTGCCACCTCTGCAATAAACCGCATCATTTTAGGAAGTTCATCTCCCCATAAAGACACACCAAATACATAGATTGCCTCTTTTTTTCTGTCATAAAATGTACTTCTCTCCAAAGAAAACAGTTCCAAAAGCTCTGATTCTGTATACTTGAATTTATCCAAATAACAACGTGACAGTATTTGAAAATACAGATCTCCATTATAAGGAAATTCTCTTACTTTAATCATGGCACTATCAACAAGCTCTATCATCCATCTGGTTTCAAATAA
>JBJEJE010000156.1:0-6147 GCA_051877755.1 Lachnospiraceae bacterium | reverse complement strand
ACCACAAATAATTTTACTATGGGATTTCAAATGCAGTGTTTTCAAGGGTTTTAACACCATACACACTGTATATACTGTATGAACTTTAGAACTGAATAACAGAATTTATAGATTTTTGATAAAGTTTAAATCCTTTTTGTTTAGTGCCTTTTGCAAATCTTGATTCTTCTTTGACAAGCTGCTGTTCTCATTTTTCAGCTTTTCAATCTGTTGCTGTAACACCTGCAACTGCTTATCCATTGCTTTATCAAGAATTACTTTTTGAGGTCTGGTCAAGGCTTTCCCATCCTGTAAGTCTCTGGCATTCTCTAATGCCCTGCTGACTTCCTCATTTTTATAAAAGAACCCTCTGGATAATCCGGTTCGTTTTACCAACTCGCCAACTGTTACCTGAATGTTTTCAGATACCATTTTTGAAATCTCTGCCTTTGCTTTCGCAATCTTGGCAGTACTTGTTGCCTTGTTCGTGGCAACCATTCTGTCATACTTAGTCACGATTACCACCCCTTTATCAAGTTTTGTAAGATTTCATCCATGCTTTGCCGCATTTCTCTTGTTTCTTCCGCAAGCTGTGTATTTGACATTTTCCGGTAGTATTTCACACTGGAATTATTTGCGTGTCCTAACAGCTTTGCTATTGTTGTATCGTCTACGTGCATTTCCGTCAGTTTCCGACCATAAGTATGCCGGAATAAATGTGTGCCAACACCGAACTGCTCTCCATTATCATCCCTTAAATCATTTTCATGGATAATCGCCATAAGCTGATACTGTATCTTTGCATATGTCATTGGACGGCTTGCGTCTTTATCATTTGCAAATATATAAGGACTGTCCGGAGAATGTGCCTTCGTATACTTAATCGCTGCGTTTATCAGTTCCAGTATTTCTTCATTGATGGTCTTGCGATATGCCCTTCGGCTTTTAATCTGGTATATCCGGATCATCAGCTTCCCATCCTTTTCAAACACACAATCCTGCATTAGTGTCAGCGTATCAGAAATTCGTGTACCTAACATCTGATGTAAAATCAATGCCCTTGCCACCTGTACATCAGCAGTAACAATGGCACTGTTCAATCTTTTCAGTTCTGCATCCGAATAGGACTTGTACAACTTTTCCGGATTGTTTGGAATATCTGTAATCAGAAACAGATTGCAGATTCTCTGATTATCTGTCATCCTGCCAACCAAATCAATGAGTGCCTTCAGATGAAAAATATCTGCTCTATAGGATTGCCTGTCATTCGCTTCCGTACTAAGGTATATCAGATAGCTCTCAACAATATCCCTATTTATGTCAGCCATTGACTGTACATCTGGAAAATTCTCCGCCAGATAGGAACTAAAGCGGTTTATCGCTACGATTTCTGCCGATACCGTACCGACTGCCCTTGTCTGCAATTCCATAAAGGCTGCATCCTTTACTTCCTTTCGCATTTCATCTTGCACAATCTTTGTAAAGTTAATTGTTTCCGTGTTTTTGATTGGATTGTCAATCAGCATAAGTCCTAACTTATCCAGCTTCCATATATCCTTTTCCCTCTCCGGTCTTTCATCCTCTGGGGCAAGGTACTCATATACTTTTCTTAAATATCGGATATGAACGCTTTCGTTTTGCTGATCCTTACCTATACGCTTGCTTATCTCTCTGGTTGTTAAGGATTTTCCATTGGATAGCAGCCATTTCTTCATATCTTTTACAAGTGTATCAAGCGGAAGCTCTAAAAGGCTTTCCATCTTAGGATGCTTTTCTGATAAAAAACTGTTTACCACATTGTAAGAAGTGAGGTCTGTCCTAAGACTGGATGCCTTCAGAACCGTTCCCCGGTGCAATATGAACGAAGAAAATTCTTTCTGTAAGCCCACGGTAGGAAGTCTGTCAATGCAAAAACATTGATTTCTACATTTATCTGCTGCTGAACCAGCCGTAATATCTTCCGTCTGATAGCATGGCAAATCATTAAATCTAAGTTTCATTTCCATTGTTTCCTCCCTTCCGTACTGCCTTTGCAATACTGTTTCCTTTCATACTGAAATATTCCTCATTCGCTTTGTCAATCTTTTCCGGCAGGTAATCAATATACTGCTTTGTCATTTCCTCTGACTTATGCCCCAAGAAATCACGGATTGCCTGTATGGATGCACCATGTCCGTGCATTGCCGTACTAATGGTGTGCCTGTAATCATGAGAACGAAATGTATAATCTCCACAATCAATCCCAAGTTCCCGGCACTTACCCACCATCTGCTTATTGAATGTTCCCACATTATATGCACCGCCCTTTTCATTTTGAAATACATAATCATCCGGGGCTATGTGCATCTTTTGTATGTAGGAAGTCATCAGCTGGTAGAGCGTTTCCGGAATAGGTACTGTCTTCTCGGCTTTCATCTTGTTCTGATAGAGCCTGATCCATGTATCCCCATTCATTACATAATAGGCATCCCCCTTTATGGTACAGACTTCATTGATTCGTAAGCCCAGACACCATAAGTGGAGATACATGAGCCTTAAATGCTCCGGGAACAGATGCAGATTTGTAAGCATCTGACTTACCATGTCTTCCGGTAATGCCCTGTCATGGTGTGTCGGCACTACATTCTTTAGATAATATTCCATATTAAAAGGAACTTTCTCTATGTAGCCCTTTACGACCATGAATTTCATAAACTTATATATGTCTGCCACTTTGCCATTGAAAGTTTCTGGCAGGATGCCGTTGTCGATATGCTTCATATAGGCATCCATATCCTGTGCCGTCAGATGAAGTACCGATAAATTCTTTGCATCACAGTATTCCAAGAACTCCGACACCCGGTAAAACTGAAACCGGATGTTACTGATGGCAAGGGATGTAACACCTATCATATACTGCATATAAGTTTGGAAAATCTTTCGGTTTTCCTTATCGTGAACCTGCATAAACTGGATTCGCACCACCGGATTTGCCGGATTCATGCGGTCACTTTGGAACTTGAAACGCTCCATGTACCACACATTTGCTTCCCAGTTTGTTTTCTTTGCTCGTAAGAAAAGGAATTTCCTTATATTGTCTACTATCTGGATATATATATCTGCCTTATCTACATTAAGCCCATCCAGCTTTTCCTTAAACTTTGCTATATCCTCTTCCTCCAGCCGTTCCAAGTCCTCAATCCCCTGCTCAATACAGAAATTGTACAGGAGCTTTAGAGGTACAAGAAACCTTTCTCTTCGTAGCTTCCAGTCTTTTTCATTCTCCAGTATGTAATTCAACATAAAGAATATCTGATACTTGACCTGCTCCGCTACTTGTAAGGAAAAATCAAACAGTAGCTCTTCTTTATTCCGGATGTAATAGAAAGTCTTTGCAATCTCAATATCCGGATGATACAGGAGAAATATCTTTCCCCCGGTATATCTTAACTTCCGTTCCTTAAAAGGAGCTTTATCACATTCCTTCTGGATGGAAGCAAGTTTCATGTTATCCAGTGCTTTTACATATTCTAATCTTTTCTGACCGTTGATGGACTGATTGACATAGGCTTCATATGAAGCACGGATTTCATAAGTAATATCCTCTGCCCTTTTGATGCCGTGTGCCATAAGATAAACTTCCGTCTTCTTTATGGCAGCTGTCAACTTCCTGCCAGCTTCCAGTTCTTTCAAAAACGCTTCGTTCTGTGGAGCGTAGAAAGAATACTGTAATGTTTCCATGCATCCTGCATAGAGTACTTTCTGCTTATCAGAAAAATTTTCTTTCTGACTGATATACGTTCTGTAATCCTGTATATCCTCGTCTGTGACATCCTCTATGGAATAGATGCCCTCTTGTAAAAGGAAATCCCTGACAGCTGCTCTTTGTCTGCCCTGCACTGTGGCACAGGCATCAAGCTGTGCATCCAGTTCTGCAATCCGGGCAGTCATGTCAAACTGCAAAAGACTTAAAGCAGCCATCAGTCACACCCCCTTTATATCAATTTATCCACCATATATAGTGACTTGTTTTTACTGTAAAATTCATCTGTTGCCTGACTAAGTTCATCCGCATCTATATTCAGATACTTTTCTGTCGTGCTGATATGCCTGTGTCCTAATGCTTTGGAAATCAGTGCCAAATCCCATCCACTCTTACGCCTTTCATTTGCGAAATAATGTCTTAGCATATGTGGAGTTGCCTTGATTCCGGTTTTCTCTTCCAGTCTTCCAAGCATGGCATAGACCGTATTCACATTTTCCGGCTCCCCGGCATTTTCTCCGGAAAGATTAACAAACAGATAATCGCCATTCTTTAATAGCTCTCTGTTTTCGGAAAGATAATACATGAGGATCTCCATAGTCTCTGCACTTATCTTTGCTCTGCGGTATTCCGCATTCTTGGCTCTGGCAGCATTCTCATTGTCCTCACGGTATTCCACACGGATCACTCGCTTATCATAGTCAATGTCCTGCGTGTACCGGATGCCAAGTAGCTCTCCGATACGAAATCCGGTTTCTGACAGTAATAGAAGCATCAGCTGGTCACGGCAGTTTGCACACGCTTCCAATAAGGTAATGATGCAGTCCTTTTCAATGGTCTTTCCAACGTGTTCTTCTTCCTTCAAGTATCCTTTGAATGTCCGGCAGGTTACGGAGAACCTGACACCTACATTATTGGAAAAAGAAACTACCCGGCTTGATAATACCTTTAAGTCATGAAACTGCTCGTATTCCAGTTCCAGAAAAGAAAACCATCCAAACACATCCCTTAAATATGTGTTGCAGGTTGCATTCATTGGCTGCTTCCTTTCCTTATCTCCGTTATGCTTCCCACTTTTCAGCCATGCAAGAAACTCTGTGAAATGCAAGTGCTGTTCACTATAGGGAAGTTCTGACACATCCCCCAACTTTACATCCTTTTCCTCTAAGTAACTCATGTAATAGGAAATGGAAAATGCAATCCGCTTAACCGTGTTTGGAGATTTCTTTGCCCTTGTCATATGCGTAAGATACTTGGTAGGCAGTGGCATAATAGACATATCTTCCATACAGCGGATGAAGAAATAAGTAACATTTCCATCCTGAACCCTGTCAACTGTGTACGGATTCATCTGACCACCTCCATATTCATTTCTTACACAATACACATTATACACAAATTGACATAGTATGTCAATTATTTATTGATTTATCATGTCAATTTGTATCAATTACACTTAATCTGCAAATTATCCCAATTGACTTTTTGTGTCAATTAGTTTACTATATTATCGGAGGAATCTATTATGAACTCGAAATATAATCCACAAGAATTTGCTGCGCTTTTGCAGCTTGCAATAGGAAATACAATGAAAAAGGAATTTGCCAGTAAGATTGATGTATCCCCGGAATATTTATCAAGGATACTGAACTCAAAGCTGGCAAATCCTCCTTCCATAGGTAAAATTCAGTCAATCGCCCAGAATGCAAGTAATGGTGTAACCTATGCACAGCTTTTATCCGCTGCCGGATATGCTGTACAGGATGAAACTGATCCATACCATGCCGTTATCGCATCCCTGTCAGAGAATGTAAAAAAATTTATGCAGGGTACAATATTGACTGCACTTTCCGTATCCGGCATTCCCTGTACTTTGGAGCAGAAAAAAAAGGACACCGACTATCATTTGTCAGTATCCTTTCCCTCCGGTGCTATCTCGCACTGGCATTTTATTTTTCTTTCAAACACTACAGAGGAACTGATGAAAAAAGATTTCCATGCTCTTTATCTGCAACTGGCATTTGAAAAAATATCCGATACGGAAAAAATCAGCTTCGTAACATCAAGTAAAGAAGAATTTGACCTGTATGCATCAAAGATACCGGAAAACCTCTCCCTTAATCTTTCTGTCATTCTGATTGACGAAAAGAATCTTACCATAGAAAAGGAATGTTGGATTAAATCCACGCCATCCCTTTCCAGTAAAGACATTTCCATTTACACTTTATGATTCATCCGAATTTAACAGCAAAATTATAGAGTGGAGCAGCTATTTGGTTGCTCCACTCCATCGTTTTCACTGTTAAACAGAATAATGTTCATAGTTGTTGTTCGCCATATTTGCCACGCACCCCTGACCGCATCCGATACATCCGGATACAGGGAGAAAATCAGCCCATCCATGTAGGTCTTTGGATGTCATAGGT
>JBJEJE010000155.1:3935-6191 GCA_051877755.1 Lachnospiraceae bacterium | reverse complement strand
TCCACATGTGTGGTCACCGCAGTTGAAACACATATCCTCTGCCTCGTGTCCTGAAAAAGAACACATATCATTATCATTCAACAAGTCGTGATTATCGCTCATTTTAAGCTCCTCCTTGTTGTTTTATACTGCCTGTTTATGAAGATTTTTGTACCTGTCCCTTGCATCCGGCACACTACAATCATCCATACCCTTTAATACAAAAGTAAGCTTGTATGGGTCAGTACTGCCATCCTCTGCAATCTCTCCGACAATCACCTTCTCCACAATGCTTTCAAATACCAGTCTGTCAAATTCATCCGTCACATCGGCATTCTTAAGCTTTGCTCTAATGGTTTTCATACGGCTTGCAATATTCTTCTGGGACTTAGCATTCTCGGAAAACAACAGCTTCTCTTCCTCACACTTGTCCAGTTTGTGACTCAATTCACTGTATTTTTCCTCGTAAGCCTCTTTAGAAATTTTATCATCCAGATACATGTCGGTCAATTTCTTTCTCTTTTTTTCAAGAGTCGAAATTTCCTTCTCCACTCGCTTTAGCTTTTCAGTGCTGTCATCCTTTGAAATAGCAGCTTCCAATGAGGAAAGCACCGTTTCCAGCACATCATCAAAATTATCAGCCAGTAACCGGAACATCTCCAGGAATGCATTCTCTATGATAACCTCATCAATTGCCTTGCTATGCGGACAGTTTTCAATTCCTTTATTGGCTGCTGTCCTGCATTTCCATACAGGCTTTTTATGCTGTGTATCCTGATGATGGGAACGCCTTGTAAGATTCGTTCCACAGAAGCCACACTGACACATACTGCTGAATGCGTACTTCCTTGCGAACTTGGTTCTTGCCCCATCGGACACATTTTCATTGGTACGATATCTGCTCTCGCGTATTTCCTGTGCCTTGTTCCATATTTCTTCCGAAATAATGGGCTCATGATGGTTCCTTGTATAATACTTATTGGATTCCCCACGATTATCAAGCCGTCTCTTGGAAATCGGATCAACGGTATAAGTCTTACCCATAAGCAGGTCGCCCTTATACTTCTCATTCTTTAGAATGCCCCGGATACCACTATCCGTCCACTTAACCTCGCCCTTCTTATTCACTTTTCCCAATCTCGTAAGCTCCTTCGCAATCGTATAAGCACCATACCCCTGCACATACAAATCATAAATCATACGGACTGTCTCAGCCTCTTTTTCATTTATGGTAATGCTTTTGTCTTCCGGGTGATAATCATAGCCAAGACAACCATTGAACCCCATCAGCTCCCCTCTGGACATCTTCATCTGAACGCCCAGAGTAACATTCTGTGATAGGGATTCCACCTCATTCTGCGCCAGTGCGGATAGAAGTGATAACTGCATTTCACTCTCCATGGTGGAAGTGTCAATATTTTCTTTTTCAAATATGACAGTCACCCCCTTTGCCTTCAGCATTCTTGTATAAGAAAGCACATCCACAAGATTTCTCGAAAATCTAGATACCGACTTGGTGATGACAATATCCACCAGACCGTTCATACAGTCATCAATCATGCACAAAAACTCATCTCTCTTGGTGGTCTTTGTTCCCGTAATACCCTCATCCGCATAAATGCCTACAAGCGCCCACTCCTTATTTGCAGAAATTTTGTCCTGATAATACTTCTTCTGAGACTTAAAACTCTGCAACTGCTCCTCTGCATTTGTACTGACACGCACATATGCCGCCACTCGTTTTCTTGTGATGGTAAGTGGCTTCCCCACCAGTCTTCGGTCCCTGATAACAGGACCTTCAACTTTTTTAATTACTTCTACCTGTCTTTCTTCCATGCAAAAACTCCTTTCAAAAATCTGTCTGTATAAGTTAAGTAGGCAGCAACAAAATATCTGCTACTGCCTACACTATAAATCATAATGAAAATGTTAACGAATGTGCGGATTATGCAGTCATAAAACTGATAACATCATATTCGCCCATAATATGAATTCTTGTTCTGTTGTACTCATCTTCCGTAATCAGTCCCTTACGAAAAATCCATCCCAACACCGCAAGCTTCTTACTCAACTCCAGCTCCTTCGTCATAAGCTAACACCCCTCTTTCCTAATAATCTGACTTATCACCTTCTTTCTGCATAAATGCTGTGATAATACACGAATTGCTGATAAGATAAAGTTCTTTTGGCTTCCATTCGTATCCTATGCCGTCAGCGTTACAGCTGACCTTTAGCTCATTGCCTGCGGGCTACTCCTGCTCGAGTTCCTTTCCCACC
>JBJEJE010000155.1:0-3835 GCA_051877755.1 Lachnospiraceae bacterium | reverse complement strand
GCTGACCTTTAGCTCATTGCCTGCGGGCTACTCCTGCTCGAGTTCCTTTCCCACCCTTGACGGAAGTGTCTTCCCTCGCTTCTCCTGACTTCCCAGTTCTCCTCGCAAGGTCTGTTGGTATAAGATACAGCTCATGAATCCGTTTCCGGATTGTTTATCAAGGTTCAAAATACAAAAAGATTTGGTAGAACATTTGTTCTTTTTGTGTTATAATCTTCTTGTAGCCAAGCCATTTCTCTCATGGCTTCTTGTGGCTACGTTTTCATGGGTTAATGATACGAAATTTTGTCTTGGATTATCATTGACGGAAAGTTGACCGGAAGTTGACGAAAAAGTTAGGAAGTGATGAATTGCAGAACCGCATTACCTTCTCCAACGTAATCGGAGTGTTATTGGAAAATAAAAAGAAAACTTATGCACAGTACCAGATGATTGAAGATATCTTCTACGACTGCCTGTGCAACATGGATTTATTTGAAAAAGAGGATTTTGAGAAAAATGTAACCTACAGCAGATGGTGTACCGGAGAACGCCCGATACCCAAGGAAATATTGTGCTTTTATGACAATTGTGGATTTGACGGCATTCAGGATAATATTCAGGATGATGTAATTCCAAACCTTATCAATGTGCCAGCCACAAGGAAACTGCTTTTAGAATTGGTTATGGACAGTGTGGATGTAATTGGTACAAAAAAGGCGGATGAATTTGCCCGGATAACCGATGATGCCGAGTTTATTACTGCTCTTGTCCGTTATGCCATATTAAATGACCATGACAGCAGACACACCCTGTTATCTCCTGATTTGTCGGATATTCTACTGAGTAACAAGCTTCCTTCTGTAAACCGCTATTTCATCGGAAGAAAAGAAGAATTAAAGGTCGTTAGCAAAGCTTTGCAGGAAAACAATCTTGTATTTATTACCGGCACTGCCGGTATGGGTAAAAGCGAACTGGCAAAGACCTATGCAAAGAAGAATGAAAAGAAATACACCAACATCATTCACTTATTTTACGATGGTGATTTAAAGAAATGTGTTGCTCAGATGGAATTTAGTGATGATACCGCGGACATGAGCGAAGATATGCTCCTTGACAGGCATATGAAACTATTAAAAAAGCTCCACTCTGACAGTCTCATTATCATTGATAACTTCAATGTCCTGCCAAAAGAGGATGCTTTCTTTAAGGAATTTATAAAATTGAACTGTAAGATACTTGTCACCAGCCGGTGCAATATCTCTCAGTTTGAGGCGGTAAAGGTTTCTGAAATGGACGCAGATACAGAGCTTGTAGAACTGTTTTATAAGCATTGCCCTTCTGCAAAGGGCTCTGAAGATGTAGTAAAGGACATTATCCAGACGGTGGGCTGTCACACCCTTACTGTATGCCTGTCTGCATTATCCCTTACAGCCAGCGGCATGGAACCGGAAGAACTGCTTGCTGAACTGAGAACCTGTGGACTGAATATCGCCTCCGGGGAAGATGTGGAACTGTATAAAGATGATGATTTTACTAACGGACTGATGATCGAGCATTTACGAAAGCTCCTACAACTTGGTAAATTGTCCAATCAGCAATTGGACATTCTTCGCAATCTGTCTCTGCTACCGGTTGCCGGCATATTAAAGAACAGCTTCAAGAACTGGATGAAGCTTGATAACCTTGCGGATGTAAACCACCTTATCAAATACGGATTTATCAACGAAGATACAGATAACAAGAAAATCAGCCTGCATCCACTGTTACAGGAAGTGATTGCCATTGAAACCATACCAACCGTGACTGCCTGCCAGATTCTGCTTAATAGCCTCCACCTTGTCTGTCTGGCACATGGCTTGGAACTTCGCAGACCGGAAAATATCATTGCTTCCCTTATCAGTGTATCAGAACGTATTATAGTAGATGATGGTGCATATTTCTTACTGTTTTTACAGGATATGTTCCCATATCTGGACAAATACCTTGTATCGGATTACCTGCCGAAACTAACTGATAGAATCAGCTACCTTATGGAAGAATACAAGCTGGAATCTCCATGTGACAGGGCATTGCTACTGGATTATAAGGCAGAGTGTTTTATGTTGAAAAAGGATTATGTAAATGCAGTTAAGAAGCGTGAAAAGGCAATCAACATCATGGAAAAGCTTCATACTAAAGATGCAGATATGCGAACTGCAAACCTGCTATCCAATCTGTACAACAACCTTTCCAACACTTATCTGCTGATGAAGCGTGGAAATGAGGCAGCCAATGCACTCCGTACAGCCTTTGATATCCGTATGGAATATGCACACTTGGGACTAACTGAATCCCATGATACCCTGCAGCAAATGATGAACCTTATCAATATACTGTTGCTGGCAAAGGATGTGGACAATGCCACAATTGTATTGGAACAGTATGAATCATTAGTGCTGGAGCATCTGTCAGATACCTCTCTTGACTATGGTATCTGCAAGCTGAGCAAAGGCATCATTGATATGATGGAAGGAACGCCGGAATCGGCTGAGATTAACTTGCTTGCGGCAGAAAGTATTATTGGTAATGCTGTTGGTACGGATAATGACTATATGAAAACTACTTATAGATATTTGAATAATCTGTATGCACGGTGGAAGAAGTCGGAAAAGGCGATTGAGTACAGAGATAAGTTTCTTGGGGTGAAACAATCGGTTTTAAAACAATTAGAATAATATTAATTTGTGACGCATAAACTAATACCACCACTAAAAATCCATTTGACAGCTTTTGCTTTCGATGGTATATTATCTTTAGTGGTTGCGCTGCGGAAACTTGCGATGCCCGCAGCCGGTGGAGTTCCATGCGTGGGCTCCACTTTTTTTATGCCACAAAACAAAGGAGGATTCAGAGATGGCTAACAAAACATTTCTCACATATGATGAGCAAATTGAAAAACTGGAAAAAGAAAAACAGCTTGTTATTTCTGATCCTGAATTTGCCCAAATAACATTACAAAAACTTAGCTATTTTTCATTAATTGGCGGATATAAAGATTTATTTAAGCATAAGCCATCAGGGAATTACCTACATGGTGTCACCTTTGAAGAAATTACCGCCTTTTATTACTTTGATGAAGAATTGAGAACGCTCTTTCTTAAATACATTTTACATGTGGAAAGACAGTTAAAATCCATGTTGTCATATTACTTCTGTGAAAAATATGGCGAACAGCAAACAGCATATTTAACCGCTGGAAATTATAACTATACACGCAAAAATTCCAGCAAAATAAATCGCCTGATTACAACCTTAAGCCAAACTATTGCCTTACCCAGCAACTATAGTTATATTACACATCACGCAAGAGTATATGGTAATGTACCTTTATGGGTAGCAACCAATGCACTTACATTTGGACAGATTTCAAAAATGTATCAATATTCAACTTCTGATATCCGCACTAAGGTCAGTCTTAATTTCGCCAATATGTCAGAGGTTCAGTTACATCAGCTCATTCGTATTCTTGCAAGCTGTAGAAATGTATGTGCCCATAATGAACGGCTTTATTCCTTCCAGGTAAATGAAGCAATTCCTGATATGGTTTTACATAGTAAATTGCAGTTACCACAGAAAAAGGGTCAATATACTATCGGCAAGAAAGACCTGTTTGCAGTAGTAATAGCTCTACGTTATCTCATAGACAATCAAGAATTTAAGCAGTTTAAAACAGAGCTCAGGCGATTGATTAATTCTGTTCTCAAAAACTGCCCTCATACCAGTCAGGAACTGCTGTTTTCCAAAATGGGCTTTCCTAAAAACTGGGAGAAAATTGTGCGTTATAAAAAGTAGTTGATTTCTTGCCATTTACAAT
>JBJEJE010000154.1:15227-30687 GCA_051877755.1 Lachnospiraceae bacterium | reverse complement strand
TTGTTGATCATCTCTACTTTCTCCGGTATGATATCCACCGCATATACTTCATTATGCTGTGCCAACAAGATGGAATTTGACAATCCCACATATCCGGTTCCCGCTACTGCAATTTTCATACTCTTATCCTCCAAATATTATAAATACATTATTTATCCCAAATCATAACCGTTTTTCCAATCAGCTTATGAATGTCCATCTCAAAAGCTCTTGTGATATCTTTAATTTCCCGTATTACAATCTGTTCCCCTACGATATTTTCCAGATAGTCCACTACCTCAGGTTTTTCCCGATACAGGTCTACAAGTCTCACAAAATCTTTTCTTCCACTTCTGCTGCTGCCTACAATCTTTAGTCCCTTTTCCAACACCATCCTGGTATTGATCGGTGCAAAATCCTCAGAAACTCCAAGAATTCCTATGGTACCTTCCGGATTAATATAATCAATAATCTGATTAATTGCCTTATGTGCTCCGTTTCCACCCACACATTCAAAGGCATGGTCCATACTGAAATCCTTTGGTATATCTGTAACCAGATATGTTCCATCTACAAATGTGAAATCATGCAGTTTGGATTCATTAACACCCATGACATACACTTCTATCTCCGGATACATATTCTTTAACAGTAATGATGTGATATAACCCAGATTGCCATCTCCCCAGACTCCAATCCGGTTTCTTCTTGCGTGTGCAGTCGCCATAAAGCGTTCAATGGCGTGGACACTGACACTCACAATTTCTGTAAATGCCGCCACTGTATAATTGATATTATCCGGCAGTTTTACCAGCCGGTCTGGAACCGTTTCTATATATTCCTGCAAAAAACCATCGGTTCCGCTTGCCCGGAATTTGGAACTTCGCAAATAATTTTCAGCTATCACCTCATCCTCTTCACAGGGCAGATTCGGAATCATGACCACATGGTCTCCAACCTGGAATTCCCCGGTGGGATCATAGACCACTTTACCAATCCCTTCATGGATCAATGCCATAGGAAGTTTCTTTTTCAAAATCTCTTCCGGACGATTTCCCTGATAATAGCGCTGATCTGCATTACAAATAGATAAGTGCGTTGGCCGTACAATCACATGTTCATTATCAAAGGTAATATCCTTAAAAACAAGTTCAAACTGACGGGGCTTTTTTAACTGGTATACCGCATTTAACATTTTACATGCCTCCTAAAAGAGCTTCTGCCACTCTCATATCATATGGATAAGTAATCTTAATATTGGATTCCTCACCCTCTACTAAATGTACCTTTTCACCTTTTATCACCAGAATCTTACATGCATCTGTCAGTATTTCCTTTTCCTGTTCCGTTAAAGACTGATATAAATCCCTTAAATGCAATGCTTTAAAGGATTGTGGAGTCTGCCCCTGATACATGATAGAACGATCTGGAATTGTTGTGATTAGCTGATGATCTTTACTCTCTACAATGGTATCCGTGGCAGGAATCACCGTGTCACATGCACCAAATTCCTTTGCATATCGTATATTCTCCTCTAAAATACGATGGGTTACAAATGGTCTTACCGAATCATGGGTTACAATAATCGTATCCGCATTCAGTTTTCCCGCTTTATCAATATAAGAAATCGCATTCATGATGGTTTCGTTTCTTGTTACTCCACCTTCGATCACGACAACTCTGTCATTCATAGGAATGTATTTACGAATCAAATCCTGAGTATGCTTTATCCACTGTTTTGGTGATAATACCAAAATCTGTTCAAACTCTGTATTTACCACAAACTTTTCAATGGTATGGACAATAATCGGTTTCCCGCCAATTTCCATAAATTGTTTTGGTTTTTCCACGTTACCCATTCTTGTACCCTTACCTCCGGCAAGTACAACTCCATAAATGTTACTTCCTTCCATTATCATTTCCTCCTGTTTTCTTCACTCTCTGTATCAAACAGCTCTGCGATAATTCTATCGGTAGAATGTCCATCACATCCACTCATAAATCTTTTCCTGAAGTTTTCAAGTCTTCCATAATCAAAATTGTTGATATGATATATACAATCCAATAACTCCTCTGTACTCTTTAAAATTGGTCCTGGCACCAATTCTTCATAAGGATAATAAAATCCCCGTTCATCATAATAACTTTCCAGATCATGAGCAAAAAACAGAATTGGTTTCTGCAAAAGAGAAAATTCAAATACAACAGAGGAATAATCGGTAATACAGATATCCGAAACAAACATCAATTCCTCCACAGTCATTTCATCTGTTATCTCCATACAAAAGTCTCTGTACTGTTCCGGAATATCCATCCGTTCCTTTACAAAAGGATGATTCTTAATGAGAAGCACGTATTCTTCCCGTAATTCATACAGTTTTTCCATGTCCAGCTTATCCGGTGCCTTTGCATGAGAAATATCCCCTCTGAAAGTCGGAAGATACACCAGTATCTTTCTGCCATCAAATGAAAAATCCAGATAATCTAACTGTTTCCTTGCCAGTTGCTTCTTCTCTTCATCAAAAAAAACATCTGTCCTGCTGACTCCTAATGGTCTTACAACTCCACCATCCTGCTTCAATCCAAATGCCTCTTCATATGCCCAGCAGACTTCCTCTCCACTTATCGGAACAAGTGTATAATTCCGATGTCCGGAATACTTTTTGAGAGTATCCATATCTTCCCCAAAAGACTTGTCCGCCACACTATATCCCCATTTTTTAAATGCACCACAGGCATGCCATACCTGAACCATCTTTGTCTCTTTCCGCAGTGAAAAAGCACCAAACAGACTATTGGATTCATCTAAGAATATGCAGACTGCATCTGACATGTCCTGTATCAGAGCAAGGGACCGGATAATAATATCTTTCCATTCGGAAGATGCCACCTGCAAATAATGTGTATGCAGTTCAAACCCATTTTGCTGTAATTCCTCATATAGCAAAGCAAAATTATCCGTCAGATAATCCTGATGATTCTCTACAAAAATTACTTTTTTCGAATCTACTTTTTTCCGGGAACCCATCCAATAGCAGAACGGATAAATACATTTGAAAACCAGCCACTTGACTATACGTCTGATCACTATTTCATAAACTCCTGATATTCTTCTAATATTTCCTCTGTATCACCAATTTTTTTAATCTCACCATCATGCATCCACATAACTTTATCACAAAGCGAACTTAATGTAGAAATATTATGAGATACAATTACCACGGTACGGTCACGGTTTGATATCAGTTCTTTCATCTTCTTATAACTCTTCTTTTTAAAGTGCTGGTCACCTACACTTAATACCTCATCAATCAGCATGATTTCTGTTTCTAAAATTGCCGTAATAGAAAAAGCCAGCTTTGAATACATTCCACTGGAATAAGTCTTGACAGGCATATCAATAAATTTTCCAAGTTCAGCAAACTCAATGATTTCATCCATTTTGGCACGGATTTCCTGCTCCGAAAAACCAAGGAGCATTCCGGAAAGCAGAATATTCTCCCTTCCTGTCACTTCTTTCTGGAAACCAACTCCAATGGAAAGCAGCGAGACCGTATGACCTTTTAAATCGATGGTACCGCTATCCGGACTGAAAATTCCAGCAATTGCCTTCAGCATAGTGGATTTGCCACTTCCATTTTTCCCTATGATACCAAGAATTTCCCCTTTAGGAACCTGAAAAGACACATTCTTAACTGCCTGAAACTCTTCCACATGAACCTTTTTCAAACGCAGCAGACTTTTCTTGATAGAATAGGCTTTAATGTTCTTATATCCAACACAAAGATTCTTGACTTCTATCGCTATATCCTGATTTGTTTCTTCCATAACTTCATTTTCCTTTTCGCTCATTATATCACCTTTACATAACTATTCTCATTTTTATAAATCTGACGGATACCGATTGCACTTAACAAAATACCGATTGCCGCCCAGATCAGCATACCCTGCCAGCATGGTGCAGTCTTATAAAGCAATACATTACGCATATCATGTATCAACAGAGCAACGGGATTACAATAAATAAGAATATCCCGAAAAAGTGGATTATGAATTCTTTTTTCAATATTAAACATAATACCCGTCATGTAAAACAAAAGCTTAAATGCGATATTGATCACATTGGACAAATCCTCTACAAACACTCCAAAATGAACCAGATGAATACTAACACCAAAGGTAACTATAATCAATACAAGCATGATAGGGACAAACCACAGTATCTTCCAGGATATATCCACTCTGAAAACAAGCATCATCAAAGCAACTATAATCCAGGATATAATCATCTTAAATCCATTGATCATCATATTCGAAATCAGCAATATAAACTTCGGAATATACACCTTAGATACGATGGATTTATTCCTTTTTACAATATTGACACTCTGTACCACATTCTTATTAAAAAAGGTCCACATGGTAATACCAATAAATAAGAAAATTGGGAAGTTCGGTTCTTTTCCATCAAATACAACACCAAATATTACATAATATATCAACATCGTAAATAGCGGATCTAAAATCCACCAGATCCAGTTCAGATAAGAATTGGCAACCTCTGTCTTTAAGGATGACTTAGCTGCTCTGACCATATAACCATAATACTTTTTAATGTCTTCAAAAAAACGTTTCATCATTATGCCTCCTGATGTATTCGACTTATTGTATCACAGAATACCAAATTTCACAAGTTGCTAAAAGATTGATACAGCCGCACTTCTTTAATTCTTCTTATCTCCCAGCAATTGTAAAATAAATTCTGCCACTCTTTCAGAAGACTTTCCATCCAGATCATCAAAAAACCGGTTTTTGAATGCATCCACTTTCCAATCCTCATAATCAGAATCCTTTATTGCACATGCAATCTCTGAAAGATTCCGGACAATTTTTCCAGGAACAAAATTCTTAAATGGATAATAAAAGTCTCTGTTGACCACATAATCTTCCAGGTCAAAAGCATAAAAAAGCATTGGAATATTAAGCAGGGATGCCTCAAAAATAACAGAGGAATAATCCGTAATCAACAAGTCTGTAATAAATAGCAGATCATTGATCTCAGATTCCGCAGATAAATCCAGTACCCGGTCTTTCACAGCCTTATCCACCGGATGTTTTGCTTCTACAAAAGGATGATGTTTGATGATTATCATATAATCATCACCAAGCTGCTCCAATAACTTCTTCACATTAAACTTTTCAAACGGAAAATAAGCACTACCTGCACCATTTCCACGAAAAGTAGGTGCAAACATAATGACCTTCTTACCCTTTAACTGCGGATAACTTGTATATAATTTTTCCCGGATCTCAACCTTATACTCCTCTTTAAAGAAATCATCTGTTCTTGGAATCCCCAGTGCCTTTACATTTTTCTCATCAATTCCAAAACCTTCCGCATAGAAACGGCGAATCTCAGAGGAACTTACAATTGCATAATTGTAATATCTGTGATTCGTACTGGTCTGGTTAGGACCTCCATCCTTCCCTACTCTGGTAAATCCAAAGGTTTTAAACGCACCACAGGCATGCCACAGCTGAATCAGTATGCGGTGTTTCATAGCCCATACTTCATTCAGCACAGGTGTAAAATCATCCACCACCACCACTTTACTTCTGGCAAGCTTGTAGGCAAGGGAACAGAAATTCTTATATGTCATATATTTTGTCTTACCCGGCACCAGCCAGAACAATACTTTTGCATTCTTTTCCTGCAGCACTTCATTCACATAAGCTATATTGCCTGTTAAATCGGTTCTTCTTGATGACACAAACAAAATATATTCTTTTTTGAAAAACAGAGACAAAAAAGAAGTTAGTACATTTAAAAATGTCTTCTTGATGGTAGCACGGTTCATGGTCAGTCTGCAAAAAGAGGAGTATCTCCATTTTGCAAAAAGCAAGGTACGCTTTAACTGTCCGCCGCCATAAGTATTCTCCATATACCGGCGTTTATTTCCCAGCATATGAACATAAATACCATCCAATATAAATAAAGGTATGAGCAATGTTCCAATTATGATTTCTGCCATCCGGTAAAGGAAAGATAAGAATGAAATGAGAAAATTCTTTTTCGGGATCCGTACCGGTTTCTTTCTCCGGATGGTAATCACCCCGTCCTCTAACAGGCATGCATATTCATTTTCTTCCTTCACCTGATCAAACTCTTTACTCTCCACGAATACATCCTGATAGCCATGTCCATCATAAGCCTGTACCACAACAGTAAAATCATTCAGGTCGTTATTAAAAAATAAAGCATCCAGTTCATAATCAAATACCGCATATCCAATATAATATCCCTTCTCGTCAAAGCTGGTATCGGATATGGACAGGGGCAGGATTCTGGATTCTGTCTTGTTGGCAAACCTCACAGCCAGCTTGATTTCCAAAGATTCCGGTTCTCCTGAAGTATTCCGCACCAAAACCCCCAATGTCATAATATTTCTCCTGATTGCCAGTTTATCCACCAGCACTTCTGTTTCTTCGTTCAGTTTCATTCCTTCACCTCCTTAAATCGGTCTGTTATTTCTCTTCTACATCTTTTCGGATCAATCTGTGATACCATGCAATAAACCGGGTTATCTTCTGATACCAGTTCTTCTTCTTGATGGCATTTAACTCTTTTTCTTTTTCCTTTAACCCCGCAATCACAGCATCTTTTTTTGCCGTCATATTCTTATAATCTGCATTTTTTCTGGCAATGGTGTCCCTATATTCCCTGTTCTTCATTAAAAGAAATTCATCATAGGACATCCGCATAAAGCTGCACAGATTTTGATATTCCAGTTTATTAAAATAATAATCCTCCTCCCGAAGGACAACACCTAACTGTTCAAATCCACCCTGTGTAAGGGTATCATACAACGTTCTATAACCCGCTGTGGTATTTTGGATATTCAGACTGTAAATCATCAGATTCAGCACTTTATTGTCAAATGCACATCTGACATCTTCTTCCTCTAATAATCCCAAGGTTTCCAGATTCGTTTTTACCTCCACCATGGACTCAAATGCACAAAGCGGAGTCTGGGAAAATTCTGTAGTCAGATTTCCCTTCTGTTTTATGCGGTAATGAACCAATATCTTGTCCACGATTGTAATCCGTTTTGCCAACAGCAAAGCTAAAATAGAAAAATACTGGTCATTTGCCCTTGCAATATCCTGAAACTTTAACTGATTCTCCTCAATGAATTCTCTTTTTATCATTTTATTCCATGGAACGCTGGTGGTAAAATAGAGAATTGCCTTTCCGATTTCTTTTCTGGAAAACGGAATTGTCTGGGGAAGATATTTTTTTCGTAAGTACTGCGGTCTGGGAAGAAAAATATCATTTTCTGTATCATACTGATCCGCATCACAGACTGCAATTTCTGCATTATCCGTTGTAATCT
The DNA here is from genome assembly GCA_051877755.1 of Lachnospiraceae bacterium. Classification (GTDB taxonomy): domain Bacteria; phylum Bacillota; class Clostridia; order Lachnospirales; family Lachnospiraceae; genus CAG-590. The sequence goes on along the minus strand of JBJEJE010000154.1, from coordinate 23,314 downwards.
TATCATATAAATCAGCCACCAGGTTCTTTTCAAACAGATCATCTCCATCTAAGAACAACAGATATTTTCCCTTTGACTGTTCCAGTCCATAGTTTCTTGCAACCCCGGCATTGGACTTTTCATGGTAAAAGTACCGGATTCTCTGGTCTTTTTCCTGAAATTCCTTTATAATCTGGGCAGTATGGTCTGTAGAACCATCATCTACCACAATAATCTCCATCTCTTTAAATGTCTGTTCAACAATACAATGCATTGTATCGGAAAGATAATCAGCCCCGTTATGCACAGGAATGATCACCGATACTTCTATCTGCTTGGCCATCTTTTCACCCCTTTTCCTGTTTCTGTCCTGTTATCAACCGGTCTGTTCCAGAATTTTACCGGCAACTGCCTTCCTGCTGTTTCCTGTCTCATAGCTTCCAAGTGTCTGCAAATGTTCTTTCAGCCGCTTCTTATAATCTTCTCTCACAGACTCGTCAACCTGTATATGTTCCATCTGTTCCAACAGTTCTTCCATATTATTTGCCAAAAAGAATGGCCACTGATCCATCCCCACATAGAAACCTGTTTTTGCGATATATTCCTCCTGATCCGGAACAAACAAAAAACATGGTCGTTCCAAAAACGCATAATCCCATACGCAGGAAGAATAATCGGTAACTAATAGGTCTGCTGCAGCTAATAGTTCCTGCATATCCGGATAATCCATTACATCAACAAAACGATTTCCCTCTATACTGACATGCATTCCATCTTTCTGATACCGATGATATCTGCCCAAAAGTACCCATTTTTCCTGATTTTTCTCTAATTCTGCTAAAAGCCGGTCTCCTTCTAACACAACTGGTGAAACTGCATTTCTATAGGTTGGTGCATATAGAATAATTTTTGTATCCTCTGGAATATGATAGTATGACCTAACACGCTGCTCCATATCTTTCACATTTCCCATCACCAGCTGATCATTTCTCGGTGTTCCTGCCCGTAAAACTTCCCCTTCATACCGGTAAGTCTTCCGGATCATCTGCATTTCCTGGATTTTACAGCTTGCCACAAACAAATCCATATTTTTTGCACAAAATCTCACCATTTTTTCAGCTGCCCGGTCTGATTTGTCAATTTCCATTTCTACTCTTTTGTAGGCTCCACCACCATGCCAGGTGTTGATCACATACTGACTTTTCCGGAAAGGAAACCACGGAACATAGGAGCCATTGGTCACAATCACTTTAGAAGTTAATAACATAGGAAAAGAAGAAACCGTAAAATGCTTTATAAGCTTTACTCCTTCTTCTTCCAAAAAAAGATATTTTGTTTTATCACTCACCGCCCAGACATATTCAAACTGACCGGGATAATGATCTCTCAAATATTCATATATATATTTGGGATTACAGGAATAGTCATATCCATTACCACCTGTAAGCCCTGTAAACAATATGCGGTTTCTCTTAACCGGCAGTATCCGGATTGGTGCAGTCACCACTTTTACCAGTTCAGAAAATACTACCTTCAATATGGTGCGTTTCATCCTGTCCTACTCCCTTTTTCCCTTAACTGCCGTTATCTGGTTAGCATCGATTCCCTCTGTATTTTCCTTTTGGAATAAAATCTTAAAGGTCAGGAACAAAAGCTTGATATCCAGCCAGAAAGAATAATTCTCAATATAAGTCAGATCCAGCTTTAACTTGTCATATGGAGTCGTATTATATTTTCCATAAACCTGGGCATATCCGGTTAGTCCGGCTTTTACCTTTAGCCGGAAATCAAATTCCGGAATAATTTCTTTATACTGTGCCGCGATTTCCGGACGTTCTGGTCTTGGTCCCACTAAGGACATATCTCCTTTTATGATATTGATAAGCTGTGGAAACTCATCAAAATGCAATGCACGAAGTACCCGTCCCACCGGAGTAATACGATCATCATTCTTCTTTGCTAACTGGGCACCATCTTTCTCCGAATCCATACGCATACTCCGAAACTTATAAATATCGAATACTTTTCCGTCAACAGTAAGTCTTGGCTGCTTATACAGTACCGGTCCCCCATCATACACCTTAATGAGGAATGCAATTATCAAGAATAAAGGCATTAAAATAATCGACACCGGAAGACTGATGGCAAGATCTAACAACCTTTTAAATATTATCTGGTCTCCAGACAAACCCTTATTTCTGGACAAATAAAGTGGCGTATCAAACAAATGTATATTGTCCGACCCACGAAGAAGAATATCAGAAATTTTAGGGGTCACATAGGTTCTGACACTTTCTGTAAAGCATCTTTTTAAGATAATATTTCTCTCATATGCAGGAATATCATAGATGAGTACTGCCTCATAATCCTTCACCATTTCACAGACCGCCTCCAATGGTTCCTCATTCAGGTCTGCAATATCGCAAATCTCATATTTATCCTGTCTGGAACTCATTTTCATGATCATATCATCCGGATCCCGTTCATAACACACAAGCAGCATCTGTCTTGGCGGATAAAGTGCCGCATATATTACTTTACAGATAAATACCCATAGTAAAATCACAACAATCTGGAGCATGGTCATTTTAAATAAAGGCAAAGCACTTAAATATTTTCTGCTTATCAACGTAATCTGAATATAAGCTACCACATTTCCACAGAGCAGAGACAAAATCTGCGAGTACAGTACATCCATCAGACGCAGATACCCAATTTTAAAGCCGCCATATAAATTTATCAGCAAAAAAAGGATCAATCCATAAATACCAATTACAGCCCAGTCACCACGTCGAAAAAATGGTTCCTCTAACTGCTCTACATAAGAGCCATACCATACAAACGCAAAAATTGCCATATGCGCTGCCAATATTACAAATCCCTCAAAAAAATTGATTATTCTCTTAAATTGCTCTCTTTTTTTCATATTGCATACTCCACTTTAACCGGCTGCCTGTTACAGCAGTTTTCTTCGTATCTATTACTACTTTAGCTGACCATTTGTGTTAAACGTATATTTCTTACCCTTGATCGTTATCGTCTGACCAGCTGCCATCTCACCATTCTTTTTAAAGTAATATTTATGCCCCTGATACGTGAGCCAGCCTGTCTTCATTTCACCATTGCTCTTAAAATAATATCGTTTTTTCTTGATTGTCTTAAAGCCTGTCGCCCTGCGGCCATTGCTTCCCACATAATACTTTTTACCCTTTGTTTTAATCCACTTATTCTTTGCAATACTGCCATCGGAATTGCGGTAGAAATATTTTCCAGCACTGTCCTTATACCAGCCTTTCTTGATGTGGCATACGCCGTCCTCATCAATTGTCACACCTGGCTTATCTGTTGTATACTGTAAAATACCATTTTCATCAAACAGATATCGTTTCAGTCCTATTTTTACAAAGCCTGTCTGCATTTCACCTTTGCTGTTAAAATAGTATTTATTATCGGATATGGTCTTCCATCCTGTATGTGCACCGGAAGATTCCATATAATAAGTATACCCACCAATCGTGAACCAGCCATCTGTCTTTCGCTTTCCTCTGTAATAATACTGCCATGCATCACCTTCTTTATACCAGCCATATTTTAATGCACTGTCTCTGGTTTCAATAATATCGGAATAATCTTTATATAAAAAATCAATATCTACTGTATTCTCTGTAATTCCGCTTAATTTCTGCATAGAAGTCGCCTGCCAGATCGCATACGGGTATTCCGTAATATCCGGTTCCTCATTAGTATAACGGGCATACCAGAAATCGTATCCTTCCAGCTCAGATGCCTTTAAATAGGTATTATACCATGTCTGGTTACAATAAAACATTGGATAATATCCCGCTGCCGCTATGGTATCCATATAGGTCTTTGCCATGGCAGTCCGTTCGGCTTTTGAGGTATTTTTTATGATATAGTCATCCTCAATATCATAAGCCACCGGAAAGGAAACCGGAATTCCATCTAACTGCTTAATGGTAAATTCAGCCTCCTTAAGTGCCTGTTCCTCAGATGTTGCATAGGAATAAAAGTAGATTCCAATAGGAATACCTGCTTCCTGGGCACCCTCCACATATGTTTGAAAACGATTATCCAGCGTACAGCTGCGGCTGCCATATCTGCCTTTTCCATATCCAATACGGATCATAACAAAGTCCACTCCGGCAGCTTTCACCTTATTCCACTGGATACTGCCCTGCCAGGTAGACACATCGATTCCCATGGTTACAACCGCTTTGCTCAGCTTCGTAATCTGAGCACCTTCCGGTTTTCCGCTTGCATAATTATTCCCTTTCTGGTTAAAGAAATAATAGGAATCGCCAATTTTTTTCCATCCAATGATTTTCTTTCCTTTGCTGTCCAGATAATAACGATGCTTTCCATCTTTAATCCATGTAGATTTTTGTTTTTTCCCATTGATATAATAATATCCATTTTTCCATCCGGTTGTACCGGAAGCTGCATACGTCCTGGCTGACAATCCAAACAGCAGCAAAACTGCTGCTGCAAAGAAAAGCAGCCCCTTTCTAAACAGATATCCGTATGTATTTTTATTCTTCATCCACTGCTCCATTTCTATACTTCATGGCCTTTTTCTTTTATCACTTTTACAACCTTATCCACATACTGCCTGCAAAGGTCATCCGTCGCTGCTTCTACCATTACACGGATAACCGGCTCCGTTCCGCTTTCCCGAAGAAGGATTCTTCCTTCTTCTCCTAATGCTTCCTCAACCTCTTTTACAGCTTTGATGACATCTGCATCTGCCTTTGCCTCAGGCTTACTCTTCACTCTTACATTCTGCAAAAGCTGAGGATAGATTTTTAAATCCCGGAATAACTCAGATGCCTTTACCTTTTTCTCCAAAATAACCTCCATTATTTTAATGGAAGTAAGCACGCCATCTCCTGTTGTGGCATATTTGCTGAAAATGATATGCCCACTCTGCTCGCCACCTAAAGAGTGTCCATTTTCCATCATATTTTCAAATACATACTTATCACCTACTGCTGTCTTTTCATAGGAAATTCCTTTTTTATCCAATGCCTTATATAATCCGAGATTCGACATAACTGTTGTGACAACCGTATTATTATTCAGTTCCCCTCTTTCAGAAAGGTAGCAGCCACAGGCATATAAAATCTTATCTCCATCTATGATATCACCATTTTCGTCAACTGCAAGACAACGGTCAGCATCACCGTCATAGGCGAATCCAATATCCAGCTGTTTTTCTTTTACAAGCTGCTGCAGCTGCTCAATATGGGTAGAACCACAATTCGAATTGATATTGGTTCCATCCGGATCATTATTGATCACATAAGTCTTTGCACCAAGTGCCTCAAATACAGCCTTTGCCACAGTGGAGGATGCACCATTTGCACAGTCAAGACCTACCCTTTTATTCTTATAGGAACGGGTGGCTAATGTCATCAGATAACCAATGTAACGGTTTCTTCCCATGGCATAATCCACAGTCTTTCCAATCTGCTCTCTCTTTGCAAATGGAATCTCCGGTATCTCACCATCAATATAAGCCTCTATCTCGGCTTCCACATCTGCCTCTAATTTATATCCCTGCCCATTAATGACCTTGATTCCATTATCATAATATGGATTGTGACTTGCAGAGATCATAATTCCACAGTCAAACTCATCTAAGCGTACAATATAGGAAACACTCGGTGTTGGTGTCACATGCATCAGATACACATCCGCACCACTGGCAGTAAGACCTGCTACTAAAGAATACTCAAACATATAAGAGGAACGTCTTGTATCTTTTCCGATTACAATACTTGCCTTTCCATCCTCGTGGTTTTTGCCATAATAGTATCCTAAATATCTGCCCACCTTATAAGCATGCTCCACTGTTAAATCTACATTTGCCTCTCCTCGAAATCCATCTGTTCCAAAATATTTACCCATAATTTACCTCTTTAATATATTATTTTTTTATAATATTCACTGCATGCTGCATATTCACAACTTCAGCATAAGTTACACTTCCACCAAACTCGCCGTCTAACGTCCACATGACAGCCTCCGGACTATCAATCGTAATCTTTTTTGCTTTGAACTGATACATATATTCCGGATTAAATTCCCCCATCAGATATGCCGTTACAGTTGCCTGCAGATCAATTGGATTGGTTGGATATTTTACCAGCAGCACCTCAAACATTCCATCATCCAGCTTTGCAAGCTTAGCATTAGGATTCGGGAAACCGCCAACAGTCAGGGAATTGGTAATCATACCAATAATAAAATCATCCTCAATCACATTACCATCATATTCCACTTTTATATGATAGGACGTAAGGCTTGGGACACTGCGTATTCCTTCCAGAACATACGCCATATGTCCTAAATGATTCTTATATTCCTGTGGTGTGGTATATGTGACCTCCGTAAAAGCACCAAAAGCTGCTACATAAACAAAATAATCCCCATTAAAGGAGCCGATATCTATTGGCTCCGGCTTATACTTTACAATTCGTTTTGCTGCCCGTACAGGATCCTTTGGTATTCCAAGGCTTCGTGCAAAATCATTGGTTGTTCCAGACGGAATATATCCGATTGGTGTATCACATCCGCACCGCATACAGCCAGCCACGACTTCATCTAATGTACCATCCCCACCGGCACACACAATCACATCATATAGCCAGCCCTCCTCAGAAACAATCCGTTCTGCATCTCCCCTTGTCTGGGTTGGATAAACTCTCACATTGTAATCTGCTTTTACAAACAAATCAACAATATCAAATAGTTTTCCTTTTATATGTTTACGACCGGCAGATGGATTTACAATAAATAACAGGTTTTTCATAAATATTCACAACCTCCTGACAGATTATACTGCAACATTCTCAAACCCTTCATTAAAAATGTCATCTCAATCAGACAACACTATTTATCATAACCATTCGGATTCATGGACTGCCATCTCCATGCATCTTCACACATTTTATCTATTCCATATTCCGCCTTCCAGCCAAGTTCCCTCTCTGCTTTTGAAGGATCCGAGTAACAGGTCGGAATATCCCCCGGACGTCTGGGTGCTATAACATACGGAATGGTCTTGCCACATGCTTTTTCAAAATTCTTAATAATATCCAGCACCGAATAACCAATTCCTGTACCCAGATTATAGATTACCAGTCCCGGATGTTCCATCAGTTTTCTGACTGCACAGACATGGCCTTTTGCCAAATCCACAACATGGATATAGTCCCTTACCCCTGTGCCATCCGGTGTCGGATAGTCATCTCCGAATACATTTACCTTTTCCAGCACCCCTGCCGCAACCTTTGCAACATATGGCAATAAGTTGTTAGGAATCCCATTTGGTGCCTCACCGATCAAACCACTCTCATGTGCACCGATTGGATTAAAATACCGAAGCAGTGCCACGTCAAAGGAATCATCTGCTTTCTGGATATCTGTCAATATCTCCTCTAACATAAGCTTTGTTCTTCCGTATGGGTTCGTCACACCTCCCACCTTGGAATCTTCTGTAATCGGAACCTTCTCCGGTTCTCCATATACTGTGGCAGACGATGAAAAAACAATCTTTTTTACATTATATTTCTTCATCATCTTGATAATGTTCAAAGTACCTCCAATATTATTATCATAATATTCATAAGGTTTCTCACATGACTCTCCAACTGCTTTCAATCCTGCAAAATGAATAATCACATCAATATCATTTTCAGAGAAAACAGGTTCTAACTCTTCCACATAACGCATGTCTGCTTTATAAAATTTGATTTTCTTTCCGGTAATCTGTTCTACTCTTGCAATGGATTCTTTGCTGGAATTACATAGATTATCCATAACAATTACATCATATCCTTCATTCAACAATTCTACATTGGTGTGGCTGGCAATAAAACCGGCTCCACCTGTTACTAGTATTGTCATAATATGTCCTCCTGTATAATATGCAATGCATGCATATACATCGTATTATTATACCCCAATACAATAGTACATTGCAAGAAAAATATCGAAAGGGACATTCCCAGCCAAACTGCCGGCAAATGTCCCTTTTCATGCATATTTTACTTTGTTTTTTCTTCACCTGTCCGCTTTAGTTTCTC
>JBJEJE010000154.1:0-15127 GCA_051877755.1 Lachnospiraceae bacterium | reverse complement strand
TTATCATCTGATCATTCTGACAGTCCCACTTTGTCTCTGCATTATAAGCATCGTCAAATAAGTCACCATCTCTTCCGAGATATTCCTGAGCAATCCGCCTATTTCCTTCATTATAAGATTCCATAAACTGTCTGTATTCTTCTTCAGAAAACATACTCTGCGTCCGGTCACTGGTATCCCCTTCCGATAATTGGGTAAGCAGTTTCCTAAACCGGTCGTTCTCTTTCTTCTCTAATTCCGGCAGCATATTAAGAACTCTTTTAATCTCAATATTATTCTTTGTAAGACTTGGGTTCTTCATCGGTGTTAAAATCTGAAATTCATCTGTATAATGAAGACCTACAGCCTCCAGAAAATCTGCCTGAATGGAACCACCTGCAAACTGTTTCCGGTCAAACAGTCTGACTGTAATATTCTCTTTTCCTATCTGTTCTGCTATTTTTGTTAAAACATCATAATAATCCATTTTAATGAATGGTTTTGTTTCTACAACTTCATCCCAGCTCAAAACAGAAGAATTATGCATTCCTTCCTTGATCTGCTGGTTCCACCAGGAAAACAGAAAATCATCCTGTCTGCGGAAATAAACAATGACTTTAACCATTATATCTTTCAGAACAAATTCATCATGGATCAATCTCCAGCACCGCATATCTTCCAAAAGACTTCTGTTCCATATTCCCTCATCGGAAAGTATAACATTGTCATACTGTTCAAAATACTGAAAAATCTGTTCCAGTCCTTCGCGAATATTTACCTGTTCCTGCTCACATTGTCTTACACCGTTCTCATCAATAATCTTCCCCACAAGGAAGTGACCATTTCGGTACTTCTGGGCATTAAAATACTGATATTCAAACATGGGATAACAATAGTTATGTTTTTCCAACACCTCTCGATTATCCCAGCAAAAGGTCTGTATCGCTGTTGTAGCCGTTTTAGGAGTTCCTATATGCAGATAAAGTGTCTTCATTCATTATCTCCTCTCATCTTTACATGTATTTCTCCAGCTCTTTCAAAATGAAATCTACACATTCATTTAAATCATGCTTACTGGTATCTACTGTGATTTCAGCATGCTCTGGTTCTTCATAAGGACTTGATATTCCTGTAAAGTTTGGTATCATACCGGCCTTTGCTTTCTGGTACAATCCCTTCACATCCCGCTTCTCACACTCTTCTAACGGTGTACTCACATAAATCTCGATAAAGCAATCCCCAATAATCTCTCTTGCCATTCTACGATCCATGCGGTATGGGGAGATAAAGGAAGTCAGAACAACCAGTCCTGCATCATTCATGAGTTTGGAAACCTCTGCCACACGACGGATATTCTCTGTACGGTCATTCTCCTTAAATCCTAAGTTCTTATTCAGTCCCATTCTGACATTATCCCCGTCTAACAGCATGGTATGCTTACCCATTGAAAACAGACGTTTTTCCAGCTCATTTGCAAGAGTAGACTTACCTGCTCCGGAAAGTCCTGTCATCCAGATTGTCACCGCTTTCTGCTGCATCTGGTTTTCCCGGATCTGTCTTGTAATATCAAGTTCCTGCCATTTCAGATTGTTACCTCTGGAAAGCGGATGCATTACCACGCCACCTGCTGCAGTTGCATGGGAAATCCGGTCAATCAATATAAAGGAACCAAGTTTTCTGTTATTGGAAAACCGGTCAAATACCACCTTGCTTCCGGTTGATATCTCACAAACAGCAATCTCATTTTTGTAAATCTCATCTGCATGTACTTCCGCACCGGTATTTACGTCAACCTTATATTTAATCTTCATGACTGTTGCCGGCAGAAGCTGGGTTCCAAGCTTTAACAGAAAATTCTTTCCGGTGGAAAGACTTTTCTCATCCATCCAAAGCAGTGACACCACAAACAAAGAACCTACATCCAGACCTGCATCCTTTTGTAATACACAGCCTCTGGAAATATCAATCTCTGTATCCAGCTGCACCGTAACGGCATACCCTTTACTGCTTTTCTCTACTTTCTTATCCCCCTGGAGAATGCCGGTAACCACTGCGGTTTCTCCACTTGGCATTACCATTATTTCATCCCCTACAGAAACACTGCCGGAGGAAATGGTTCCCTGAAAACCTCGAAAACTGTAATCCGGACGGCAGACTCTCTGAATCGGCATAGTAAAATCTTCATTTTCATCTTTTTCAGTTACATCAATCTTTTCCAGATAAGAGAGCAGTGTCGTACCATTGTACCATTTCATATGGTCAGATTTTTTGACAATATTATCTCCTTCTGTGGCAGATACCGGTATGATACAAAGGGATTCATAATCAAATTCTGCCATAAGAACCTTGATATTTTTCTGTATTTTAAGGAATTTCTGCTGATCATAATGGATCAGATCCATCTTGTTCACAGCAAACACAAAATGTTTGATTCCCATAAGGGCGCAAATTCTTGCGTGACGTTTTGTCTGCAATAATACTCCCTGGCTTGCATCTACCAGGATAACTGCAAGGGAAGCAAAGGAAGCTCCTACTGCCATATTTCTGGTATATTCCTCATGACCAGGGGTATCTGCCACGATAAAGCTTCTGTTATCCGTAGAAAAATAACGATATGCAACATCTATGGTGATTCCCTGTTCTCTTTCTGCCATAAGACCATCCAGCAAAAGGGAATAATCAATCTTTCCATCTCTGGAACCCACCTTGGAATCCAGTTCCAAAGCCTTTTTCTGATCTGCAAAAATCAATTTTGCATCATATAATAAATGTCCGATCAATGTGGATTTTCCATCATCTACACTTCCACAGGTAATAAATTTTAAGAGTTTATCATTCATATTAAAAATATCCCTCTCTCTTTCTTCTTTCCATGCTGGCACTTCCGCCATCCGAATCGATCACACGGCTTGTACGCTCTGATTCAACAGATGCCAGCGTTTCATCAATAATCTCATCTAATGTTACCGCTTCAGACTCCACTGCACCGGATAACGGATAACATCCTAAGGTCCGGAATCTTACCATCTTGTTCTCTACCTTTTCACCCGGTCTGAGCTTTAATCTGTCATCATCCACCATAATCAGATTGCCATCTCGCTCAATCACCGGCCGCTCGGCTGCATAGTAAAGAGAAACAATCGGTATATTCTCCTTCTTTATATACTGCCAGATATCTTTCTCTGTCCAGTTGGAAAGAGGGAATACTCTTATACTTTCCCCTTTATTTATCTGTGTATTATATAAATCCCACAATTCCGGTCTCTGGTTTTTAGGATCCCATGCATGATTTTCATTTCGGAAAGAAAACACTCTCTCTTTTGCCCTGGACTTTTCCTCATCACGTCTTCCCCCTCCAAATGCTGCTGTAAAACCGTACTTGTTAAGTGCCTGTTTCAAAGCCTGGGTTTTCATGATATCCGTATAGGCAGCTCCGTGGTCAAAGGGATTAATTCCCTGTCTGACCCCATCTTCATTGATATATTCTAACATCTCAATTCCAAGTTCCTTCGCTGTCTTATCCCGAAATGATATCATTTCTTTGAATTTCCAGGTTGTGTTAACATGTAAAAACGGAAACGGTGGTTTTTCCGGATAAAATGCCTTCATTGCCAGATGCAGCATCACCGAGGAATCTTTCCCTATTGAATATAACATTACCGGCTTTTCGCATTCTGCAACCACTTCACGCATTATATAAATCGCTTCCGCCTCTAATTCTTCCAAATGATCCATATACATTCTCCTTAATCTTAATATTTTGCAACATTACAGCATTTACTGAAATAATTCTGAATCGTTACAATTTATTGTTTATCTTTTTTATTATAATACAAAATGCTTGTGTAATCAAAATGAAAATGCATTTTCTATCATTTTTTATATCTTTCTATAAATTCTTCATATCCCCGGCGTCTTAATTTGCAGCTTGGACAATGGCCACAGCCATCTCCCTTCACTCCATTGTAGCAGGTAAGTGTCATATCACGAACCAGTTCAAGTCCGCCCAAATCATCTGCCAGTTTCCATGTATCTGCCTTGTCAATCCACATAAGCGGCGTCTCTATACAAAATGTATATTCCATTGCCAGATTCAATGTGGTGTTAAGAGATTTGATAAATACATCCCGGCAGTCCGGATATCCGGAAAAATCGCTCTGGGATACTCCTGTAACTAAATCAGTAATTCCCCTCTGCTTTGCAAATACCGCTGCAAAAGTCAGAAACAGCATATTTCTTCCGTCCACCACACTGTTTGGGGCACCCTCTGCCGGTGCATTTTCATCCACCTCGATATCTTTTCTGGTCAGGGAATTCGGTGCTAACTGATTCAGTAATTCCATGTCCATGACATGCCATTCCACTCCCAGTTTTTCTGCGATTTCTTTTGCACAGGAAAGCTCTGCTTTATGTTTTTGTCCATAGTCAAAGGATACAGCAACCACTTCCCTATACCGGTCAAGTGCCCATAAAAGGCAGGTCGTGCTGTCCTGTCCACCACTAAATACCACCAATGCTGCATCCTTATTCCGTGTATTCATATTCATAATCCATTCTCCTTTCCATCTCACATCTTAATCATAAATAAAAGTTTATTCTGCAATGCAATTTCTCGTTCAAACCGTCCCCGGAAGGTGGTGGTCACAGTCTTTGCAGACGGTTTCTTGATTCCCCTTGCAGTCATACAGCTGTGATTTCCTTCAATATAAACTGCCACATCCTCAGACCCTGTCGCCTTGCTGATTACTTCTGCAATATCCGTTCCAATCCGCTCCTGAAGCTGTAATCTTTTTGAAACCATATCTGCAATCCTTGCAATCTTGCTAAGACCAATCACCCTGCCATTTGGAATATAGGCAACGGTTACCTTCATATCGTACATCAGTGCCATATGATGCTCACAATAGCTGAATACTTCAATGTCCTTCACAACCACCATATCATTTTCATTTTCCTCCGGCACCTCAAAACTTTTTGAAAACATCTGTGCAATTTCATCATTAGTATAATTCATTCCCTCAAAGACTTCTTCATACATCCGTGCCACCCGTTCCGGTGTGTCTTTCAGCCCTTCCCGTTCCGGGTCATCCCCCAAAGCAACAAGTATTCCTTTTATATGTTCTTTTATTGCATCTTTGTCAATTGCCATATTGTCCTCCATTCTGCCAATTATCTGACATCTATATATACTGTCTTTTTATACTATATCTATTCCTGTACAATGATTTTTACACATCCAAATCTTTTTCTATACACCCCGTTTATCCGGATTCCATATAAATTTGTGAAGCTGAAGCTGGACATTCACATCATTTAATCTCTCTTCCACTAAAAACTCTACTATATCTACTGGAGCAATCTTTCCAAAGCAAGGACTTATATAAATTCCACAGCCCTTTTGAACCAGTTGATATTTTTCAATAATTTCTTTCGCCTTTATTAAATCCTGCCTGCCTCCCACAACAAATTTTACGGTATCTTCCTGTCTGAGATTATTATAATTGGAAAGACACATCTGTTCCTCCATTCCACTGACAGAAGTTTTATAATCTAATGTAAAAGATATATTATCATCCACAGACAGAAAAGGAAGTATATCCACACTTCCATTTGTTTCAATCTCAATGCACAGTTTCTTATCACTCCGAAGTAATGCAAGCAGATCTCCCATATTACTTTGTATAAGAGGCTCACCACCGGTAAGTGTTACATTTTTCACACCGGATTCCCGTATCATCTGATATATTTCTTCTGCTGTATAGCATTCATATTCCACATTTTCTTTATTTGCCCATGCCGTATCACAATATGCACAAGACAGATTACACCCGGCAAACCGGATAAAAAAAGCCAGTTGTCCGGCACGCCTGCCTTCGCCATTAATACTTATAAAATGTTCTACCACATGAAATTCATTTCTGTTTTTTTCTGATTCCATTTACTTTTCCCTATATAATCTGCAACATATATTATTTGCAGTCCCATGCGTCATATTTACATAATATATTAACATAACAAGCCTACTGGCTTACCTGCTGTATCCTGCACAGTTATTTGGTGTCTCATAAACCTTTGTCAACACTACCTGATATCCCTTTTCTTCCATTGCATCATAAAAATACTCTGCCAGATTTTCAGCCGTCGGACGAAAAGCAACCTCTACAATACGAAACTCCTCTTCTAACAGGGCCTGCTTTGTCTTTTCCTTAAGGCTGCCCTCCTCAATCACAAGACTGTGATCCAATTCATCTGCCAATTGATTCAAATCTTCCTTCAGGGTCTTAAAATCCACTACCATCCCCCGGATTTGCCCTTCCGGTTTCAGTTCATTATCAGCCACAGTTACTTCCACGGTCCATCGGTGTCCGTGAATATTTTTACATTTCCCCTCATATCCCTTTAAAAAATGAGCACTGTCAAAACATGCACTTGTTTGTAATGTATACATATATTCCCTCTTTCCTTTAAAATATAGCATTCCTTTTTGGCTTATGCTTTCCACACGAAAACAGACACTTATAACCAAACCAGGTTTGAGTATAAGTGCCTGTAATAAATGCATCACGATTCCTTATAAATCAGTCCTGGTTTTGTTTTAAGACAGGATGGTACAAATGAACTGTCTGGTTATTATAATGCAAGAATTTTACGGACGGTTGCTTCCATCTCGCTCTTATCACATACTGTGTCGTGCAGTACTGCTGCACTGCGGATATCCTCAATTGCCTGTGGAATCTTAACACCTGATAATTTGTTCAACTCATCCACCAGTTCAAAATCAGACTGGGATGCATATTGCTCATCAATTGCCTCCATAACACTTCTGGTAAACTTATATGGACTTGCTGTAGAAGCAATTACAGTTGGTGTCTTATCTCCGGTGGCTGTAACATACTTATCATAAACGGCTGCCGCAACTGCGGTATGGGTATCCATGATATAATTATCTGACTCGTATACCTTCTTAATGGTGGCAGCGGTCTCTTCCTCTTTTGCATAATTACCATAAAACTCAGATAAATTCTTCTTCATATCTTCCGTAATCTCATATTTTCCTTCGGAGGTAAGTGCCTTCATAAGTTCGGCATTCTTTTCCGCATCATCCCCGGCAATACGATATATCAATCGCTCTAAATTGCTGGAAATCAGAATATCCATAGAAGGCGATGTCGTCAAAATGAATTCTCTGTTCTTGTCGTATACACCGGTTTCAAAGAAATCATATAATACCTTATTATCATTAGAAGCACAGATAAACTTTGCAATAGGCAGTCCCATTTCTTTTGCATAATAAGCAGCTAAAATGTTACCAAAGTTACCGGTCGGAACTACCACATTGATCTTATCTCCTGCTTTAATCTCACCATCTGCAATCAGGCGGGTATATGCATATACATAATAAACCATCTGTGGAACTAATCGTCCAATATTAATGGAATTTGCAGAAGAAAACTGATATCCCTTCTCGTCCATTACCTTTGCCAGTTCTTTGTCATTAAACATATTCTTTACCCCGGTCTGGGCATCATCAAAGTTACCGATAATTCCCACAACAGCGGTATTGTCACCCTTCTGGGTCACCATCTGTTTTTCCTGAATCGGACTTACACCATTTTTCGGATAGAAGACAATAATCTTTGTTCCCGGTACATCTGCAAATCCGGCAAGTGCAGCTTTACCGGTATCTCCTGAAGTTGCAGTAAGAATTACAATATCATTTTTGACATTATTCTTTTTTGCAGAGGTCACAAGCAGATATGGTAAAATAGAAAGTGCCATATCCTTAAATGCAATGGTTGCACCATGAAACAACTCCAGATAATAAGCACCTGCCTTTTTAACAAGCGGGGCGATAACCGGTGTATCAAACTTCTTATCGTATGCACTGTTAATACAGTATTTCAATTCTTCCTCTGTAAAATCAGTCAGCATACGGCTCATTACCTCGTAAGCGACCTCCTGGTAACTCATCTTTGCAAGCGCATTCAAATCCACATCCAATGCAGGAATTGAATCCGGAACAAATAAGCCCCCATTCTCAGCCAAACCTTTTAAAATAGCCTGGGATGCGGTTGCGGTTTCCTTGCTGTTACGTGTACTTTTGTAAGTTACTGCCATTCTTTTATCCTCTTTTCATTAAAATATTCTATATTCAAGCAATTACTGCTTTTCATCAATCTGCCAAATACACTTCTATGGTTCTTCTTCCCCACCGCAGTGCCTCACTATGTGTCATAAAAAACATATCAATTCGTTTTCCTTTAATTGCACCACCTCTGTCTTCTGCCACATAGATCTGCCCATTGATTACAACTTTCGTTCCAAATGGAATCACGCTGGTATCCACTGCAATCGTCCGGTTCGATGTCGGCACAGTTCCACTGGCAGTACGGTTTCCTCCTGAATAAACACCACAGCAGATACGACAGGTACAATATGCTGTGATCACAAACTTACCAAGACTCTCTCCATGGGTGGACGTGTATACCGGTTCACCCTTTCTTCCACCTTTAGAAGCGGTATCACCACTGCCTCCAGTACTTACACTGGAAGAATTACCACTGTTTCCATTCTTAATCTGCTGGGTAATAGCCTGTATTTTAGCAGCCTTCGCCGCCTCGGCAAGTTTTGCCGCCTCTTTTGCTTTCCTCTCCGCTTCGTCTCTTTCAGCCTTTGCCTGTTCATAGGCAAGTTTATCTGCTGTTTTCTCACTCATGGCAGTCAGATTGTTAATTGCGCGGATTTCCTCCATACGCTCAGACGCATAGTGTTGATCCAATTCATCCATCTGTGCCAGCAAAAGATCATCCATATACCCGTATTTCATAGTATCATAGCTTACTTTCTGTACTTTTTTCATCGTACAACCGGAATAGCCCAGATTTGCTGCTGCAACGGAAACACTACCCAATTTACCCGGAACTTCATCTGCAGTAGCAACAACCCGATATCCCAATACCGCTATAAATCCTGCAAAAAAAACCAGCAAAATAATTCCTATGACTGTCTTAATACTACCTTTTTTTTCCATCCCCAAATCGCCTTCTTAAAAAATACCAACCACAATCTGCATCTGTCCTTCAACTTGACATATGTATTTAAATTATATTGTTTCTATGACAAAAGGTCAAGTATTTTATAACATAACCCAGACTCTCACATTCCAAACTTGAAATTTCCTTTTCTTTCATTATAATATAGAAATAAAAAGGAGTACAGGCATGGCAAATTTCCCTGGTGTAGCAAAAGCACGAAAAAAAAACGGAGATACCTATTACCGCAGTTCCATCACAATACAGTCTAAACATATAAGTCTGGGCAGCTTTTCTTCCGAAGAAATGGCAGCTAAAGCTTATCAGGAAGCCTGTGCGGTTCTCCGGGAAAAGAAATACCAGATAGATGATTATACCAGTAATTTCGCATTAGATTTTTCAAAATTTGTTATTTTAATAAACTACCGCAACAGTGGACTTTATTTTAAAACACCGATTTACTTACAGTCCGGCTTTTTTTATTATTATCTTTCTCCAGAGAAATATCTGATTTTTGACAGGGAAGATTTGTTTTTTTATGCAACCCACAAATTACAGATCCGGGGTGGATATTTCTTTATATGTGACTACGGAAGCCAATACAGTATCCTTTCCCGTTACGGAATCAAGAACTATGCCAAAAAAGGAATTGACTATATATTTGTAAATCAGAATGAATATGATTTCCGATATGAAAATATTAAAATCATCAATGAATATATGGGTGTCAGTCAAATAGAAGATTCCGGAAAATCCTTTTACGAATGTGTAATCCATATCCGTGGTAATTATCTGGTAGGTCGTTATACAGATAAGATCACAGCCGCCATTGCCTATAACAAGGCAGTGGATACCTTGGCTGCGAATGGAATCCATCGGAAATACGTCAAAAACTATATCAATGAATATTCTTCTACACAATATCATGAAGCTTATACCCGGATACAGATATCCGAACGAATCTGCCAATATAAACCAATTTGACAGATTCTCCGGGAATATGCTACAATCAAGCCGACTTGGTCAAATGATCGCGGCTGCAGAAACGAAAGGCTGCAGGTGAGGAAAGTCCGGGCTTCATAGGGCAGGGTGCCGGATAACGTCCGGTGGAGGCGACTCCCAGGCTAGTGCAACAGAAATATACCGCCAGATATATGTATCCATGTATATGGATGCAAGTCTGGTAAGGGTGGAAAGGCGAGGTAAGAGCTCACCGCTGTTCTGGTAACAGGACAGGCTCTGTAAACCCCACTCGAAGCAAGACCGAACAGAGGACAAAGTGGCGGCCCGTCACGTTCTCGGGTAGGTCGCTTGAACCTGTTGGTAACAGCAGGTCTAGATAGATGATCATTCAACGACATAACCCGGCTTATCGACCAAATCAACAATAAAAAGCTGTGACAGAATTACTGTCACAGCTTTTTATTGTCTGACTATTTTGCCTGATCTAACAATGCTTTTCCTTCCTGCCAATAAAAACAATAATCAATCAGACTAACAGAAGTACGGGGATACTTGATCAAAAGTTCATCTCTTGTATACGCCCGGGAACAGATTTCTGCCATAATGGTTCTGATCTCCCATATTATCTCCTGCCTTGATGTATTATCCAACAAAGAAAATATGTACCGGCTCTTATAAGGCAGGTGTGCGTAAATATCTGCGACCATGGTATCCACTGATACATTCTGATTCCTGTAATCATCAATCAGTTCAAACACCTGATACTTCTCATCATTCGGTATTCCTGCATGTCTGGCAATCAGCATAGAGGAAAGTTCCTCAATACTTTCATTCTGATAACCAAACTTATCAATATCGTAATCTGCAAAGGTATCCACTAAAAGTTCTAAATGATGCCGTATCTGGTACTGTGGAAGATTGGCACAGAAATCAGTCAATTCATCATGAATTCCTGTCTCTTCATTCCAATATATTAAGGCATATACCCAATATACCAGATAGCATAACATAATGTCCTCGATACCATCTTTACGGTCTGTAAAAGCGAAGGCTGACTTGAGCTTTGCGCCTAAACTTTTAAAATCCGTTTCACTAAGCGTCATATCGCTTAATAACCTGATATTTGGTATCTGCTTCTCAAAATACTCTTTCATCTGTGGTAGATCGAATTTTTGTCCTGATACACCCATAAAACAGCCCTCCTTAAAGATTTTGTTTGCAGCCTAAGCTCCTTTTATTATTATAACATAGGCATCTTTTTTTGTCACTATAATGCACAATTATTTATTGCAATTTTATAATTATTTCACAAAATTTTCAAACATTGTTCTCTAATCGACTTCTGCCGTTTTTTTCTACAAAATTTGTACTGAAAAAGACATTCTTTTATGAACTTTACAAGCCTTATCCGAATGCCATCTTACACCGGAAAACAGCTTCCACCCACAAATTCCCTTAAAATACTATTGTTTGGTATATTTTCAGAACTGACGCCTAAAAAATAATCTAAAAACTTTAACAGCCTTTTAGCTTCCTGATATTCTTTTGCATCTTTCGGAATGGCAAATAAAAGCGGTTCCACATAAGGCTTAATCACACTCAATTCATAAATCAAAGCAGAATTAAACATGACATCCGCCTCCTCCTGATATGGGAAAATATTATGCTCCTCACCTCTTCTTACAGAATCCCACATGGCAATCGTCTTTTGTGCACTGTTCCCTCTTGTTCTTGCATCCCTCACGATTCTCCGGATCAGACGTCCATCTGTGGTGGCAATCCGATTGTGTTCATCCACATTCAACTGGGTCAGGGCACTGATATAAATTTTAAATTTACTGTCATTCGGCAGTTTTTCGGACATCAGAGGATTCAATCCGTGAATCCCTTCAATCACCAGCACATCATTTTCTTTCAGTTTCATGGTATTGCCCTTATATTCCCTCTTTCCCAGAAGAAAATTAAAGGTTGGCATCTGAATCTCTTCACCATTTAGAAGCTGAACCATATCCTCATTAAACTGCTTTACATCCACCGCCTCAATACACTCGAAATCATAATTCCCTTCTGCATCCCTTGGCGTAAACTCCCTGTTTACAAAATAATTGTCTAAAGCAATCGGATGAGGTGACATTCCAAGTGCCCGCAGCTGAATACTGAGCCGGTGCGAAAATGAAGTTTTTCCAGAAGAACTCGGACCAGCAATCAAAACAAACTTTTTATCCTCTTTCTTAATCTGCTCTGCAATGTCCGCAATATTTTTCTCCTGCAATGCCTCCTGTACCAGCATCAGATCACTGATCTCTCCTGCTGCAATGGCATCATTCAATCCTCCCACTGTATCCACATTCAACATAAATCCCCAGTCATCCGACTGTTTCAAAACCCGGAACAGCTTATGCTGTGGTTTAAATTCCGGAACCACAAAAGGCTCTCTTCTGTCCGGCATCTGCAGAACAAATCCTGTCTCATAAGAATACAGGGCAAAATAACGCAGATATCCGGTGGAAGGCACCATAAATCCATAATAATAATCTTCAAAATCATCCAGCTGATATGCATTGGCATTGGAAGCACGACGGTATTTAAAAAGCTGGACCTTATCCGTTCTTCCCTGCATCTTAAACCGTTTCATCAGCTCATTGGAATTATATGTATGCTTTTCAATCGGCAGATTACTATCCGAAAGTTCCCGCATTTTCAACTCCACCTCTTTTAAAAGTTCCTGTGAAACTTTTAAGTGTTCACTATTCAGCTCACAATAAAAGCCCTTACTGAGAGAAAACAGTACCCTGATTCTTCCCGTTGTACCCTTTTCCTTTAATACTTCACGAAAAGCCTTCATCATCATAAGAATCATACTTCTCTTATAGGCTGAAAAACCCACTTTATCTGAAGTTGACACAAAACTGATTTCCGATGATTCTTCTACTGTTTTATGCAGTTCACACAAATGACCATTCCGGTATGCCAGTACAATTTCACCCTTATCGCATTTTCCATACCGTTTTGCCAGTTCTTCCAGACGGATTCCGTTTTCCACCTCATATTCCTTTCCATCTATTGTAACTGTAACCATACCTTACTCCTCCTTTTCTTTCAAGCAGTCCTATAAAGCTTCTCCTTGTAAATTACTCTCTGCATTTCAAAATTAAAGAACCTGTACCGGACAGCCCATGTCCGCTTCTATAATTTCCAGCATTTCTTCTCCAAAAGCATCTGCCAGATAATTTCGTATAAATGTAATAAATATATGCTCCAGTCCGTAATGAGTGGCATCGATAACAGTAAGTCCCATATCCATTGCATCCATACCTTCATGATGACCAAAATCACCCGTTAAATACAGGGAATATCCCTGTTCTTTCACCTCTCTCATCTCGCTTTTCCCGGAACCAGGCAGCACTGCAATCCGCTCAAAAACCTTATCCTTATCCGCTCTGCTCTGATAAAGCATAACAAATGGAATATCAAATTTTTCTTTTACATACGCGGCAGTTTCCTGTGCCGTCATCGGGTGCGGCAGTTTCCCATATCTTCCCATTCCTTCCGTACATCCCGGCTCACATACTATCGGGGATGTTTCCGACAGATTCAGATATTTCTCTCCTGCTGCTTCCTTTGCCATTCCACCAACTGTATCAAAATTCGTATGCATGGCATAGTAACAGATTCCATTTTCTGCAAGAGTTAAGATCTTATCCGATGTAAACTGGTCTTCATTCACCTGTTTTACTGGGGAAAAGATCATTGGATGATGCGTAATGAGCATATCTACCTTTTCTCTCACCGCATAACTCACAACCTCGCGGGAAGCATCCAGGGAAATCATGATTTTCTTTATCTCTTTCTCTTTTCTTCCCACCAACAGCCCTACATTATCCCATTCACAAGCATATGACTTTGGTGAAAGTTCCTCTAAACGAGCTATTATCTCTCTGCATTTCATACTCCCATCTCCTGTCGTATTTTATTGGTTTACATAATATTTCATTGCCATTTCATTGACCAGGATTTCATTCTGCACCGACAAAAGCCTCTCTGTAGTTTTTAACGGTACGTCCTCCCCTTTTTGTTTTGCCTCTTTCACAGCCTTTTCCAGCTTTTGAAATATCTCCTCTAACAACCGCTTTTCCTTTTGCAGATAGTTATATAACACCTGATCTTGCTGTTCTAAATTATATCTGCCATATATCCACTCTGCATCAGAAAAATCACATGGGGCTTCTCCCGGTTCCGCCTTCATCACAGTATAGTATTTTCCGTCCTCTATCAGCATAGTCTCCTGAACAATATGATATGCATGAGCATACAAAAATATCCGTACTTCACGAATATCGGACTGGGGTTGCAAAATCAGCTTCGGACGTTTATCACCGGACAAGACGTCCATACCTCTTTCTAAAATGCGATTTACCAGCAAGCCACCCATGCCGGCAATGATAATGGTATCCACTTCCCCATAAGCCAGCTTTTCCAATCCATCACTTAACCGCAGTTCAATCTGCGACTGCATTCCATAGGCTTCCACATTTTTCCTGGCAATCTCCAATGGACCTTTTCGCACATCCATTGCTACAACTTTCCTTGTCAAATCCCGTTTCAAAAGCATAATGGATACATATGCATGATCACAGCCAATATCAGCAATAGCAAAGGACTGTGGCGAAACCATATTCACCACAGCCTCCATTCGTTTTGATAACACCAAATCTTTCATACATATTACTCCAGATAATCTCTCAGTTTCCTGCTTCGGCTCGGATGTCTCAGCTTGCGAAGTGCCTTTGCTTCAATCTGGCGGATACGCTCTCTGGTTACATTAAATACCTTACCGACTTCTTCCAGTGTTCTCGCACGTCCATCATCCAGACCAAACCGCAGTCTCAACACCTTCTGCTCTCGCTCTGTAAGCGTCGACAATACTTCCACCAGCTGCTCTTTTAACAGAGTAAATGCTGCTGCATCAGCAGGTACCGGTACATTTTCATCCTGAATGAAATCGCCTAAATGGCTGTCTTCCTCCTCACCAATTGGAGTCTCCAAAGAAACCGGTTCCTGGGAAATCTTTAAGATTTCTCTGACACGCTCTACCGGAATCTCCATCTCCTCTGCAATCTCCTCCGGGGTTGGTTCCCGTCCTAATTCCTGCA
>JBJEJE010000153.1:18005-30848 GCA_051877755.1 Lachnospiraceae bacterium | reverse complement strand
GAGGAGAATGAATATGGAACAAAGTAAAGTATTAATGCAAATGAAGAAGCTGAAGCTTTCTGTCATGCTATGTATGGTTCTATTTGGTTTGTGGTTCATGAGTGGAGAGGTATTCGCTGCCACCATTCGTCAGACAAAAACAGCAACGAAAGCGAATCCGGTCGATTATATCGATTACAGTTCCAGAGCAGATGGAAAGTATGATATGACAGTTGGGGTTTATTTAGATTCAACTCCCTTTCCACGCTCCGTATTAAGTGGTGCAAATGGATACAAAGTTACAGTCTATACAGATGATGCAGGTGTGATTTTTGAAAAAAAAGACAGTTATAATGATGATAGTCTTGATTATAGAAGCATCAAGGTTTCGTCAACGGCTCCGATTCAGCCAGGAACAAAATTTTCTGTATTATTTGTACTATATACAGATACAGAATGTACAGAAGTAGTGTCGGGATACAGTTTTATTGAGGAAGAATTTACAGCACCGGCTGCTTACAATATCAGTACTGATAAAAATGCTCCGGTATCTATTTCCGTAGGAGAGAGCGTGCAGGAGATAAAAGGACCGGCAAATGTGCAGGGAAATTACGTTTATTACACATTTACTTTGCAAGATGCAGCTACCCTGACAGGAAGCATCAGCGGTATAGGAACATATTATCTTTATAATGAGCTTGGCGATCAGAAATATACGGACAGATGCTCATCCGAGACAGCGATTGAATGGGAACTACCGGCAGGTACTTATTTATTGAAAGGAAGTCCTTTGTCGACTTCGGAATACAGCCTGAAGCTTAAGAGCACGCCATTTAACTGGGGAACCGTGAGTATAGATTGGGGCGGCACCCAATTTCCTGCTTCTTCTGGTAAGAGTATTCCATATACGGTTACCTTAACCGGCGGGGATTCCAGTGTGGAGATATATAGTGTCTTATATTCTTCGGGCGGTGGCGAGCAGACTAGCAAGGAACAGACCGTTGTGAAAGGAAACATTCTTTTAAAAGAGGCTGGTGACCATACACTGACGGTATATCTGACTGCAAATTATAAAAACTTTGGAAATAAAGAAGTGAAATTTTCCTATTCCTGCAAGCCGGCACCACCTTCCTGTGAACTGACAGTAGCAAATAATGCGGCAACATTGAATGTATACACTAAGGATAGTTATGTAGATGTATATAAGGATGGAAAATGGCAAACCTACAAAGCATCCGATTATAACTATTGTCTGAAACTAAAGAGTTTGAAGGCAAATACCCAGTATAAGTACCGCGCCTATGTGACAGAAAATGGTTATACCAGTGACTACAATCAGGAAACCTTTTATACCGCACACAAGGCAAAGCCATCCATCAAGTCCATCAAGGTATCCAATGTCAAGACTGTAAAATATCCAAGAGAATGGCACAGCGGATATTATGATGGAGGAGGAAACTGGCACGCAGGGTATTATACTCCGGCATATACAATGATACATTACAAGCTGACAGTGACACTTAAGAAGAATCCGCCAAAGGGTGCCAGTACCTATGTTGTCATTAATGACCAGTTCGTTAAGGCAAAGGGTAAGAAATACACTGTGACCGGTAAGTATAAAGGCAAGATTGGCCAGAAGATAAAGGTTACCGTTCGTTTTGGAAGAAACAAGGGGTATGGAGGTCTTGGCAAATATGTTTCTAAGAAGGTAACGGTAAAATAATAACGGGATACTGTTTATTGTATAGAACTATTTTCTCATAATTTATATAAGGGTATTCATTTTTGTAAAGGAATTTGACTTTACAAGAGTGGATACCTTTTCCTGTGTTAGAGGAATCATTTGAAATTTATCCGGAAAATCGGTGGGTACTTTTAATTCAACACAATATGTGGTATACTGATATCTATAAGTATATGCAACAATTCGTCATCGGGCAGATTTTCATTTAATATAGTGAACCATGTGGTAGTTGCAAGAATATCATTAGAAACAGTTAGGAAGATATATGAGTAAAAAGAGAAAAATAGCCAATAGTTTTGCCCTGCAGGCAACCATATTAGCAGGGGCAAGTATTTTGTCAAAAGTAATCGGAATGCTGTATAATATCCCTTTTGCCAATATGCTGGATACGAAGGGAAATGGATATTACGGAGCAGCACAGACTGTCTATTCCTGGATTTTGCTGATTGCTACTTTTAGTATTCCGGCGGCAGTATCTAAGATCATGGCAGAATATATTCAGAAAGGAGAATACCGGAATGTAAAACGCATCCTGAATGGTGCATTTTTCTATGTGCTGGTGATTGGCGGCATTGCGGCAATTGTTACCTATGTGGGAGCTCCGCTTTTTGTGACAAAGAATGCAGTCTTATCCATGCGTATTTTGGCACCCACGGTTTTTCTTTCCGGTTTTTTGAGTGTGTATCGTGGATATTTTCAGGCATATGGGAACATGGTGCCAACTTCGGTCTCACAGATTGTGGAACAGATTGTGAATGCGATTGTCACCATTGCGGCAGCAATGGTATTTCTACAGTGGGCACTGTCAAAGGGTTATGCAGAGGGATCCACCGATTATGAAGCATACGGCGCTGCAGGTGGGACATTGGGTACCGGGGTTGCGGTATTGGCAGGACTTATCTATATGCTGTTCCTGTTTCGGAATGAACGAAAAGAACTGAATCAGAGGATATCAAAGGATACCTCCGGTTCGGTGTTATCCTACAAAGAAGTAATTAAGCTTCTGTTGATGATAGCAACACCTATTATATTCAGTTCTGCAATTTACAATTCCAATGTGTTTTTTGATATGACGATTTTCCAGAAAATATCCGCACATATGGGGCTGGGTGAAGAGATTGTAGATGGACAGTATGGATTATACAGCAGAATGTATCTGCAGCTTGCCAATGTTCCAATCGCCATGGCAGCAGCCATTGCTTCTGCCATTATTCCACGGGTGTCAGCAGCTTATGCTTCTGGCGATAAAAGGGAGTGTAACCGCAAGATTACACAGTCCATACAGCTTACAATGGTATTCACGGTTCCCTGTGCAGTGGGCTTTGCCGTGCTTGGAAAACCTATCGTACGTCTGATTTATTACAGTCTGGGAGAGGCGGATACCCGTATGGTTGCTATTATGCTGCTGCTGGGTTCCCTTTCCATTATGCTCTATGGGGTATCCAGTGTGTTGAATGGTGTTTTACAGGGAATTGGCAAGGTAAATGTACCGGTTATCAGTGCAGCAACAGCACTTGTTTTACACATAATTTTACTGATTCCTTGTATTGTGGTATTCCATTTGGGAATCTACTCTTTAGTTCTTGCCACCGCTTTTTATGCAGTTGTGGTTGTGATTATGAATTATCGTTCCATGAAGTCATGTCTTGATTTTAAGATGGAATGGAAACAGACCGTAGGGGTTCCGGTTGCTTCTGCACTGGTTATGGGGATTGCGGCTGTTTTGGTATATAAGGGACTTTATCTGGCATTGAGTCTGGTGGCTGGTGCATATATGAGTAATGCAGTGGCAGCTTTAGTGGCAATCCTGGTTGCCGCCTGTGTATATTTCATCTCCATGATCAAGATAGGTGGTTATACGGAGGAAATGCTGCTGGCATTTCCAAAGGGGAATCTGCTGGTAAGATTGGCAAGAAAGCTGCATTTGTTACAGCAGTGAGTGGTATTTTTGAACTGCACAACATAATTTAGAACTATATTGATGAGCCTTGTGTGTGGATATGGAAAGAAGAGTATCTATCCAAGGGCAAATTCATTATAAATATGAACTTTGGGGGTGTTTCGTATGAAATTAACATTTATTGGAGCAGATCATGAGGTGACAGGAAGCTGCCACTGCCTGCAGGCGTGTGGCAAGAATATACTGATTGACTGCGGTATGGAGCAGGGTGAGGACATTTATGAGAATCAGGAACTTCCCATGAATCCCTCTGATGTGGATTACATATTGCTGACCCATGCCCACATTGACCATTCCGGTCTTCTGCCGCTTATGTATGCAAAGGGATTCCGGGGACAGGTGTATACTACAAAGGCAACTACGGATTTGTGTCAGATTATGCTCCGTGACAGTGCACATATTCAGGAATTTGAGGCGGAATGGAGAAACCGGAAAGGAAGAAGAGCCGGTCAGGAGGAATATGTACCGCTTTACAGCATGAATGATGCCATTGGTGTGTTAGAGCATTTTGTACCGTGTCAGTATGAGGACGTTATTGATCTGGCAGAGGGAATCAAGGTACGGTTTTCTGATGTGGGGCATCTGCTTGGCTCGGCAAGTATCGAGGTATGGCTGACGGAGGGGGATGTTTCCAAAAAGGTTGTATTCTCCGGGGATATCGGTAATATTAACCAGCCGATCATTAAGGACCCGCAGTATCTGAAGGAAGCAGATTATGTGGTAATGGAATCTACATATGGAGACCGTAATCATGGTGGAACGCCGGATTATGTAGCAGAACTTTCCCGGATTATTAAGGAAACTTTTGATAAGGGAGGTAATGTAGTCATTCCTTCATTTGCCGTTGGAAGAACCCAGGAACTTCTTTACTTTATCCGGAAGATTAAATATGACAACCTGTTACCGGAGTATGAGGGATTTGAGGTATATGTGGATAGTCCGCTGGCGGTGGAGGCCACCAATATATTTAATAAGAATATTGAAAGTTGTTTTGATGAGGAGGCAATGGAACTGGTAAAGCAGGGAATCAATCCGATTTCATTTCCGGGACTGAAGACTTCTGTTACCAGTGATGACTCCAAGGCAATTAACTTTGATATGAAAAGTAAGGTGATTATTTCTGCATCCGGTATGTGTGAAGCTGGACGTATCCGTCATCATTTAAAGCATAATCTCTGGAGAAAAGAATGTACCATTTTATTTGTCGGATATCAGGCACATGGTACTTTAGGACGCAGTATTCTAGAAGGTGCGCCGAGCGTAAAGCTTTTTGGTGAGCAGATAGAGGTACGTGCCAGAATTGAGAAATTAGATGGTATCAGTGGTCATGCAGACCAGGAAGGCCTGTTAAAATGGCTTCATTCTTTTGAGCCAAAGCCAAAGGTATTTGTGGTACATGGTGAGGATCTGGTGTGTGAGCAGTTTAAAAATATGATTCAGAATGAAGGATATGAAGCGATTGCACCATTTTCAGGAGCAGAGTTTGATTTAGAAACGGATCAACTGATTTTCCAGGGCGTTGCAACCAGGAAAGTGAAGATCAGCCAGAAAGCATTCCGTGCCCAGACAATCTTTGACCGCTTAGTTGCAGCCGGTAATCGTCTCCTTACTGTGATTGCCCATAATAAGGGTGGTGCCAATAAGGATTTAATCCGGTTTACGGATCAGATTAACAATCTGTGCGACAAATGGGACAGATAAACTTGTGGAAAAAAACTACGGAAGATATCTGTTGACAGAAGGGATTTTATAAGAATTTAACACAAATCTTTCATAAAAAAGATAGAAAGTATAAGAATACCATGCTATGTTAAAGCGTATACATATTAACAGCAGTTAAAAATGTCTGTTTAAAAATGCGCAGGCGTAGGGTGGTATTTTTATATGGAAAAAGAGAAAAAAGCAGAACGAAAGATTATCTCTGATTTTCAGATGTCTTTGTCGGATAATGAATATCAGTTAAAGTGCCGCTGGGCAATCCAGACTATTGAGTCCAAGCTTTCCATGATTGACTTGGAACTGCGGGAGAAAAAAGACAGAGTGGTGGTTTCCCAGGTGACGCACCGTATTAAGTCTGCGGAGAGTATTTACAGAAAGCTTCAGCGTAAGGGATATAAGATCAACTTAAAGGAAGCCAAGAAAAAATTGAATGATATTATCGGCATAAGGGTGACCTGTCTGTTTCAGGATGATGTATATGAGATTGTAAACTGTCTGAGCCTGCAGGCAGATATACATATTCTCAAAGTAAAGGATTATATCAAAGAACCGAAGGAAACAGGATATCAGAGTCTGCATCTGATTGTGGAGGTGCCAATCTATCTGACAAAAAAGGCAGAGTGGGTAAAGGTAGAAATCCAGCTTCGGACTGTGGCAATGGATTTCTGGTCGGTATTGGATTATCAGCTGATCTATAAAAAAGAGGTTGCCCAGGCGGATGAGATTGCAGAGGAACTAAAGCATTATGCTGAAATTATTGCAGATGTGGATAAGAATATGATGAAACTGCGGGACCGGATTCTCGCAATATAAAAACAGGGGCTGCCGTGACAGCCCCTTATTATCATTTACCGGTATCTAAATGTTCGACCGGAAGATATACCGGCATACCATTGTTATATACAATGGAAGGTTCACCGACAATCAATGGTGCCATATACTCATAAAGAGCCGGTGTGATATCATTGCCTGCATCGTTGATCCATTCTCTTGGTATGGATTTTGCCTCATTGGCAATTGCCTTGATATCAGCAGTCTGGATAGATATGGTATATGGAGCATTGGATTCCCTGTTTAAGGTGAGCATACATTTGGACTGTCCTTTTGCGGCATAGTCTACTGCATGATAACCTAAAGAGAAGGATTCCTCTATATCCGTCAATGAAGAAACGTGTGCAGCACATCGCTGTAATACGTTTAATTCGATGGAGCGACATTTCACATTGATGGATTCTTTAATAAAATATTCCAGACATTTGCCTGCACCACTTAACTGGGCATGTCCAAACTGATCGCTGGCAGGCTTTGTTGCACTGATATAATTACCATCTTTATCCCTGATACCTTCTGATACAGCAATGATAACATTATTGCGCTGAGATAGCTGTTCTTTGACATCGTTGATAAATTGGTCTTTATCAAAAGCAACTTCCGGAAAATACATGAGGTGTGGAGCGTTGTTGTAGGAATTTCTTGCCAGTGCGGCGGCAGCAGTCAGCCAGCCTGCATCCCTTCCCATGATTTCCACAATGGTAACACTTTTTACACTGTAAATATAAGTGTCGTGTGCAATTTCCAGTATAGAGGATGCAACATATTTGGCAGCAGAACCATAGCCGGGTGTATGGTCTGTTATCTGTAAATCGTTGTCGATGGTTTTTGGAATTCCTATGATTCGGATATCACTGCCAATCCGTTCCCCATAATGACTTAATTTTAATACGGTGTCCATGGAATCATTGCCACCAATATAGAAAAAAGCACCAATATTATATTTTTTGAATTGATTAAAAATAAAAGCATAAGTGGCGTCGTCATCTTCGTAGTCAGGAAGCTTGTAACGGCATGACCCCAGATACATGGATGGACTGATTTTCAATGTCTCGATAAAATTGGGAATCTTCTCTGCCTGATCACTCAGATTCATGATATGATCTTCTAAAATACCTAAAATACCATAAATGGAACCGTATACAATATCATAATTTTCATTGTGCATTACAGCGTCTACAACACCTGCTAATGAGGCATTAATGGCTACAGTTGGGCCGCCGGATTGGGCGACAATAATATTTTTCTTTGACATGGATATTCTCCTTTTGTTGGAATGATGTTCCTTATAATATCATATAGTCTATGATACTTGATATGGTATCAAAATTCAAGGAATAATTCCGGCTGAACGGGAATCCTTTCTTTTCTCAAATATTTCCATAAAATTATATAATATTTTCTTGTGTTTTTCCTGTAATTGATGTATAATTTACATAGATTTAAGGAAAGTTAATAAAGTAGAACTTCTGGGGTGCACGACAACTCTTGTAATTTTGAACCTACATTTATTTTTATGGGAAACTGATATTTATAAGTGGATGTCAGGCCTGCCTGACAGGAAGGCAGAGACTTATGTGAAGTATCCCACCTAGCGTGGCTAGGACTCAAAATACAGGAAACGGCATTTCCGGTTGTTCTACTTAAAGATAAAGCAACACAGGGTTTGATAAGATACAAAAGAATTTACATAGACACAAAGGAAGAATGAAGCAGCATTGGGCGATGGTTGATTCGCATACGTCTGATTGCTGCTTCTTACATTGTATATGGCAGTGTAGTATGTCTGCATGTAAAGGGATAGGAAGGATAGTAAGATGAAGAAAGAGAAACAGGGAAAAAGAAAGAAAAAGGGTTTATGGTTTCTTCTTTTTCTTTTGGTGATATTTGGAATTACAGGTGGAATCCTTATAAAGCTGGGAGTTCATAAGAAGGCAATGGATAACCTTATGCCAAATGCTGAGGCAAACCGTCTGATCAGTTATCTGGGTATCAGTGACTATGAATATACGGATCGGCTGGGGTCTTCCTTTACTGTGAAGTCGGCAAAGAAACTCCTTCAGACAGCAGAGGTTTCCTATGATGAGATAGAGATTGATTTGGAGCATATGCCGGGATTCCTTCCGCTTACCAGAAAACAGTTTGAACAGATGTATGATTCACTGATTACAGTGTTAGAGTTAGACCGGCTGCAGAGTATCAGCTTGTACATATATGATATTGACAATGCAAATGACAAAGAGATTGATGGTATTGTATATGAGGTGGTGAACACCAGTAACGGCGATTACTACATGGAAAAGGATTACGGATTATCCACAGATTATGTGGGAAAGGTTGTCCGTTTATATGTATCTAATAACGAAATTATTTTGTGTCTTGGGGAAAGTACAGAGAGTATTGTTATTAGAAATGCTTATGTATCCAAAGTAGCAGATGAGGAGGAAGGTAGACTTTTACTTGCCTATGTCAATGGCGGAATGCGGAAACTTTTGCTGGAAAAGAAGTCAGGGAAGAATGCTGACTGGAAGGATTGTCTATGTGACATCACCATATCCAACCAGGGTGTGACGGGGATTACAGATCATACCGGGGAATTGGTAACAGCAAGGGTGACATCTTATGCGGACGGTGTTGTTACGGTGGATGGCTATGAGGAACCTTTGTATTTATCAGATGCATTTAATGTTTATAAAGTGAATGGAAGTTTTAAGGCAATGCAGTCTGCAGGAACGCTGATTGGATATAACCAGATTTCACTTTACATAAAGGATGGGGCTTTAGAAGCAGCTCTCATTACAGAGGATATTTATGCAAAGAATATACGGGTGTTAATCAGCAATACAGATTTTACGGATTATTATCATAATGAAGTATCTGTTACCTCGGATACTGATTTTACAGTGAGCTATGGAGATACCGTGAAAGAATATGCAGCGGGAGATAAGATTGCATTCCGGAACGGAAGCGAAGAACTGCAGAGTGGTTCTGCAAAGATTACCTCCAAGGAAGAGGAGGGAAGGATTACCATTACCTCTATCCAGCGGCAGAATGGTTCCCCTTCTTATAGAGGAACACTGGAGCTTTCCAAGGACGACAAGGGGGTGTTGGTTGTAAATGAACTTCCGGTGGAGGAGTATCTGTATGGAGTTGTGCCAAGTGAAATGCCGGTTTCTTATGAGACAGAAGCGTTAAAGGCACAGGCAATTTGTGCAAGGGCATATGCATACCGACAGATGGAAAGTGATAAATATGCACAGTATGGGGCACATTTAGACGACAGTATTTCCAGTCAGGTATACAACAATGTGGAAGAGGATGAACGGGCAATCTTTGCTGTGGATGATACCTATGGTGTTGTACCGTGCTATGACGGTGAGGTTATTGAAGCATTTTTCTTTTCTACCTCATGTGGAGCCACCAGCAATAACAGTGTTGTCTGGGGAGGTAATCAGGAGCCATATTTGTTAGATACCATGGAAACAGAGTTAAATGACATGGCAAATCTAGGAGATGAGGGGAATTTCAGAGATTTTATAGATGGCAACCTCGGAACCGGATTTATAGAGGAAGAGGAACCATTTTTCCGCTGGAGTGTGGGATTTACAAAGGAAAAGCTTACAGAGGCAATCAATAACCATCTATATGAAAGAATTCAGGCAATGCCGGAGAATATTCTGGCGCAGAATGCACAGGGTGATTTTGAGAAAAAGGCAATCAGCAGTATTGGAGATCTGGTCAGCATCGAGGTTACACAACGTGGAGACAGTGGTATCATTGAGGAAATGGTGATTACCGGAACAGCGGAGACCATTTTGGTGAAAGGGCAGGCAAATGCAAGAGCACTGTTAAGTCCGGAGGCGGTTACGATACGGAAGCAGGATGGTTCTACCATCAGTGGCTGGACTTCCCTTCCGAGTGCATATTTTTATGTGGATGACAGCAATGGATATGTAATCCGTGGCGGTGGCTTTGGACATGGAGTAGGATTGAGCCAGAATGGTGCCAATGATATGGCAAAACTTGGATATACTGCCAATGATATTATTTTACATTATTATACAGCAGTAGAGCTTAAAGATATGTATGAATTGATGGGAAAGTAAATGCATGGACAGATACTATGGGCTAAGAAACTGTAATATTGTATGAATGAAAGTGCAGGTATGAATAAGGAAGCAGGATGGATAGTGAAGGGATGAATACGCTCCAGGATAATAAATTTTTTTCAAAAATCAAATTATGTGCCGGTTATATCTACAAATTTGCAGAGAAGATTAGTGACAGTTATACGGCAGCCTGTGCCGCTCAGGCAGCATTTTTTATTCTGCTGTCTGTCGTTCCACTGGTATCGCTGGCACTGGCAATTACAACTTATCTGCCGTTTTCCCAGCAGGATGTGATGGATTTGTTAATGCAGGTTATTCCGGACGATTTGATAGTTTATGCGGAAGGGATTATTGAAGATTTATACAGCAGGGCAGGTAGTACCGTAATTTCGATTTCTGCAGTTGCAATGCTATGGTCTGCCTCTAAGGGAATTGCAGCCTTGATGGATGGATTTAACAGCATGTATCAGATCCGGCAGGAAAATAATTTTATAAAATCCCGTATGATTGCCATTGTTTATACGATTTTGCTTCTTATTGCGTTTGCAGTAATCATGTCGGCTTATTTTACCATATCACACTATTACAAATCCTATATACAAAATGTTTTTGAAATAGGCTCAATAATGCGTAAGCTGTTTTTGTTTATCCGGTATATTATGGGCTGGCTGTTCTTTTATGGTTTTATTCTGATGTTGTATGTCATACTGCCTGGTGGATTTGGACTTCCGATGGGAAAAGAGGAGAAAATGAATCTGGGTAAGCGTGTGAAATCCCAGATGCCGGGGGCCGCATTTTGTTCGGTGGCATGGCTGGTGATTTCCAGAGTGGTGGTGCTTTATATTGATTATTTCCCTAACCTTTCGGTGATGTATGGCTCCCTTGCAGGAATTGTAATTGCCATGCTGTGGTTGTATTTTTGTATGTATTCCTTGTTCATTGGAGCTGTTATTAATTATTTATTATCAAAAGGATACTTGACACGGGTTAAAAAAATGTTACAATAAAGAATAGTTTTGAAAAGTAACATACTTGAATAGATAAGATGATGATGGTGCAAGAGAATAGTATGTTCTGTCAGAGAGAGGAAGTCGTTGGCTGGAAGCTTCCTTCGGTTCACATAGTATTTGAATTTCACACCGGAGTTTTGAAACTGAAGTTTATGACTTGACGTTTATTTGATTTTCGTCAGGAAATGAATGTGTAGGTTTTGACGGGTCATGGACGTTATCACATGACGAGAGCTGAGATACAAAGGCAAGGATTTTATGTGTTGTGTCTTGGAATTAGGGTGGTATCGCGAGCAAGTTCGTCCCTTTTGGGAGAGCTTGCTCCTTTTATTATGTAAATTAAAAAAAAGGAGATATATCATGAAAGAGAAATTAGAGGCGATTAAAGCAGATGCACTTGCAAAAATTGAAAGTGCGAAAGACCTTGACAGCCTTAATGAGATTAAGGTTGCAGTCCTTGGTAAAAAGGGCGAGTTAACTGCTGTATTAAAAGGAATGAAAGATGTTCCGGCAGAGGAAAGACCGATGGTGGGTCAGATGGTAAATGAAGCAAGAACCGCCATCGAAGAGAAGTTGGAAGAGGAGAAGACAAAGCTTGCAAGACTTCTTCGTACAGAGAAAATGAAGCGGGAAACCATAGATGTTACCCTGCCGGGCAGAAAGAATATGCGCGGGCACAGACATCCGAATCAGATTGCATTGGAGGATTTGGAACGAGTATTTATCGGTATGGGTTATGAGGTAGTAGATGGTCCTGAGGTAGAATATGACCGTTATAATTTTGAATTATTGAATATCCCGGCAAATCATCCGGCAAAGGATGAGCAGGATACCTTCTATATTACAAAAGATATCTTATTAAGAACCCAGACTTCACCGGTACAGGCGAGAGTCATGGAGCAGGGAAAACTTCCAATCCGTATGATTTCACCAGGACGTGTGTTCCGTGCCGATGAGGTAGATGCGACCCATTCTCCTTCTTTCCATCAGTTAGAAGGACTGGTAATTGATAAGGGTATTACCTTTGCTGATTTAAAGGGAACCTTAGAGCAGTTTGCAAAGGAGTTCTTTGGGGAAAAGACAAAGGTAAAATTCAGACCACATCATTTCCCATTTACGGAGCCTTCTGCAGAGGTTGACATAACATGTTTTAAGTGCGGTGGAAAAGGATGTCGTATGTGTAAGGGAAGCGGCTGGATTGAGATTCTCGGTTGTGGTATGGTTCACCCAAATGTGTTAAATATGTGTGGAATTGATTCAAAGGAATATCAGGGATTTGCATTTGGTATTGGACTTGAGCGTGTCACATTGCTGAAGTACGAAATTGACGATATGAGACTTCTCTATGAGAACGATGTAAGGTTCTTGAATCAATTTTAGTGAAGCCGAGCAACGCACATCAAGTTTCGGAAGCGGCTTGGTGGAAGCTTGCTTACACCAAGATGATTACGAAACTTGATGTATAGTGCGAAGCACGGAAAGCGAGTAACC
>JBJEJE010000153.1:0-17905 GCA_051877755.1 Lachnospiraceae bacterium | reverse complement strand
TTGATAAAAAAGTAGAAAGGAAATTGTATTATGAATACACCAATATCATGGATTAAAGCGTATGTTCCAGACCTTGATGTGGACGTACAGGAATTTGTAGATAAAATGACATTGTCAGGTTCTCATGTAGAGGGTTATGAGAAAAAGGACAAGAACTTGGAGAAAATTGTTGTAGGTAAGATTGAAACCTTAGAGAAACATCCGGATGCAGATAAGCTGGTGGTCTGTCAGGTAAATATCGGTACAGATACAATTCAGATTGTAACCGGTGCAAAGAATGTGAAGGTTGGAGATATGATTCCAATCGTATTAGACGGTGGTAAAGTAGCCGCTGCCCACGGAGATGATACGGAATATCCGGATGGAATCAAGATTAAAAAGGGTAAGCTCCGTGGCGTGGAAAGCAATGGTATGATGTGTGGAATCGAGGAGTTGGGTTCTTCCAGAGACTTTTATCCGGAGGCACCGGAGGATGGTGTCTATGTATTTCTGCCGGATTCCGGTGTGAAACCGGGTGATGATGCGGTAAAAGCACTGGGCTTAGATGATACGGTAGTGGAATATGAGATTACTTCCAACCGTGTAGACTGCTTTTCCATGATTGGTATGGCAAGAGAGGTTGCAGCTACCTTTGACAAGCCATTTTATCCACCGGTAGTAACCGTAAAGGCAAATGATAAGGATGTAAATGATTTTATCAAGGTTACTGTAGAGGATAATGATTTATGTACGCGTTATTGTGCAAGAGTGGTAGAAAATATCAAAATCGGACCGTCTCCAAAGTGGATGCAGGATCGATTAAAAGCAATGGGAATTCGTTCCATTAATAATCTGGTGGATATTACCAATTATATTATGGAAGAGTACGGTCAGCCGATGCATGCCTTTGATTTAGACACCATTGCTAATCATGAGATTATTGTAAAACGCGCAGCAGATGGGGATACCTTTACCACATTAGACGGACAGGAGAGAAAGTTAGACTCCGGAGTTCTTATGATTTGTGACGGCGAAAAGGAAGTTGCCATTGCCGGAATCATGGGCGGTGAGAATTCCATGATTACCGATGATGTGAAAACAGTATTATTCGAGGCTGCCTGCTTTGACGGCACCAACATCCGTTTGGCATCCAAGAGAATTGGTTTACAGACAGATGCATCTTTCAAATTTACAAAGGGACTTGATCCGAATACTGCCATGGACGCAATTAACCGTGCCTGCCAGCTGGTAGAGGAAATGGGATGCGGTGAAGTAGTCGGTGGTGTCGTAGATGTATATCCAAATCCGGTGAAGGAAAAGGTACTGCCATTTGAGCCGGAACGCTACAACGCATTACTGGGAACCGATATTTCCAAAGAGGATATGTTAGCTTATTTTAAGAAGCTTGATCTGGTATACAATGAGGCAGATAACACCCTGACCATTCCTACCTTCCGTCAGGATTTGGGCTGCATGGCAGACCTGGCTGAGGAAGTGGCAAGATTTTATGGATATGATAACATTCCGGTATCTCTGCCAAAGGGTGAAGCAACTGTTGGTAAGAAACCGTTTAACCAGAGAGTAGATGATGTGGCAAGAGAGATTTGCGAGCGAAATGGTTTCTCAGGCGGAATGACCTATTCCTTTGAAAGTCCAAAGGTATTCGATAAGTTATTGCTGCCGGCAGATGCAAAGGAGCGTCAGGCAATTGTCATTTCCAATCCGTTGGGAGAGGATTTCTCTATTATGAGAACCGTATCCTTGAATGGTATGCTGACATCCCTTGCAACCAACTACAACAGAAGAAACAAGACAGCCCGTCTCTACGAGCTTGGCAACATTTATCTTCCAAAGGCATTACCGCTTACGGAACTGCCGGAAGAGAAAATGAGACTGACCCTTGGTATGTATGGCGAGGGTGATTTCTTTGACATGAAGGGTGTTGTGGAAGAGATTTTAGAGAAACTTGGAATCACTGGGGCAGAGTGTGAGCCTGCAAATGACATTTCCTATCTGCATCCGGGACGTCAGGCACGTATCATGAAGGGCAAAATGGAACTGGGTATCATTGGACAGATTCACCCAGAGGTTGGAGACAATTATAATCTGAAGACAGATGCTTATGTGGCAGTTCTCAATATGGAGATTCTTACAATGCTCGCAACCTTTGACCGGAAGTATGAGGGAATTGCCAAATTCCCGGCAAGTACAAGAGATTTGTCCATGGTTATGGATAAGAGCCTTTTTGTTGGTCAGATTGAACATGTAATCAAGAAAAATGCCGGTAAGATATTGGAAAGCTGTGAGCTGTTTGATGTATATGAAGGCGAGCAGGTTGGCGAAGGCAAGAAGTCTGTTGCATTCTCTTTAATCTTCCGTGCAAAAGACCGTAACTTAGAGTCTGCTGAGGTAGATAAGGCAGTGGAAAAGGTACTGAATGCACTGAAGGAAATGGGCATTGAGCTTAGAGCATAATAAAATAGAATAGTGAAGAAATGAGAACACCCGGAATAAGAGTTAATGACAGCTGCCACAAATTTGTGGCAGCTGTCTTTTTTATAAAGGTGTCCCCGGCTTGCATTTTCAAAGACAATCCCTTATACTGAATGAAGATATAAGGAGATGGTAAAACATGAAGAAAAGGAAAGAACGAATGATTATGAATATACTCATGATTCTTGGTATACTTTGTTTTGCATATTTTGTACTATATATGGCACTGGTGGATCTGACCAATGTATTTACCTATTTCTGGCTGCTGGCAGGAATCGGATGCTTTGTATTAAGTCTTATATATAAGAAAACGGTCAGTGGGCAGATTGTAATACCACAGTGGGTAAAATGGACTTTTGGACTGGTTTTTATGACAGCGTTTTGTGTGATTCTTGTAACGGAGCTTATCATTATCCAGTATGGTGCGGAAAAACCAGCTAAGCATGCAGATTATGTGCTGGTGCTGGGAGCCCAGGTGAAGGGAAGTGTGCCGTCCTATGCCCTGCAGAAACGGCTGGATGTGGCATACGAGTATCTTGCAGAGAATCCGGATACACAGGTTATCTTGTCAGGTGGAAAGGGACCGGGAGAGGATGTAACTGAGGCCTATGCCATGGCAGTATATCTGCAGGCATTGGGGATTGATAAGGAGCGCATGATTTTGGAGGAGAATTCCACCAATACCGATGAAAATATCCGATATAGCATGGAGTTAATGGAGAA
Organism: Lachnospiraceae bacterium; assembly: GCA_051877755.1. Lineage (GTDB taxonomy): Bacteria > Bacillota > Clostridia > Lachnospirales > Lachnospiraceae > CAG-590. Next base: position 14,710 of record JBJEJE010000153.1, on the reverse strand, counting down.
TACGGATGATAAAGTGGTGCTCGTGACTAATTATTTTCATGTATGTCGTGGAGTTGGAGTGGCAAAGAAACAGGGACTTTCCAATGTGGAAGGGTTAGGTGCCCCGACGAAATGGTATACTGTACCGAATCAGTATTTAAGGGAGGCTTTTGCAGTGATAAAATATAAGATATGCGGACAGATATAAACTATATTGGATAGAAACAGAGTCAGGAAAGAGTACTACAAGAAGGAGATAAACAGCATGAAATTGTCAGATTTTTATTATGATTTACCTGAGGAGTTAATTGCACAGGATCCATTGGAAAAGCGAAGTGATTCCCGTTTGATGGTGATTGGCAGGGAAGACGGCAGCATTTCCCATAAGCATTTTTACGACATTATAGATTATGTAAACCCAGGGGATTGTCTGGTAATCAACGATACCAAGGTAATTCCGGCACGTTTGATGGGTGTGAAAGAGGATACAGGAGCTTCTATTGAGGTTCTTCTGTTAAAACGAAAAGAGGAAAAGGTATGGGAAACTCTTGTAAAACCAGGAAAGAAAATGAAGGTTGGTGCAAGAGTGTCCTTTGGGGATGGATTACTTTTAGGGGAAGTGATTGATATTGTGGAAGAGGGAAACCGCCTGATCCGTTTTGAATACGAAGGAATCTGGGAGGAACTTCTGGACAAACTGGGGCAGATGCCGCTGCCGCCATACATTACCCATCAGTTGAAAGACAGAAATCGTTATCAGACCGTATATGCTAAGCATGAAGGCTCTGCGGCTGCCCCAACGGCGGGATTACATTTTACCAATGAATTGTTGGAGCAGTTAATGGAAAAAGGAGTGGAAATTGCCCATGTTACATTACATGTGGGACTTGGAACTTTCCGTCCTGTGAAAGTGGATAACATATTGGAGCATCATATGCATTCCGAATTCTATGTGGTGGAAGAGGAAGAGGCAGCAAAGATAAATGCCGCCAAAGCCAGGGGAAACCAGGTGATTTCAGTAGGAACTACCAGTACCAGAACTTTAGAGTCAGTGGCAGATGAGAATGGAATCGTAAAAGCCGGAAGCGGCTGGACGGACATCTTCATTTATCCGGGATATACTTTTAAGGTGGTGGACTCCCTGATTACGAATTTTCATCTGCCGGAATCCACCCTGCTTATGCTGGTGTCTGCATTTTCATCAAGAGAGAAGATGTTACATGCCTATGAGGTGGCAGTAAAGGAGCGGTATCGTTTCTTCTCCTTTGGGGATGCTATGTTTATCCAGAAAAGATAAAATCTGTCTGGGTTTATCGCATCAACATTTCCAAATCGGAATAGAAAGTCGGATAAGAAATATTCACACATTCCGCTCCGGTAATCTCGGTATCGCCCTCTGCCAGTCCGCCTGCAATGGCAAAACTCATGGCAATGCGGTGGTCTAGCTTGGAATCAATCACAGCTCCGTGCAATGGCTTTCCACCATGAATAATCATACCGTCCTCGGTTCCCTCAATATCTGCCCCCATAGCAGACAGGTTATTCACCATAACATCAATCCGGTTGGATTCCTTTACCTTCAGCTCCTGAGCGTCTTTAATAATCGTAGTACTCTCCGCAAATGCCGCCATAATGGCAATAACCGGAATCTCATCTATGAGTTTCGGGATGATATCCCCTTCGATGGTACAGCCGTGTAATGGGGAGGTTCGTACAGTGATGTCAGCCACAGGCTCCCCGATATCATTTTTCACATTGGAAAGGGTGATATCTGCACCCATATTCCTGCATACCGTAAGAATTCCGTCTCTGGTTGGATTGATGCCTACATTCTGAATGGTAATCTCAGAGTTCGGTGTGATGAGTCCTGCCACAATGAAATATGCTGCAGAGGAAATGTCGCCAGGCACGTTGATGTGTTGGGCAGTCAACTCTGTTGCCGGTGTTACCGTAGCAGTCGTGCCTTCACTTTTGATGTCCACACCAAAGGATTCAAACATCAGCTCTGTATGATTTCTGGAAAGGCTTGGCTCCGTGACGCTGGTTTTGCCTTCTGCGTATAATCCCGCAAGTAATACCGCTGATTTTACCTGGGCAGAAGCCACCGGTGATAGATAGTCAATTCCATGAAGATTGCCGCCTGTAACCTTGAATGGTGCACATTTATCTGTGGCAAGACTTTCGAATCTGGCTCCCATTTCACTAAGTGGTGTCATGATTCTTCCCATTGGACGTTTGCGGATGGAAGCATCACCGTCTACGGTAGAAGTAAAGGGCTGTGCTGCCAGAATACCGGACATTAATCTTGTGGTGGTACCGCTGTTGCCCACATCTAATACGGAGGCAGGTGCAGTAAGACCCTGCAGTCCCTTTCCGTGAATTCTTACAATATTGGTTTCTTTGTTATTTTCAATGTCAATTCCCATTTTCTGAAAGCAGGAAATGGAGGATAAACAGTCAGCTCCCTGTAAAAAGCCTGTCACTTCCGTGGTTCCTTTTGCAAGGGAACCTAACATGATACTTCTATGGGAAATGGATTTGTCACCGGGAACGGTGATTTCTCCCTGTAAATTCTTAAAATGTGGTATAATCATAATCATTCTCCTAAAATTATTTATCGTTCATAAACCTGATAGCCATGTTCTTTTAAAAGAGCAGCGGCAGCAACAGCTCCATCATTATCATAGAAGGAAAGCCGGAGCACGCCTTCATTGTCTTCCCGGTTATGGGTGATACCAATGTTTTTCAGATTGATTCCTGCCTCACCTACATATGTAACAGCCTTTGCCAATGCGTTTGGCTCATCCGGAATGTCCACATAGACATCGTAATTCATGCGGATAACTCCCGTGGCATGGTCAGGAACGGAATTCCGGTACTTTCTGGCAGTATCAAAAAAGGAATAGATATCCTTTTCATTTCCCGATTCAATGGCATTGATCATATATTCTAATTCAGTAATAAATGCCCGGAGACCTTCTGTCACATTGTCAGGATTGCTTAATAAAATGTGTTCCCAGACCACCGGATTGGATGATGCAATCCGGGTAATATCCTTAAAACCGCCGGCGGCAAGCTGCTTTAACATTCCGTTTTCATCTTCTTTTGCTGCGACAAGATTGACCAGCGAAGAGGCAATGACATGGGGAATGTGGCTGATATAAGCAGTGATTTCGTCATGCCGTTCCGGGCTGTATACGATTGGAATGGCACCCAGATCCTCTAAAAAGGTTCGGAAATCTTCTACTTTTTTGGAATCCACGGTTTCAGAAGGGGTTACAAAATAGTAAGCATTTTCAATCAGGCGGTCATTTGCAGCCTCGTATCCGCTTCGCTCTGAACCAACCATAGGATGTCCACCAATAAAATAATCATCCAGCTGATGTTCATGGATGGCACTGTATATATCGCTTTTTACGCTTCCCACATCCGTCAGGACACAGGAATCTTTCATGATTTTCTTTAATGTAGGAAGATAACTGATATTATAATGCACCGGGGCACATAAGAAAATGTAGTCGCAGTCCTGCATTGCTTCAATTGTGGTAACAGTTTTAGTTAAGGTGCTATCCTTAAAGGCAAGGGTCAGGGCAGCCTGGTCTACATCAAAGCCCAATATCTCTGAATCCGGGAAAAGACGCCGGATGGATTTGGCAATGGAGCCACCAATCAGACCAAGACCGATAAAACCGATGCTGAAATTAGTGTGTTTATTCATAGCTTTACTCCAATAGTATTATTCTTGATTATCATATGAAAGCGACAGTTTCATCATGTATATTTTAGTATGATATGAAAAAGGTGTCAACACTTTAAATTGTTAAAGTGCCACAATTCTTCTGTTGTCTGTCAGCAGTTTTGAAGATGTTCTATCTCTTCTTTCGTGAGTGCTCTGTAAGTCCCCGGTTCTAAATCTGCCGGCAGACTTAAAGTGCCAAAGGCAATCCGTTTCAAATAGATAACCCTTTTTCCCACTGCCTGGAACATTCGCTTTACCTGATGAAATTTGCCCTCATGAAGTGTAACTTCTATATAAGAAAGAGATTTTTCAAAAGAAATATCTTCTTCCTGTTTTAATATGGTAAGTTTAGCCGGCAGTGCCACATTCAGATCTTCATCACCGATAACCAGTCCTTTTTCAAAAGCAAGGACATCTTCCATTGTAACCCTTCCCTCGACAACCGCATAATAGGTTTTATCCACATGCCGCTTTGGAGAAAGCAGGCGGTGGGATAGTTCTCCATCGTTGGTGATTAGCAATAGTCCCTCGGTGTCTTTATCCAGTCTTCCCACAGGGAATAAATCCTTCCGCCGGCTGTTGATCAGTGACAGTACCGTAGGGGCGGTGTTGTCCTTAGTTGCACTGACATATCCGGCAGGCTTATTTAATAGGTAATATTCATAGGAAGAAATCTGTATAAGCTGGTCTCGGTATTGGATCGAATCCGTTTCCGGGTTGATTTTGATATCCGGTCTGTCAGCAGGGGAGCCATTTACAGACACAAATCCCTTTTTTATAAAATTTTTTATCTCAGAACGGGTGCCGATTCCCGCGTCTGCCAAATATTTGTCTAAACGGATAGCTGACATATTCTCCCTCCTGTTATGTGCTAAATGTATAAAAACAGAATATGATTTTGCACTTTTACACAAAAATGTAATGATATCTTAACATATTGTAACAGAAAATAATATGAAAAACTTAGAAAAAATGAAATATATCCCGAATTTTTGTAAAATAATGACAGAAAAAGCAGACTTGACATTTATTTTGTTAAGTGTTATATTACAACTTGTAACAAGTTTGTAACATTTTGGTATGGATTTTAGAACCCATATTGTGATGTAAGGATTAAAAAGGGTGTTTTGGCTATAATAATAAAAAAGCCGGTAAGTCGATGGAGGAACGATATCATGCGACATAACAGAAGAGCTGTAATGACAGAACGCTATAAACTTTACATGAAAAAGAACATTTTTAACGGCAGGTATTTTGTTCGGAATCTGCAGATAGGAATTTGCATCATTTTGGCTGTTGTTTTAGCAGTTGGTGCAGTTGTTTTGGTGAATACAGATGACAGCAGTGACATAGCAGATGCTGGAACTCGTGTAAGTGCTAAGGAAGCATTGTTTGGAAACAGTGAAGTTGCTGAGCATACAGACGTTGCATCTAATGATGTTACAACTGCTGAGATAGAGGAAACAGAAGAGAAAACAGAAGGAACTGCCATTACCAGTGAAGCAACCACAGAGGTGCTTGCTGCGGCAACGAAGACTGCTTCTGATTATATTGAGATGTCAAAGCAGTATGCAGCCACTCAGGAGAAGAAGAGTGAATTTGATGGCAAATGTATTGCTAAAGTAGAAGAAACTTTGAATATAAGAAAAGATCCAAGCACAGATGCTGAGTTTGTTGGTTCCATGGATTCAGGTGCCATTGCCATTGTGGAAGGAACAGAAGGCGAATGGACCAAGATTAAGTCTGGTGATGTAGAAGGTTATGTACTGACTGATTATATTTTAACCGGAGAGAGTGCAGAGCAGTACGCAAAGGATTATGTGACATTGCGGGGGACTGTTTTAGAAGATGGAGTGAATGTCAGAGCGGAGCAGTCCACAGATGCTGACATTTTAACTGTATTAGAGAAAGATGATACCATTACCGTATTAGAGAATCCGGAAGAGGAAGATACTTTGGATGAGACAACTGTTACAGCAATGGCTGAGACAGCGGATGGTACAGATGAAAAGTCTACAGAGATTTCCACAGAGCAGACAGGTACTGAAACAGAGAGTACAGAAGTACCGAATGCAGAAGAATCCATTACATGGCTACCGGTTATGTTAGAGGATGGTCAGACCGGATATGTATCTGCGGATCTGGTAGATGTAGATAAGTTATATGCAATTGCAGTATCAGCAGAGGAATTAGAACGTCGGGCAGCAGAGAAGGCCGCAGCAGAAAAAGCCGCAGCAGAGGCAGCAGCGGCTGCACAGCAGACCCAGATGGCTTATAATAATACAAGCAATAATAGCAGCAGTACGCAAGAGACATATCAGGGTGCCACTACAACGCCGGTAACTGCAACCGAGTCTGGTGAGTGTATAGGAACATTTACCATTACAGCATATTGTGGATGTAAGAAGTGCAGTGGTGGTCATAGCAAGACTGCAAGCGGTACTACTCCTACAGAGGGACGTACCATTGCAGCAGATACGAGTATTTTACCGTTTGGAACAAAGGTTGTGATTGACGGAATTGTATATACCGTAGAAGATAGAGGAAGCGGAGTAAGTGGTAATCATATTGATATTTTCTTCGCTACCCATGAAAAGGCTGTGGCATTTGGAACAAAGACCGTAAAAGTATACAAGTATTAATTTAGAAAACGAATTAAGGCTGGACATTGCAGAATGTCCAGCCTTTACTTTTGTAGAGAGATTGGGTAAAATGTAAAAAAAGAAACTGGGAGAAGGAAGCGTATGGCGGGAACAATTTTGCTGGTGGAGGATGATTTTGCTCTGGCAATGGGAACAGAATATGCATTACAGGCGGAAGGATACCATGTTATACATGCGGGAAATATTGAAAGTGCAAGAAAGGCAGTGCTGGAAAAAGAACCCGATCTGATGCTGTTAGATGTGATGCTGCCGGATGGAAATGGTTTTAATTTCTGCAAAGAACTAAGAGATATGGGAAAGCAGTTTCCTATTATTTTTCTGACAGCGGTTGGAGAAGAGGTGAATATCGTTCAAGGTCTGGAGCTTGGTGCGGATGATTATGTGACAAAGCCTTACCGGGTGAAGGAACTTCTTTCCAGGATTGCTGCAAATATCCGGCGTTCTAAATTAGTGATGGAATCGGGAACGGATATCTATTCCTTTGGAACACATGAGTTCTATGTGAAAGAATTCCGGCTGCTTCACTCAGGGCAGATGGTAGACTGTACTCCAAGTGAACTGCGTCTGTTGAAAGAATTGATACAGAATGAAGGACTGGTGTTGACCAGAAATCAATTGCTGGAACGATTATATGATACAGGAGAATCCTTTGTGGATGATAATACCCTGTCGGTATATATGAAACGTCTGCGAAGTAAATTGGGCGAGGATGCAGATTGGATTGAAACCGTCCGTGGAGTGGGATACCGGCTCAAAAAGCATGGAGAATAATAATGAAAAGTGATTATGAACGTAACCGATATAAAAAATATTACTGGCTCCTGTCCGGATTGTTCCTGCTTGTAGTGCTTGGATGGAATGTGGCAGTTTGGGGTGATATTTCCTGGAAAGTATGGGGTATGACAGGAATTGTACTGGTATTTCTTGTGATTCTGTATCTTGTTACTTATCATATGCTGGATGCTGTTTATAGAGAAGTGGAAACTGTTTCAGAGCGTATGAATGATGTGATGGAGCTAAGGGAAGAACTGCCGCCAGAGGAATACAAAGAAGGAAGCATTGGTATTCTTTATAGCAGCTTTTACAAAATGGTACATGTCCTGCAGGAGAGTAAAAACCGGGAATTGAATGAAAAGATTTTTCTGCGGGACATTATCTCGGATATTTCCCATCAGTTAAAAACACCTTTGGCATCGCTGAATGTTTTTGTGGATTTACTATTAGAGGATAAGATTACAGAACCGGAAAAGAAAAAGCAGATATTAAATGAGGCAGCTAACCAGTTAAACCGCATGGAGTGGATGGTGCTGTCTATGTTGAAGCTTGCCCGGATTGAGGCAGGAGCCATCCAGTTTGAAAAACAGGAGCTTCCACTAAAGCCTTTGTTGCTGCAGGCAGCCAATGGGGTTTCCTATATGGTAAAGGAGAGAAACCAGACACTTTCCGTAGACTGTCCGGAAGATATTTCCCTGTGCTGTGATGGGGACTGGCTGGTGGAGGCAGTCATTAATCTGCTGAAAAATGCATCGGATTATTCCGGTAAAGATAAACCAATTTGCCTGGAGGTAGAACGAACCAGAGTTTATGTCAGAATCTATGTGAAGGATGAAGGTCCGGGTATTCCGGAAAAAGAGATGAAGAATATATTTAAGCGGTTTTACCGGATTCATCAGGAAGTCAATCCTAATAGCGTGGGAATTGGACTCTCCCTTACAAAATCCATTGTGGAGGGCATGGGTGGCAGCATACATGTGAGAAGTGAAGAGGGAAAATATACATGGTTTTTAATCACGTTTGTGCAATAAGCTGTTTTATGACAAAATTGTAAGAATCATTGTCACGGGATTGTAACTTTCCTGTTATATAATGAGTATAATTCAAAGCGAATTATACTCTTTTTTTGTGCGGTTTAAGCCAAATTAGATATACAGACTTTATGTAAGGAGGAGTGGAAAAACATGGAAAATTACAGACAGCTTGCAATCCGGTATCTGAAAATGAATAAGCGGCGAAGCCTGGTTACTGTTTTTGGTGTGATTGTTGCAACCACAGTACTTTATGTCATACTGAATCTGGGATGGAGTGCATTGCTGCATTACAGGGATACCATTCGGGAAAAAGGAGATTACGAGATTGTATTGCTTACACAAACCCAGGATCAGATTGACCAGATTCTCAAGGATGAAAGGGTAAAAAGTGCATATGTGGGATCTTATTACTATTATGATTACTATGAGCCGGTTACATATAATAACGCATTATATATCAATATCAATCATCCGTATCGCATGGATTCCATTCTGGAGCAGTTAAAGAGTACTTACGGAGTGGAAGGGGAACAAAACTGGGAACTTGCATGGACCTACATGCAGGGAGGGGAAGGGAATACTACAGTAATCATGATATTATCACTTTTGCTGATTTCCTTTATCTTTGCCATTTTTGGGGTCGGCATTGTCAGAAATTCCATTCAGCTTTCTACTTTGGAACAGATTAAAGATTACGGAAATCTTCGCTGTATCGGTGCAACCAAAAAGCAATTGAAATCCATTGTGTATATGGAAGGTGCAATTTTGGAAATTGCAGGAATGATTGCCGGAGTTATCGTAGGTACGCTTTGCACCACGGTGGCAGGACATTTCATGAAGCTGTCCGCTGGTTTTCATCTGGTTCCGGTTGTTCCTATTGCAGTTGCGTTTCTAGGTGACTTAATGTTTGCCATGGAGGAAAACTGCAAGATTATTACCAATATGTCCCCAATCAGTGCAATCCGCGGGGAATACCGTATCCGCAAGGAAAAGATCAGGGTAAGAAAGAGTAATATATTCGGAAAGCTTTTTGGAGTAGAAGGAGATTATGCCTATAAAAGTATCATGCGGAATCCTGGAAGGTTCTGGAAAACAGTCTGGTCCATTGGAATCGGTATGGGAGCTTTTATCATGATGGCAGGTCTTACCACTTCCCTGAATGAGATTGTGAAGGATAAGCAGAAAATGTGGAAATACTATCATGTATTTTATGAATCCTATTTGACACTGGACAGAACGATGGAAGAGGTACAAAGTGAAATTCCTCCTACCAGTTTTTTAGAACAGATATCGGAGCTGGATGGTCTTACGGAGGCAAAACGGATTTATTGTGTTTCTGTAGCATTGGCGGACCCCATGGGATTTTATGATCATTATACAGAGGATTATCTGGCAAAATCCGAAAATGGTGCATGGATAAAGAAACTCATTGAAAATGAAAAAGAAAATCCCTCGTTTAGTAACATGTTGTCAGAATTTGATTGCTATGGATATGCTGAGGAAGATTACCAGCGGTATGAAAAAGCCTTGGTTGCCGGTACCCTGGATGTCAGTGATCATGGAATCGTTTTGGTTAACCATGAAACACTTCCGGTAAATGAAGATGTATTGTACGACAGTGAAACAGCGGTAGCGGAATACATGAAGATGGATTATACCAGCTATAAAGTAGGAGATACCATTGATGTTATTGATATGGCTAAGCTGCGGGAACTGATTGCCAAAGAACGGTCAAAGCCAGATAAGGAATATAAGGAGGAGACAGAGAAACTGTCAGAGGAGTTCAGGCTTAAGAAGATTTCACAAGAGGAAAAGGATACAAAAGAAACGGAGCTTCTTAAGGAATATAATTTACAAAAATACCAGATAGTGGCAGATGCAAGAGAGAAATTGCAATCAGAAGGAGCCTATAAGACCTATACCATTGAAGGGATTGTGAATGAGGATGTGAATACCTATTCTGTGGAACCTCATTTTATTCTCCCGCTGGATAAATATTATACCTTTACCGGAACAGATGAATCCATGGCGGTGGGCATGCAGTATCATTTTGAACGCTTTCCGACAAGGGAGTTTATGAAAATCCAGGAGAATATATATGCGGCTGAAATAGAGAATGAAACCTATTATATAGAATCCGGTTATGCATTAATCATGTCCCTGCTGGATGGTTTCAAATATTCTATTGTGGGTGGAATGCTGGTGATTCTTTTTGTGGTGACGATGACAACCCTGAATATTATTAATACCACAGCAAGTAGTCTTCATTTAAGAAGAAAAGAATTTGCACAGCTTCGTGTAATAGGAATATCAAAGAAGCGACTGATGAAAATGGTAATGTTAGAAGGGGTTATTTCTGTTATTGTTGCAAATATAATCGGTATTGGACTGGGTGCATTGTTGAGTTTCGGACTCTTCCGATTGATCATGACCACTTTGTATGGATTTGAATATACTTTTTCTGTGGTGGGAATGGTAATCGGAATGGTTATGTCTGTACTGATTCTCTGTGGTTCGGTTTATTTGCCTCTTAGAGGATTAAAACAGGATGTGGCAGGTGACCTTTCCACTGGTGGAGAATGATAAGCGGGAACCTATGGGTAGTTGGAAAATGTATTTGTCAGAGTTTGAAATTTTGCAATTGCATCAGTAAGAGATGTTGAAAAGTAAGGAATATAGAATGGCAAGAAGGAGGAAGAGATTATGGATATCGTAACAATGGAAAATGTGACAAAGGTATATGGGGAAAATGACACAAGAGTATGGGGGTTACATAATGTAAACTTAACGGTGGCACAGGGAGAAACACTTGCCATTGTGGGTGCTTCCGGCTCCGGAAAGTCTACGCTGCTTCATGTAATGGGCGGTGTGGATACGCCTACTAGTGGAAAGATTGTGGTAGACGGCAAGGATATTACAAAGATGAATGACGAGCAGATGTCTGTATTCCGCAGAAGAAAGATTGGATTTGTATTCCAGGCTTATCATTTAATTCCTGTATTGTCGGTGGAGGAAAATATCACCATGCCCATTCTTCTTGACCACAGAAAGCCGGATAAGGAATATGTGGAGCACATCATGGAACTGCTAGGGCTTCAGGACAGAAGAAAACATCTGCCGAATCAGCTTTCCGGTGGACAGCAGCAGCGTGCAGCCATTGCAAGGGCACTGGCAAACCGTCCGTCTCTGATTCTTGCAGATGAGCCAACCGGAGCTTTGGATTCCAAAAACGGAAATGAAGTTATTACCCTGTTACAGAATTCCGTAAAACAGTTAAACCAGACACTGGTGCTGATTACTCATAATATTGATCTGGCAAGAGAGGCAGACCGTATCGTGAAACTTGCTGACGGTGAAATTGTGGAGTAAAAAAGGGGGTGGAAAAATGAAAGGTTACAGATGCTTTTTGACGATGCTATTATGTATGGTAATGCTGGTGACTCTGGCAGTTCCGGGGAATGTTCAGGCAATGGAGCAGAGTACGGAAAATGACAATCCAGCCGCCGGTGTGGATACTGATATTACAATAAGTAATATGAATGTGAGTGGCGAACAGGCAGGGGAGAAGGTAACCCTTCATTTTAATGTTAGTGCAGGGAAAAGCGACGGTCAGTACATGGTTTCTGATATTACAAAGATTTGTCCAGTTTTAGATGAAACCTTTCCATTTGAAACAGATAATGAGGCATATAAGGTAATAAATGCATCAGGAACTTCTGTTGATGTAAGTTATAGCTTTAAGGCGAAAGACAATCTGGAAACTGCATATTACCCGGTGGTTTTTATGATCACATATGACCGGAAATCTACCCAGAAAGCAGGAGAGACTGCCTCATTTTGTGTTTCCAAGTCAATCAGTGTAAAGATTAACAGTAGAAAGGAGGATAATACATCGGCTGAAGATGGGGATATTTCTCTGAAGGTAAAGAATACTCCAACCGGAACCTACGATAAAAAATGTGAGGTGGAATTTACTGTAAAGGCAAAAAAAGGTGAGATTATCAGTGTAACTCCGGTTATCTCTGATGGATTTCCTTTTGAAACCCAGAAAGATGCCTATAAATCCATTACTTCGAAAGGAACAAAATCGTTAAAGTGTGAGTATAGTTTCAAAGTTCGAAGTGATGTGATAACCGGATACCAGATGGTATCCTTTGCAATTACTTACAAAAAAAATGGGCAGATATATGAAACAACACGTTCCATTAATGTAAAACTGACGGGAAAGAAGGTAACCGCTTCCGGGGGAAATGGTTCGGGAAGTGATGCAGGCAACACCAGTACTCCAAGGCTGATGGTGGCAGGTTATGATACAGGTAAGGATACTGTTTATGCAAATAAACCATTTACACTAACTGTTCATATGGAAAATACAGCAAAGAGTTCTATTTCAAATATTAAGATTTCCCTGGTAAATGAGGAGAATTATTTTATCCCGGATGGTGGGGTTAGTAATGTATTTATTGATAGTATGGAAGCAGGAGAGAGTAAGGATGTGACATTTCCGCTGCGGGCCGCTTCCGGACTGGAAGAAAAAATATATTCTCTGACAGTGAAAACGGAATATGAGAATGGAAAGGCAGAAGCCTTTAGCTCGGAGGATGCATTACATATTCCGGTTTCATTAAGACAGAGATTATCTGTGACGGATGTATTTATGGAAGAGGAACAAATTGAAGTTGGAGATACGGTGGAAATCAGTGCGGTTGTCAACAATTTAGGGGAAGGGAATCTTTATAATGTAGCCGCAACCATTACAGGGGATAATCTGAAGGAGACTGAAACATATGTAGGGAATATTGAGCCCGGAAAGAGTGGTACTATAGATATTTTAACCAAAGCTGCGATTGTAACAGAAGGGGATCATATTCATAACGAAATGATTATCACCTATGAAGACAAAGATGGCAAAGTTTATGAAGAAAAAACCGATATTTATGTAAAGGTGACAGAACCGGTATATGAGAATCTGGAAAAGGTAAAAGAAGCCAAAGATAACACGAAAGCAGTTAAAATGGTGGTTGAAATAGTAGTGGTACTTGTGGTGATTGCAGCCATTTTCTGGTTTTATATCCGGAGAAAAAAGAGAAAACAGCAGATTTTGGATGATTTTATCAATTAATATAAAACATTTATGGTTTTTGTTATAGGATAAGTGGTGGGACCTGAGAAAATTGTGAAGGAAATGGAGAAATGTTTATGAATTGGATTTGGCATATGTGTTTCGCAAATATGAAACAAAGAGGTGTGCGGACATTTCTGACGATTCTAGGTGTGGTAATTGGTGTTATTTCGATTGTATCTTTGCTGGCAATTGGTATTGGCGTGAAAAGGGAGCTGTTATCCACGGTGGAGGAGACAGGCAGTGTGACGGAAATTACTGCCTATGGTATGACAGAAGGAAAAAGAAAAGATAAAATGCTGACAAACCGCAAGGTGGCAGAGATAGCTGAAATACAGTATGTGAATGCTGTGTATCCAAGACTAGAGATTTCTTCTGTTATACAGTATGAGCATTTTACGGGTTATTCGCAGATTATAGGGGTGTCGGAGGAGTATCTCAATCAGATAAGTGTGGGGAAGGGAGAAATCCCTTCTGCTGATAGCAGAAAACCGGAATTGTTGTTGGGAAAATATACTTTGGATATGTTTTTTAACATGAGTACCGGTTTGAGTTATACGGATGCTTATGAAAATGACAAAGATAAAAAAAATCTGACAGGAGAAAATCTGCAGGTACAGTTTGATATGGAGGAAGATGCCCCAAGCCATAGACTGAAAGTATCCGGAATGACAGATACTGTGTCTTATGACATTTACTGTAATATAGAAGTACTGAAAAAATATCTAAAGCAGAATGCTGTGGATGGATTAATAGCAGGACAGCCGGTGGATGCTAACGGAAATTCATATCAGGAATGGATTTATGACAGTGTAATTGTAAAAGTAGATGATACAGAACACGTTGATAAGGTAATGAAAGCATTACAGGATATGGGTTTTCAGACAGATAATAATAAAGAACTTCTGGATTCCATGCAGCGGGAATTTAAAATTGTGCAGATTCTTCTCGGTGGAATCGGCATGATTGCATTGATTGTGGCAGTCATTGGAATTGGTAACACCATGACAACCTCCGTCTATGACCGGATTAATGAAATCGGTATCCTGAAGGTGCTTGGATGCGATCCGGATGAATTGCTGTATCTGTTCCTGTTAGAATCTGGAATTCTAGGAGGACTTGGAGGATTAATTGGAATTTTATTATCCTATGGTATAACGGAGATTGGAGTAAATAAGATTGCCATTAAACTTCTGAATATGCCAAAAGGGACAGAACTTGCTGTTATTCCGTTATGGTTGGCAATAGGTGCTTTTTTCTTTGCGGTTTTTCTTGGGGTCTTTGCAGGTTTTTTCCCGGCAAAGTGGGCGGCCAATCTAAAGCCCATCAATGCACTTAGAAAATGAAATCCCTGTTTAGTTAATTTTAAGAGGACGCTTTGAAGGGGTGATGCCGGACG
>JBJEJE010000152.1:26740-31358 GCA_051877755.1 Lachnospiraceae bacterium | reverse complement strand
CTCACTTTGCAATTGGCTCTTTTTAAATCAATGACTGACCAAAATCATATAATTTTGCCGTTTCTCTGTCCCGGTACTCATGCTTTTCATAGTATCCTATCAATGTGTTGTCATCATCTCTTAGCGCCACCATATACACATCTTTGTTTTCTTTCTCATTGTAATAGGTATAAATCATATTATGATCTGTACTTTCGCCAAACCAGACAACAACATTCTTTATTATGGCATTAGATTGTTCATTATGGCAGTTTAAAAGGCTTTTTCCTATCAAATCTGCCCCGCCACGTTTTTCATACCGTTTTATTGCTGCCGGATTCATATAAATGATGTTGTGCTCTAAATCACAGATTACAACAGACGCTCTGTCCATATCAATAATGCTTTTCATGTATTTGGATAATTCCATATTCTTCCCTCCTGAAACTTTTATATAAATCATTGCCTAAGAGCCTTCCATATAAGACCGATTATCAAAAGCCAGATGAGTACAATCGGAACAGCATAGTACCATTTTTTAGGTTTGCCCTCTTCCCATATGCCCTCTGCCAGTTTGCGGTTTTTTTCTAATATATCATGTGGTATCAATCGAATCGTCAAGGCAGCAAAAGCTGGCAATAGGATAATATCATCCAGATATCCTAAAATGGGGATAAAGTCTGGCACAAGATCAATCGGCGAAAGTGCATATGCTACTGTAATCCCTGCAAAAATCTTCGCAATCAGCGGCGTATCTTTATCTTTCAATGACAGAAAAATAGTTGGAATATCTGTCTTCAATTTTCTCGCCCGTTCTTTCAAATCCATAAACCTTAACCCCTTCATGCTGTAACAGCCACCGTTTCTTCTCCACTCCACCGGCATAACCCGTCAGACTGCCATTCGCCCCGATAACCCGGTGACATGGAATAATAATGGATATGGGATTGTGCCCAACTGCACCGCCAACCGCCTGTGCTGACATGTGTTCTATATTATTCTTTCTCGCAATGATTCCTGCTATTTCTCCATACGTCATAACTTCCCCATAAGGGATTTGCACAAGAATCTCCCAAACCTGCCGTCTGAACTCACTGCCCATTGGTCTAAGCGGCAATTCCGAAATCTCCGGATGTTCTCTCGCAAAATAATAATCCAGCCACTCCTTTGTTTGTCTTAATATAACATCACTATCTTTTTCCTGAAGCGGTTCTTTCAGCGGACAATAATATTTCTGTCCCTCCATCCATAAACCGATCAGATACGTCCCGTCAGATACAAGTAAGCTGTCTCCAATTGGAGATTCATATCTCATAGTATAAAACATTTTTACTCCTATTCCAATCTACATTTCACAAAGCTTCTTATAAATCGCATTTCCAAATTTTACATGATTAGCTTCATCCATGTGAATTGCATCTGTCAAAGAGACCTTTGCATACTTTGCTGCATCCATAAACTCCACACCGTACCGCTTGCATATATTCGAAATTGCTGCCGCCATCCGTTTGGATTCTTCCAAACTGGTTTTATCAAACTGGGTACAAATACCGCCTTTCCCAACAATCTCATCTCCAAGTAAAATTGGAGAAATAATCAAAATCTTTGGAAGCCTTCCATTTGCCCAGGATTGTGGATTCTGAAATACTTTAATAAATGCTTCTATTCCCTCTGCTATATACTCTGCACTACATCTAAATTCCGCCTTCAGCTCGTTGGTGCCAAGCATAACAATGACCATATCTGCAGTTTTATGTGCAGCTATAATCTCTGGAAGTGCATCAATTCCACACCATTGCGGTTCAAAAGGATCCACGGTTAACAGCGTTCTTCCACACATTCCCTCTTCTATAATTTCGTTCTCCGGCATCAAGCCGGCTAAAATCATTGTCCATCTGTTACTTTGCTGCAATCCATTCTCCGGATTATACCCCCAGGTATTACTGTCACCAATACATAGAATCTGCATAAATTTCCTCCTGCTTCCATTCTGTTTCACACATTCCACTTCTTATCAATAGATAATTGACGGCCTTATAGATCAATCCAATTTCCAGTATGGATTTCCGCCAACTGTTCACCCATGATTGGTTTCATTAAATCCAGTGCTTTTTGTCCGGTGCAGTGACCTGTATAAAACTTTGTATTCCATTTTTTCAATTCCATAGCGGTATCACATATGGTTTTTATCTCCTCCGATGTATAATCTGTCTTTTTCATCATGTGGAATCCGCTAATCACCTGATTCGGCATCTCCGGATATAATTCCTGATACCGGTCAAGAATATTCAGGATTCCATTATGGGCACACCCGGATAACAAAACAATATTGTCGGTGGTATGTACCACCAGACACTGCTCATGTTGAAACTGGTCCTGCACATTTTTCCCATTTACTTTCTGGGATAACTGCAGATTACTTTGCGGATAAAATCTCCTGCCGGTAATATTAGTAAACAGTGAAAGTTCCCCGTCAATCACATAATCCCCTTGCAGAAGATGCACCTGTGAAAGTTTCGGTATCTCTTTATGGATTCCAATATAACGCTCACCATGATAATAGTCTCCGGCTGCCGTTTGCTGCATGTAAATCTGTGCCGTTTTATTAATCTCACAAAATGCCAGCATTCCCCCGGCATGATCATAATGTCCATGACTTAAAACAACCGTATCCACCTCTTCCAAATGAATTCCAAGTTTTTTTGCATTTTCAATAAATGCATCTGTTGCCCCGGTGTCCATCAAAATCTTATGTTTTTCCGTTTCAATATATATGGACAACCCATGTTCATGGGCACATTCCGGATGTCCACAGGTATCCTCCATCAAAGTAATTATTTTCATCTTCCAACCTCTCCTTCCGTTAATCCGTTAACCGCCGATATTTTCTTAACACAATGTATGCAGGTCGGTACAATGTAAATACACGCCGATATCCAGGCGGACTGGTCGGCAAAGCAGATGGCCGAAAAGCCAAACAGCGGCACAAAAACAAGGCTTACCACAATCCGTGCCACCATTTCCGTCATGCCTGAAAAAACAGCCCGTCCGGAATATCCAAGCCCCTGTGTGGTCATTCGGCACACATTTAATATTCCAAGACTCCAGAAAAAGAAGCCCATGCAGCGCAGATATTTTGCCGATGCATCCAGTACTTCCACCGCATTTCCTTTTACAAATAATAACGATAGGTATCTTCCTGCAAAAATCATGACCAGTCCGGCACATAGTCCATAGATAACCCCCACAAGGACGCCCTGGCGGATTCCCTGTTTAATCCGGTCCACCTTGCCTGCACCAAGATTCTGTCCACAAAATACGGATACAGCTGTTGCAATAGCATCAAAGGGACACATCAGAAACTGTTTTATCCTCATACCTGCTGTGAATCCAGAGACATAAATGCTTCCAAGACCGTTATTGGCTGACTGCATAACCATACTTCCGATGGCTGTAATGGAATACTGTAATCCCATGGGAAGCCCCATCAAAAGCATATTTTTTACTTCACTTCCCCTTAGCCGGATATTTTCCTTTGACAGCTTAAGGATTGGAATCCGTTTTCTGATAAAAAGAAAACACAGTATCCCGCTGACTGCCTGGGCAGTAACCGTTGCAATTCCTGCACCGGCACAGCCCCATTTCAGAACAATGATGCAGAACAAATCCAGAAAAATGTTTAATATGGTGGAAAAGGCAAGCAGGAAAAATGGTGTTTTACTATCTCCTACCGCCCGCAAAATACTGGATAACAGATTATACAAAAGTGTAAATGGAATTCCTAAAAAAATCACCAGCAGATACTGGTATGCACCGGAAAAGATATTTTTCGGTGTGGACAGTACCCGTAAAATCTGTGGACACAGCAACGCACATGCACCAGTCAGTACAACTGCAAATCCCGCAGTCAGAACCATTGCATGGAAAATGCAGTCCCTCATTTTCTTATAATCACCCGCTCCAAAGTTTTTGGCAATTGGAATCCCAAAACCACAGCAGATGCCGATACAAAAACCCAGTACCAAAAACTGGACACTGCTGGAAGCACCGACACTCGCTAATGCATCGGCACCCAGTATCTGTCCCACAATTGCCGCATCAATAATATTATAGGTCTGCTGTAATAGATTTCCGACTAATAATGGAAGAGCAAACTGTAATATCAATGTCAGTGTTTTGCCTTCTGTCATACTCTTTGTCATTTGTTACACTTCCTTCATACAAAATTAAGAATCTCCATAACCTCTTTTGCTATATAGTTCGCCCCAGCCTTACTCAATTCCTCATAATCTCCATATCCATATAAGACACCGATGGAATCCATTCCCACCTGACGTGCACCAAGTATATCATGCTCCCTGTCCCCTACCATTACTGCATTTGATAGACTTTCAACCGGATAATTGTCTATGGCATACTGAATAATTTCACCTTTTTTGCAGCGAGTTCCATCCATGGTTGCCCCTGCCACAAAATCAAAATACTGCATCAGATGAAAATGCTCCAAAATCCTTTTTGCAAATTCTTCCGGCTTCGAGGTTGCAAGAAGAATTTGTTTTCCTGCATTTTTCAGAGAACGCAGCATTTCTTCGATTCCGTCATATACTTCATTTTCAAATATTCCTGTCACCCTAAAGTA
>JBJEJE010000152.1:21845-26640 GCA_051877755.1 Lachnospiraceae bacterium | reverse complement strand
TTTCTTCGATTCCGTCATATACTTCATTTTCAAATATTCCTGTCACCCTAAAGTACTCTCTGTAATACTCAACTGCCTGCAGGCTTTCTTCCTCCGAAAAACCATAAAATCTCTGAAAGGACTCCTGCAGTGGAGGACCGATAAACTTATACAATGAACGTTTATCTTGTACAATTATATTAAACTTGTCTAATGCATAAGCTACTGAATTGGTAATTCCTTCTCCGGGGTCTGTCAAGGTTCCATCCAAATCAAATAAAATATATTGATACATTTATTTTCTCCCAAAATCTATATACTTCTCCATCAGGTAAAATCTGTCCCTTGTCAATGGTGTGCCCTGTTTTCTACTTACAATAATTCTTTCTCCTGATATTTAACACCGGCAGTAAATCCTCATCATCAAACAAATCCATCAACTCGTTCAAAGAATTCTCCATTTTATAATCCAGCTCTTCCTGGTAAAGTGGAAACAACTGATAAAAATTAATCTTCTTACCGGAGCTTTATGTCAAATCCAGATCTTCATATAAAAGGTTCAAAGCCTTTACCAAAACAAAGCTGTTTAGTTCCGTATTCTCTGCAAATGGTTCCATCTCTTCATTTCCGTGAATGGTGTGACCATATCCTAACCATGTGTCCATATCAATCGGCAGTCTTGCTAATATTTTGAGATAACGGATTGGCCAGTAGTCCTTTTCATCCTCAGATTTAATATTCCAGCTTTTCGGAAGATACAATACCAGCTCCGCATGTTCCAAATCATTTTCCTTTAACTCCTCCGGAATATTCATGGCATAAGCACCCATTCCCATGGTAATCAATTTGTAGTACGGATCCTCATCCGTCGGTGGAACGATAATGATGTCCAAATGAATATCCGGTGACACAATTTCATGAAAAACTTCCTTATATTCTCCAAAGTTTTCCTGTATAAAACATTCGTATTCATTTAATTCTTTTTCGGTATAAAGATACATTGTATCCGTTCCATAAGCAGTTAATTTCTTTTCTGATTTTCTTTTTAACTTGTCAAATAAACCCATGATAAATCCTCCTACTGTTATACATTTTTCTCCTACAAATTGGGAGTATCACTCCTGCTAATTTTTCATCTACATACTAATCATTACCATTAAAGGAATCATGACAAAAAATCCAATAAAGGCAATTACAACAATCAGAATCGCATACTTTGTCGGAATCTGAATATTATTACCATTCATATCAGTTGATAATTCTTTCGTTACGATATCAACCTTCCTTTCCACAGGAATATGACATTTTTCAGCCCATGATAAAAAGCTTTCAAAATTATCAAATTCAGCCGAAACCCAGAATATTTTCTTTTCCTTTGAATATACATTTGCTACATTAACTTTATTCACTATTATCTTTGAAATTTCTGAATAATTCCAACTATTATTTCCACAATAGACCATACTATTTCTTACATGTATTATTCTTTTAGTCCAAATTACAATGCAGTATACAATCACAAAAATTATTAATACGCCTAAAAGTATAAGCATTACTATACCAAGACCGTCAATTTCAAAAGGCTCATCATATATGAAATGTTTTAAAACCGGCTTTGCAAATATCTTAAATGAAATTAAAAGAGCAACAACAGAGAAACATATATTCATATTTGCCATTCGTTTGCTATATGTAATTAAAAAATCTATATCTTGTAGTTCAGATGCTTTAACTTTTTCCCGCTCCTCTGCAAATTGATTTTTAAGTTGTAAAGCATCATCCATCATATTTTTTGCGAATAATTTTTCAATACCCATGTAAGACAATCCCCCTCTTTATTATCCTAATTAAATTGGATTTCTCATTTTTTCCACCCCTTCAAACTTTTCTTTTACTAGTATTCTTTCTTTACAGTTTCGAGATTATATATTTTTTTAAATCTCTGTTCGTCTTCATCTGTTCTAATCAACATGACCTCTGTGAAATGCCCGTCCTCTATACTCTTGAATCCGGCAACTTTTTCTCCAGTACAGATAGAACTTCGGATGACAGCGTATTGCTTTTGGGAATCAAATGGTATTGTTTCTTTTAAATGCCGTTCATAGTATGGTATTTTCCCAAAGTGTTTTAAATTTATTTTTGGAACAACTAGCTTTTTCATCATTTTTCACCTTATTATCCAATCTAATTTAACAGAAAAAACAGAATTTACAATCTTAACAACTTCCGATTTCTCTATAATAATTTGCCCTTATCACTCAATCTTACCATACACAATATCTCTTCGCAATTCTATTTCTCCCTGTTTCATACCATTGAATAAAAAACTCCACATACCAGTCATTTAACCAATATGAGGAATTCTAAGTTTCATCAAAGTAATCTCTTTAACTCTAAAGAAGTTACGATATATCTAAATTTTACAATATTTTTACATTTATATGATTGTAAAGTTCAACCAACATAATATAATCATTTTAATAAAATCAATGTGAGGTATTTTTGTATGAAAAGTCCGAATAAATGTAGATATATTATGTTGATTCTAATTGATGTTGGTTTCGTTTTGGCCGGTATATCTGGAATTATATTCGGAGTAGAACCCTTACATCCTCTTTTTATTATAGGTGCAGTGATTGCCTTCGGTTCAATAGTATTTGGAATTGTAACAATCCGTTGCCCATTTTGTCATAGGCAATTACACTTAATTGGTATAATGCCTGATGAATTTTGTCCTTTTTGTGGTGAAAAACTGAAATAATAATTAAGTTTTATAAATATTTTTTTGGGGGATAGGAAAATGAATAAGAAAATTATAACGATTGCTGTTATGCTGGTTATGGGATTAGGCTGTTTATGTGCATGTGGGAGTTCTGAAAATGCAGATATTACATCTTCATGGACATTAGTAGAAATGAGTGTATCAGGTAAGACAACGACTTATGATATAATTCCTGTTACAAGTATAGACCCACATTTCTCTTGTACGGATGGCAAAAACTTTACTTTTTCATCAAACGGAAAGACCCACACAGGTACGCTGACTGAATCAAATGGTATATATACATTAGACTTAAATGACAGTAATAGAAACATGGAAGCAAAAATATCAGGAAATAAGATGACCATTTCAATCGTTGGAACTTCAGCTTACTTTGTATTTGAAACAAAGTAGCATATGATTTACTTTTTTCAATTTCTATATCATAAATAACAGTCCTAAAAACATTATCGCACCTGCAATATTGCCCTTTGCCGGAATTTTAAAAGGTGCAAGTATAATAAACATTGGAAGGGTATTAAATATACAAGCCCACCACGGAAGAGATGTATTTCCAGTCACTACGGCAATAAAAAAAGACACAGCAAATACCAGCAAACCGAAATACCCTGTATACATAGTAATCGATGTCTGTTTAAAAAAATCTAAAACAGCATTCAATGCTTCTTCTGTCCTTCCAAGGCGAACAAAAAACCACTCTACTGTTCCACAAAAAACATGATGTGCCACAATCGAAATGACATATATGATTGCAGATATGTACATGATTTTGGAATACAATTCTGAAAACTGACTCATCCAATAACTAAGCGCAAGATATCCAAAAAAAGCCATCGTAAGGGCAAACACTCCCAGTAATATGGAAATCCTCAAATTTTTAAGTGACATTCCTTCAAATGTGTTGGACATTTTTTCAGAATCCTGCATATCACTGAATTGAAACTTTCCATTTGGGGTATATGTCATAAGACAATCCGTTATACCACAAATCATATGTCCAAACATTGCAAGCAGTAAACAAATTTTCATTATCATCTTTATAATCCTCCTAATTAAACAGAACGCGCTCTCCTATCTCGCACTGATGTGCTCGTTGTCGCGGCATTCGTCAAGCCATATCTTTCTTGTATTTCCTGCAACCAAAAAACATCCGTTAAAGCCACATTTTTCATAATAATTATTCACTTTTTCTAAAAAAGCAGCATACTCCGGATTCGTGCTTTCAATACAATCTACCGATTCAAAATCTCTGACATCTGACTTTACAGTCTGCTTTTCCTCATTAACCTGGCAGCCACTTACGAAACACAGACAAAGTAATAAAAGAAGGATTATACATACACTGTTGCGTTCTGCATGAATTTTATTTTTCCAAAAAAAGTAATCATATTTACCCATACAGTGAATCCTACCCAACGATGAGAAACACGCTTTGCGAGTTTGTCACGTTCGCGGGCGGTGCCAAATTTGCAAGCATTCCAAATTGGCTTATGTCGACCGTGCAAAAAAATACTACCTAAATTCTATTATTTTTCAGGTAGTATTTCAATAGACGGATTAGAATTTTTTCAGGAATTTTCACTTGACTTATCACTTCATTGGACATATTATAATGAATAAGAAATGGGTTTTGTGCCGAGTAAAGTCATTTTGGCTCCAAAGGGGTGCTCGTTTCTTTTTTTATGTCAATAATGTCATATAAATACATCTTTCCATCGTTCGCATGTCTTATCAACATTGATGTATGAAAAATATTATACCTCTCAATATCTCCATCATCACCATATACAGGTAAAGCGAATCTTGAATTATATCTATACCAGCCAAGCTTTGCATTCCATTTATGTTTATCCCCCTTATTCTCTCTAAAATGTTTTCCAGTTGCTATTTCAACCAATTCAGGAATCCCTTGGGCAGCATTAGCCTTTGCTTTAGCCACAGTCCCCTTTAACTTTTGGGTGTATATTGAACCTGAATATTCACTTGATAGAAAGAGACATTCAATATAATTAACAATATGCCTTTTCAACAAAC
>JBJEJE010000152.1:9528-21745 GCA_051877755.1 Lachnospiraceae bacterium | reverse complement strand
TCACTTGATAGAAAGAGACATTCAATATAATTAACAATATGCCTTTTCAACAAACCAGAAGCGTTGCGGTAGCATTCAATCAAATACTTCTCTTCTGAATTATAATCAACAATTATGTTTTCTTCTTTTTCTTCGTCAGCACATAACAAATCCACAAGTGACATATCAAGTGCATTGCATATTATAGCTAATTTATCCGCCTGCGGATTAATCTCTTTGTTTTTCCAATCATTAATTGTACTTGTCGATATTCCTGTTTTTCTTGAAAGCTCTGACTGACTCATATGCAGCTCTTCCAATCTTGCAAATATTTTTTCATATATTTTCATGCAACAGACTCCACACTCCATTTCCGACTTTTCGGATATTGTATCATGCTACGTGCAATATAACAAGATTATTCTTCCTTTAATGACGTCAAATCGTAATTTTCCATAAAACATCCTCCTATCGTCAGCCGGAACATATTACTTGTTGTTCTACTGCAAAATCACTTTTCCTGTCTTATTATTTTTTCTGTTTTATCATTTTCCTTGAAACAAAAAGATACATCCCTATTCCCACCACCAAAGAAATGACGTCCACAACAGGCTGTGCCCATACAAGACCGGTAATGCCAAGCAGCTCATTTAATAAGAATAATACCGGTATATAAATCAATCCCTGCCGGCTGATATTGATAATGAGGGACGGCATTGCAGCACCCATTGCCTGCAATGCATTAGTAAGAACATAGAAAATACCAAATACCGATCCGGTGGTGAGCATAATTCTGGCAAAATCCACTGCATAATCAAAAGCACTTGTATCTGTTAAGAATACTCCGACAATCTGATCCGTAAACAAATAGCACAGTATCGTCAGCGACACACCAAGAACGGTAGCAAAGCAAAATGCAAACTTCATATATTTTTTGAACCGCTCCCATGTCTTTGCACCCACACAGTAACCCAGAAGCGGCTGTACTCCCTGTCCGATTCCCATAGATACCATTCCAGTAATCATCACAATCTTCATTGCCACGCCGATTCCAGCAACTGCCATATCTCCATATGCAGACATCTGACTGTTCATGATAATCTGGGAAGCACTCATCAAAAGAGAGCCCAATGCTGCCGGAACACCGATTGCAAGCACACTGCCTGCAACTTTATCCTTCAAAGTGAAATCCTTAATGTTGACACTTAACGAAGATTTGCCTGTGATGTAATAATACAGATAATATACCGCTCCGATTATCTCACCAAAAAGGGTGGCAAGTGCACAACCTACAATATCCCAATGAAATATCATAATAAAAACTGCATCCAGCATCATATTCAGAATATTACCAATCAACTGTCCATTCATCGCCTTGGTTGCCTGTCCCTCTGCTCTTAAAACATTCGAAAAGCAGCTGGAAATCAAAGCAAATGTTCCGGAAAAGCTGACGATAGTAAGATAGGTTTTCGTGTACTCCCATGTATCAGCACTTGCTCCAATCAGTTTCAATAGCGGGTCCATAAATACCAGGAATCCAATGGTAATGAGAATTCCAATTATAATGCAGCTCCACATACAAAAGGCACATACTTTTTTGGCATACTCTTTTTTTCCTTCCCCAAAAGCCCTTGATATAACCGAAGTTCCGCCCATTCCAAAAATAGTTCCAATAGACATAAATACCAGAAAAACAGGAGTTGCCAGCGAGACTGCCGCCACCTGATAAGCATCATGTGTCTGACCAATAAAAAAGGTATCCGCCAGATTATAAATCAGCACCATAAGCATAGCTGCCACTGCTGGCAGTGCATTCTGGATAACCGCCTTCGAAACCGGCATTTTACTATACTTCTCCAATGATTGTTCCATTTTCTTTTCCTCCTTTTATTATGTAGATAGCTACACTTTAATATAAAAAAATAATATAGTAAGCTAAACTCTTTTATTTTGAAATATTTTTTAACGCCCGGTCTAAAAAGGATAAAAACTGCTCCTTTTCCTCTTTCGTAAATCCTTCTAACAGCTTCACCTCCATATTCCCAGCGTTCTGATGCAGCTCCTGATATATCTCCTCATTGCCCCAGACCAGCTTTACATTCTTCATGCGTCTGTCCTCATCATCCGGAAATGTTTCCACAATATTCTTTGACTCCATACTTTTTATGATTGTTACGGTAGTCGGATGGGAAACCTGCAGATAATCCTCTAATTCCTTCTGGGTTGCTGTTTTGTCCGCACATCCAGACAAAAACAGAATCACTCTTGCCTGTGTCAGTGTGAGACGATATTTCTTAATCTCACCATTGGCTCTGCGTTCCATTTCTTCACTTATTTTCTTCATTGTCGGACCAAAATAATTTTCCTGCATATCCTCTCCCCTTTTCTGTAGCTGTCTACATATTATACTGTAAATAACCATATGTCAAGTGTATTCCCCGAAATGGAACTTACCTGTCACTTTTTAATCCGTCTTCACCAGTCATTTTCCTGAACGCAAATCCTTCATCATAGCAAGAAATCCCTTTTCCTTGATAATCGCCAGTCCCTGCACCTCATCTCCAAGAACTACCAGATTATCCCCAGGTTCTAAATTAAATATTTTTCTTGCCTTTGCAGGAATTACAATCTGCCCTTTATCGCCCATCTTCACAATACCAAAAAGATGCTTCCCCCTCGGTGGTACACCAAGTCCGTTTTCCTTATCACTGTAATTTACCAGATCATCCAGTGACACCTCAAAATAATCTGCTATCTGCTTGCATTTCTCAATATCCGGAACAGACTCACCTGTCTCATATTTGGATAACGTCTGCCGGCTGATCCCCAGCTTTTCTGCCAATTCTTCCTGGGATAAATGATTCATTTTTCTAAGGGAAATTAAATTATCTTTGAACATCTGTTTTCTCCTTTTTGATTCCTAATACACACCACCTGATAACCGGAATTCTCGATATAATCTCGAATATAAGAAGTCCTCCGGCAAATGCCGCAATCAATGTAATACCATATACAACAATACCCGGCAGGCTGGTATATGTAACCAATGCATACGCTGTCGCTGACATTGCTAAGTAATGGAACACATATAAACCAAAACTCTTTTTCGTCATAAATGCCGCAAATGCATTTGTCTTATCCCACCAGTGCTTTGCTCCTCCAAGGATTGCCAGACATGCAATCCATGTATAGGCAATTGCCAGAGGACAATTTACAACAGGGGACATTGCATAATTTTCTCCATAATAGACTACCGTATAGACCACACCCAGAATTCCCGCTGCCACAAGGAGTGGAATACAGTACTTCTCTATCTGTCGTATTACACTGTCATGCGAAAATACATAGTAACCCAGCAGAAAGCAAAAACCATAAATGCCAAACCGATATACAACAATTATCGGTGTATTCAGAATCTGTGCAGACCCCCAGACGAATACGCCTAACAGCAAAAGCACAAGGATATTTGTTTTTTCTGTAAGTTTTAACAGTTTCCCCTTTTCTATTTTACGAACCACAAGCAGTAAAACTGAAAATACCCACATCAACTGGATGGTCCATAGTACTCCGGTTCCAGATAGTACCATAATCAAAAACAGTACCGGCTTCGGTACAACATCCGGAATATTGGAGAATGCATCACTGATTGCCATGTTAAAATAGCCCTGAATCCACTGAAATACAAAAAGACCAATGGCAGAAGGAACTAACAATTTTCTGGTTCTTGCTTTTAAAAATTCCTTATCGCTATGACCGTCCAGATAAAACCTGGCACACATCCCGCTGATGATAAACAAAATCACCATAAACCACGGATATAATAAGTACTGTACAACGTCCTGTCCGTGAAGAGATGTTATCGGTCCAATGACCCCCGCTGTCGTAATGCTGTTAAACATGTAAATCACATGATAAATGACAACCAGAATAACCGTTGCCCAGCGAATATTGTCAATGTAATACTTTCTCATACTTTTACCACCTTTGCTATAATTTTTAACATATTATAGCAAGGGAATCCTATTGAGTCTACCAAGCATTCTTAACATATTCTATCTGATTATGTTAAAAATGATGGCGTTGGAAAAATATAATTCATCATCGTCATCAAAAATCAAAAACATACTCAAATATTTATAAGATAGAAGTTGCTATATTTTTTGTGGACAAAGACGTGGACGGTGTCACCACTTGACAACAATATAAAATCACGGCTATCCCCTTTCGTCCGAAAGGTCTGCATCATACCGGTTATCGGATTTTTCCCCTTACAGATTAACATTTTTGAGTTATTATTCTGATTGCTTCGGGACGAAGCAGATGTTATCTGCATAACAGTGGCACTTATATGAACGCCATCACTAAGCAACCTCTTTTTGCAGCTCGACAGACATAACAGAAACAATCCCACAATACAGGAAATACATCCAGCAGCAATATTCTTTTTTGCCAGCTGAACTTCCAAATCGACAGCCACAACAACCGGTTCTATTTTACTGCCCTGTTCTTCCGGATAAAAATACAGTTCAATATATTCCCCTTGATCGACAGGCATTTTGTGGCTTGGATGCATTCTCACAGATATCACCTGTCCCTCATAAGGAAATCCAAGTATATAAGTGTAATCGGTTTCTTCATCTATTGAGCTGTACTCCTCTTCTATATTGGTTACAGTTGCAACGATCTTTTCGCTGCCATATGTATATTGAAGTGAATCCCGGATAGCCGCATTTCCTATGATTATAATAAAGAGCCCTGCAATAACCAACATAACACCACAGTTTTTTGTACCTTCTATCACTTTATTATGATGGCACTTCACGTACCCGGCTACAAAAAGAGCACACCAAAACAAAACCGTACCCAAAGTTACATTTGCATATGAAACAATCTCCTGCAATAATGATATAACCCGATAACTTCTCATACATATCCTCCTGAATCTCTTCAAAACTTACATTGAAAGCATATAATCCCTCACAAAATGTTGAATGCTATACCATTTTGGCGAGTCATTCAAGATAGATAGTATAATAAATTAACATAAAACACACAATCTTAGTCTGGTAAAATGAATGTAAAATATATCTACATCAGGTGACCAATAATTCCTGCAATGACAAAAATCATCTTCCACATCAAAGAACAGGCAAAGACTTTTCATACGTCAGCAGTACATCTTCCCCAATACGTTCCATGGATACCAGCTTACAGCCCATTGCCTCTGAAGCAAACTCCACGCCTTCTCCTCCAACCGGTGTATAAAATCCTGCTCCCCCAAAGAATTTTGGTGCCACATAGGCTTCCACACGGTTCACAATCCCAGCCTGCAAAGCCGCATAATTCAAGGTGGAGCCACCCTCTAAAAGAATTCCATCAATACTCTTTTCCCCTAGCTTTTTCATCAAATCTCTTAGGTCCAGGCGTCCACCTGTCTCCTCTGCCACCAGCACCTCCACGCCCGAAGCTTCCAGTTCTGCTTTCTGCTCATTCCAGAAACGGTTGTACTCCGCATGGGGTGCTATGGTTGCAACAATGGTTGGTACTTCCTTTGCAGTTGCCACTACGTTGCTGGACAATGGTATCCGAAGCTTAGAATCACAGATAATCCGGATAGGATTCCGCCCGCCTTCTATGCGGCAGGTCAGCCTTGGGTCATCATTTAAAACAGTACCGATACCCACCATAATTCCCTTTAATGCATTTCTGGTTTCCTGTACCCTTGCTCTGGATTCTTCTCCCGATACCCACTGGGAATGTCCGGTTCTGGTAGCAATCTTGCCGTCTAAGGTCATGGCGTATTTCATCACCACATAAGGTGTTTTTGTTGTGATATAGTGGAAAAAGACTGGATTTAATGCATCACATTCCTCTTTCAAAAATTCTGTCACCACTTCAATCCCTGCATCCCGCAGTATCTGAATGCCTTTTCCGGCAACCAGTTCATTGGGATCATTGGAACCCACATACACCCTGGAAATCCCATGCTCTATGATTGCCTCCGTACAAGGAGGCTGCTTGCCTTGATGGCAGCAAGGCTCCAAGGTCACATACATTTCCGCACCCTTCGCATCTTCCTTGTTTTTCAGGTTCTTGAATGCATTCCGTTCTGCATGCAGATCTCCATATACCATGTGATAGCCTTCACTGATAATTTTACCCTCTCTGACAATAACGGCTCCCACTAAGGGATTGGGATTCACCT
This sequence comes from Lachnospiraceae bacterium, assembly GCA_051877755.1. GTDB lineage: Bacteria > Bacillota > Clostridia > Lachnospirales > Lachnospiraceae > CAG-590. The sequence goes on along the minus strand of JBJEJE010000152.1, from coordinate 15,561 downwards.
TACCAATTCCCAGTTTCGCAAGCTCAATGGCACGGTGCATATATTTTTCATTTTCTAACATGCTGTCACCTCACAGATAAATAATAATTTCGTATATTCCGAAACAATTACCTAAAATAATATCTGAATTTCATTATAAGATATTATAAAATACTATACAACCTTAATATTCTGTTTTCCCTTCTCCCAACTTTAACATCCTGAAAAATACCACTGTCACCAGCATGGTACATCCTTCCGCCAGCATCATGACCCACCAGATACTGTCTGCTCCAAAAAATACCGGCAGAACCAGTACAAACAAAATACTTAACAAAAAGCCCCGCAAAAGACTAATGGTCATGGCAAATTTTGGTTTCACCATTGCCTGAAAGAATATGGAGCCATACACATTTACCATTGCCAGAAACAGGGAAAGAAAATAAATCCGCACCGCCGGAATTCCCTCTTTTATGACCTCCGGTGACGGATCTACAAACAGATGCACCAATAGATTGGTTTTCCAAAAAATAAAACCATACATCAAAATTGTAATTCCCGTTATGGTCAAAAAACCAATGCCTGCAAACCGTTTTATCCGGTCTATCCTTCCCGCTCCCAGATTATAGGAAACCAATGGCTGCATGGCATTTCCGGCAGCATTTAAAAAGGAATTGGTTACAATCAGTATATTAGAAATGATACTGTAAATAACCAGTCCGTAATCCTCAAAATATGCGATAATCTGCTGATTAAATACAAATACCACAATTCCCCATGCCACTTCATTAAAACAGGGAGACGCACCATTTTTCATCACCTTTCCGATACGGCTTAATTTAAGGTATTTCCAGGAGAAATGCAGGTGATTTCTCTTTGTAAACAAATGGCTTAAACCAATGCATAAATTCACAGTATTTCCAATAATGGTTGCACTGATTGCCCCTGCCATTCCAAAATGAAGCTTATATATAAAAATATAGTCCAAAATCACATTCAAACTGGAACCCACCACGGTTCCTGCCATGGCACATTTGGGTGCCTCATCATTCCGGACAAAGGAAATGATAACCGGCTGCAAAATCAGAATTCCACCACAGGCAAAAAAGATACTTCCATATTCCCTGGCATATGTGACATTACTCTCACTTACCCCTAACATACTGTAAATGGACTCCTGTGCCAGATACGGAATGACACTTGCTATGATACCAACAATCACTGCCACAAACACAGTGGTTGTAAAAATCCGTTTCTGCTCCTCTTCATCCTGGTTGCCCTTTGCAACAGACAACAAGACTGATCCGCCCACGCCAAACAGATAGCCAGCTCCAAAATAAAGGGAAAATACCGGTAACAGCAGATTCAGGGCAACCAATGCTTCCTCACCGATTCCTCTTCCAATCATCAAAGTATCCGTAAGAATGTAAACTGCATTAAAAACCATAGCACACAGGGTAGGCAGCAAATATTTCCGATATAGTGTTGTTTCTTTATCTTTTCCTAAATCCATTTTCTCATTTCCTTTCATGCGTAAATGCTATTCTAACACATTTTGTCCAAAATGAGAAACACTATTCTACTGTAATTTCGGATTTTGCTTGAAATAACAGACAGAATAATATAAAATAAACATAGTTATGCTGATACGATAATAACGGCAATATCATATTCCATTATGGGGAGGTATTATTTTAATGAGATTAGTAACACGTTCTGATTTTGACGGACTGGCTTGCGGTGCATTACTGTTGGAAGCTGGTATTATTGATTCCTGGACATTTGCTCATCCGAAGGATTTGCAGGACGGATTGGTTCCTGTCAATGAAAACGACTGTCTTGCCAATGTTCCATTTGTAGAAGGCTGTGGTCTTTGGTTTGATCATCATTCCAGCGAGCATAAGCGCCAGCAGTTAGAAGGCAAATACAAGGGAGAAAGCCGTATCACTCCATCTTGTGCCAGAATCATTTATGACTATTACGGTGGCAAAGAACGTTTTGGACACTTTGATGAAATGATGGAAGCTGTTGACAAAGTAGATTCCGGTAATCTTACCATTGACGAAGTACAGAACCCTACCGGATGGATACTGGTGGGCTTCTTAATGGATCCAAGAACCGGTCTTGGCAGATGGCGTAATTTCACCATTCCGAACTACAAGCTGATGGAAGAACTGATGCAGGCATGCCGCACCATGGATACAGAAGAGATTCTGAATCTTCCGGATGTAAAAGAGCGTATTGATGTGTACTTTGAACAGACTGAGAAATTCAAAGAGATGGTAAAAGCACATACCCGCGTGGAAAAGGATGTTATCATTTCCGATTTACGTGGTGTAGAACCAATCTACTCCGGAAACCGCTTCATGATTTACAGTATGTATCCGGAACAGAACATTTCTGCCTGGATTGTTAACGGCAAAGGAGGAAAAGGCTGTTCCGCAGCTGTTGGCTACAGTATCTTAAACCGCACATCCAATGTAGATGTCGGAAGCTTAATGCTTAAATATGGCGGTGGCGGTCACAAGGCAGTGGGCACCTGCCAGTTTACCGATGAGAACATGGATACCGAACTGCCTAAGATGTTAGATGAACTGATTAATGGTGTGAAATAGAATCAGAGTTAGAAGGGCTATTGGATTAATGATTGTATAATTATAATGCAATGGCCCTTTTTTTGCATTATAGTAATAATCGATATTAGAACACTCCAAAACACTTTTGGGATTTTTTTCTCTCCTTATTGTTATACATCATTTAGCACAATCATTAGGCGAAGCCTCCGGCATATTCATGATTTTGGAAGACTTTGGTGTAGGGTGGTATAATACCAGTTTTGTTTTCTGGATTGGAATAGTATTTGCCAAGTACAAGGAATGCATTATAACCCATATCCATAAATATTATCATCTATGGTTAATCGGAACCGTTATTGCCTTCCTCGCTTTATACAAAGCAACCAAGTATATGTTATCAGTTTACAGCTATTGGAGTGAAACTGACACAAATCCTGCCTATCTGGATAAGCTTCGTTGCCTGAGTGTACAGCTCCCTATGGTAATTCTATTTATACTGCTTATCCTTATCATCGGAATGAAAATCCAAATTGGAAATCAAGTAATGGCATTTCTCGGCAGAATATCTTTAGAACTTTATCTGATACACAAGCCTTTTACCTATAATTCCTTAATATCCTTCCATCATTTTATGTTAGTCTCTCTAAGTGCATCCTGATAAAGCCGCAATGTATTAAGATAGAATATATGGTCAACTTCATTTGACGTAAAACCAGCATGGATAAATGTTTCCGCAAGTTCATCCATACTTTCCACCTTCGGGCATCCGGGATACCCCGGAATACCATCAAAATCGCTTCCTAGACCAATACATTCCATCCCTCCAATCTGAATTATATGACGAGCATGCCTGATTATATCTGAATATGTTGCTTTACTACCAGGCATTGTATGATATCCTTTTTGCTCATTTTTCTCCATTGCCACAATTTCATCCTGAGTATCTGTATCTTCTTCAACCGGATACTTAAGAAAATCCCCACAGAAATTCAGCCCAATAACACCGCCTCTTTCTGCCAGTTTCCGTATCATATCATCTGTCAGATTCCGCACACATGAACAGACTGTTCTTGCATTGGAATGACTCGCCACAAAGGGCTTTTTTGTATAATTTAACACATCGTAAAATCCAGCATCCGATAAATGGGATACATCTATGATCATTCCCAACCGCTCCATTTCTTCCACAAAACAGATTCCTGTTTCCGTCAGACCATCCTTCACATTAGCTGTAAAGAAATCCACTCCCTCCTTAAAATTGGGATATCCGATTTCATTTGGATAATTCCAGGTAAGAGTCATCATGCGGACACCTTGTTCATAAAGAAAATGCAGATTTTCCATGTTCCCTTCACAAGCCTCCCCACCTTCCACGGTGAGTAAAGCGGACAGTTTTCCCGCCCGCTCATTTTTTACAATATCTTTTGTTGTGGTTACCATGGAAATCCAGTCTTCATTTGCCATCATTTCCCTCTGGAATACCGTAAGCAGTTCCTTTACTTTATCAAAGCTGCTTACTCCCTTTTCCTGTTCCACAAACAGAGCAAAATTCTGTACCGAATATCCACCCTGTCTTAATTTCTCCAAATCTACCATCAACGAATTTCTTCTAAGGCAGATATCTTCTCCCCTCTTTTGCCGTTCACAGATTTCATATATGGTGTCACAGTGCATATCAATAATTTTCATGAACGCCCTCCTTTATAAAAAGCGATTCTAAAAATAAAGCCCAGCAGAAGAACTGCAAATGCCATCCAACCAATCAACACATTGGTTCCCTTAGGAGCAAAAAAGTCATAATAACCTTTTAGATACACCACAACAATTATAAGTGGCAATACATATGTCATGTAATAGCGAAGCCAGCCAGGAAGCTTCACACCCTTTCCAATATCTACTTCTGCCTTGAAATTAGTAAATCCCCATCCATTCTTTCTCACACAGAACAATACAAAAATCAATCCTCCGAGGGGAAGAATATTATAAGAAACCAGAAAATCCTCCAGATCCATAATAGTCGTTCCTGCACCTAACGGCTGCATTGCAGACAGAACATTATATCCAAGTACAGCCGGCATCGACAATACAATAATCAAAATAACATTTAGAATTACAGCTTTCTTTCTGGTCCAGCCCATCATATCCATATAAAAGGCAATAATATTTTCACATACAGCAATAATAGTAGAAAGTGCTGCAAATGCCATAAAAATAAAAAATGCTGTTCCCCAGATTCTTCCTCCATGCATGTGATTAAACACATTTGGCAATGTAATAAACAACAGAGAGGGGCCTGCATCCGGTTCCACTCCATAGGCAAAGCAGGCAGGAATAATGATAAATCCTGCGGTCAATGCCACAAAGGTATCCACTGCCACAATACTTCCCGCTTCTCCAATCAGTGTTCGTTCCTTTTTCAGATAGCTTCCGAAAATCTCCATGGAACCCATACCGATACTTAGTGTAAAAAAAGCATGCGTAAGTGCCGCAAATACAACGGAACCAATTCCAATCTTCTTCATGGCTCCAAAATCCGGAATCAGATAAAACCGAACCCCCTCCATTGCACCATCCAACACAAGGGAATGCACTGCCAAAAGAATCATCAAAACAATCAGAATACTCATCATTACCTTTGTAATCTTCTCTACACCATTTTGCAGGCCCAGTGCACACACACCTAATGATATTAATACTGCAAGAATCATCCAAAAAGTCATTTCCGATGAAGAAGCAAGCATCTTATCAAATCGTCCGGCTATGGCCTCCCGTTCCAAACCCTGTAGTTTTCCTGTTGCCGACTGATACGCATAGTTAAGCATCCATCCCCCCACCATGGTATAGAACATCATTAACAGATAATTTCCCAGCATATTACTCCATTTAAAATGATGCCACTTTGTATTCTCCGGTTCCAATTCATCATATGCCATAGAAATACTTTTCCTGCTGGCACGCCCCACCGCAAACTCACAGATTAATACCGGCAGTCCAAGCAATATCAAAAATGCCAGATAAATCAGAATAAATGCCGCCCCTCCATTTTCTCCACAAATATATGGAAACTTCCAAACATTTCCAAGCCCGACAGCACACCCTGCCGATACTAAAATAAAGCCCAATCTTGAACCAAAATTTTCTCTCTCTTTCATACTTCCTCCAATAATGGCAAATGTTCCCTCTTTCATAAAACATATGCCCTATAATCCTTAGGTATCATATCATATTACAGGAAAAAATACACTAGAATTATTATGAAAAACAAAAACTACCGTACACTAATTTGTACGGCAGTTTTATTGCTTGTTAACAGTATTCCTTTATGCATTATAAAACAGTTTTATTTAATGGTTTTAATCCAGCCTTCCGGAGCTTCAATACGGCCCATCTGAATACCGGTTAAGGTATCATAAAGCTTCTTGGTAACAGGACCCATTTCATCCATTCCACTTGGGAAACAGATTTCTTTACCATGATC
>JBJEJE010000152.1:0-9428 GCA_051877755.1 Lachnospiraceae bacterium | reverse complement strand
TTTGTACGGGTAGCAGGATCTAAATACATATTCTCAGAATATCCCTGCTCATGTGCGTCCACAATTGCATGCAGACTCATTGCATAGTTAAGACCAGCCTTGATGTGACCGGTACCATGTGGTGCTGCACGGTCAAAATCCGATACACGAATGGTAATTGGCTTAGCACCACCCTTGAAATATGGTCCAACAGGAGTTACAAAAATACGGAACTGATACTCATCTGCTGGCTTTACACCAATAACAGGATTGCTTCCAAACATATATGGACGGATATATAATGTAGCTCCGGATCCATATGGTGGCACATAATCTATATTTGCCTCAACGGTCTTGACAACTGCCTCTACAAATTTATCCTCTGGAAATACCGGCATTTCCAATCTCTTACAGGAATCTGCCATTCTGGATGCATTCAAATCCGGACGGAAACATACAACATGACCGTCCTCTGTGGTATACGCCTTAAGTCCTTCGAAACAGGTCTGTGCATATTGTAAAACACCTGCACACTCGCTGATTGTTACGGTTGCATCTTCTGTTAAGACACCGTCATCCCACTTGCCATCCTTATAATTTGATACAAATCTTTTGTCCGTCTCCATATAGCCAAATCCTAAGTTTGACCAATCGATGTTCTTGCTCATCTAAAAAACTTCCTTTCCTTGGCTGTTTTGCAACATCTGTCTTTCCCTCATTTGTTGTATCGCCTTAACTTACATTTTCATATTATACAAATTAAATCTGAAATCTAATTGCATAATTTTCATGTATCACATGAATTTAGTGTACCACTCACACATTATTTGTGCAAGTATAAATCTTGCTGGTTGCAATATTAAAATTACAACTGCTTAATTCTTCTTAATGCTTCCAAAGTATTCTCATAGGTTCCAAATGCCGTCAACCGGAAATAACCTTCGCCGCTCGGTCCAAATCCGGAACCAGGAGTACCAACCACATTTGCATTATTTAGCAGATAATCAAAGAATTCCCACGAAGTCATACCATCCGGAGTTGCCAGCCAGATATATGGTGCATTGACACCACCAGATACCGTAAATCCTGCCTCAGCAAGACCTTCTTTTATAATCTTTGCATTATTCATATAGTAAGCAATCTGCTCTGCAGTCTGTTTCTTTCCCTCTTCGCTATAAACAGCCTCTCCTGCACGCTGGATAATATATGGTGCACCATTAAACTTGGTACCATGACGTCTTGCCCACAGTGCATTTAATGAAGTACCGTCACTTGCCTTCAAATCCTTTGGCACAACGGTATATCCAAGACGTGTTCCAGTAAAGCCTGCATTCTTTGAAAAGCTCTTAAGCTCAATGGCACAGGTTTTCGCACCCTCACACTCATAAATGCTGTGTGGCACATCCTCTTCACTGATATATGCTTCATAAGCTGCATCATAGATAATGACGGCTCCTACTTTGTTAGCATAGTCAACCCATTCCTGAAGCTGTGCTTTCTTGATGGTCGCTCCGGTAGGATTATTTGGAAAACAAAGATAAATAATATCCGGTGTCTCCTCCGGCAGCTCCGGTGCAAATCCATTTTCTGCCTTACAAGGCATATAAATCACATCGCTCCAAAGCTCTGTTTCCTTATTGTATGTACCGGTTCTTCCAGCCATGGCATTGGTATCCACATATACCGGGTAAACAGGGTCGCATACAGCAATCTTGTTATCCACAGCAAAGATTTCCTGAATATTACCGGAATCACACTTTGCACCATCGCTGACAAATATTTCATCAATGGCGATATCTGCACCTCTTGCTGCATAATCATTTTTTACAATAGCACTTCTTAAAAATTCATAGCCTAAATCCGGTGCATAACCATGAAAAGTCTCTTTCACAGCCATCTCATCCACTGCCTTGTGCAGACTGTCAATAATAGCCGGTGCAAGTGGCTGTGTCACATCTCCAATTCCCAGAGAAATAATTTCTTTGTCCGGATTTGCCTCCTTGTATGCGTTTACTTTCTTTCCGATCGTAGAAAATAAATAGCTTCCTGGTAATTTTAAATAATTGTCATTTACTTTAAACATAATATCCTCCTTTTCTCCTAAGAGAAGTACTTCTTATTCATATTCTCCATCAAATACAACAGTTGCCGGTCCTGTCATATATACACAATCAGACTCCCTGTCCCAACGTACCAGCAAGTCCCCTCCTAACAGGTGCAATGTAATCTCTTCCTCTGTCACGCCATTTAAAATGCATGCTACTGCGGATGCACAGGCTCCGGTTCCACAGGCAAGTGTCTCACCTGATCCTCGTTCCCATACACGCATATTAACCGTTTTCCGGTCTAATATCTGAATAAATTCTGTATTAATACGCTTTGGAAATAACTCATGATTCTCAAATTTTGGTCCAATATCCTCTAACGGGAAACCGGCGGTATCTTCCACAAACACGACACAGTGAGGATTTCCCATGGAAACACATGTCATTCTATATTCTGTCCCTGCTACCATAATCGGTTCATCCACTAAAATCTCCTTATCCGATACGACCGGAATTCTTGATGGCACTAACTCTGGTGAACCCATATTCACAGTAACCAAAGCAACCTTTCCGTTCTCTACCTTTAAGTCCAGATACTTTATTCCAGCCAGGGTTTCAATAGAAATACTGGTTTTATCCGTTAAGCCATAATCATATACATATTTTGCAACACATCGTATGCCATTACCACACATTTCAGCCTGAGAACCATCTGCGTTATACATATCCATACAAAAATCAGCCACATCAGAAGGCTTAATTAAAATCAATCCATCCGATCCAATTCCGAAATGCCGGTCACTGACTTTCACTGCCAGATCTTTGGGATTTTCTATTTTTTCCTTAAAGCAATTGACATAAACATAATCATTGCCTAAACCTTCCATTTTTGTAAACTTCATACAAAGCCCCCTTACTAATATATCTTTTAAAATACATCTAATATCATATGAGCAGTTTCTACCAGATTGGTACCATTATCCATACTTTTCTTCTGTAAATACCTATGCGCTTCTTCTTCTGTCATTCCCTTTTGTTTCATCAGCATCATTTTTGCATGGGTGATTACCTGTTTCTCCTCTTCTGATCGGACTGCAGGCTTGGATTTCTTTTTTTTCATCTGATAGTATAATTTATCATACATCAAATGAACTGTTTCCACCAGATCAGCAGCCTTAATCGGCATAGAAAGACACACAATATCACTCATACTGCATTCAGCATAATACCGCTGTGAAGCTATCAAAAGCATATTAAACGTGTCCGGCAGACATTCCAACAGTTCGTTGTACATCATATCTACAAATTTATATCCACTGACAACAATTCCATAATCCAAATCATCCGCCAGGTTAATTACCTGAGCTGCGGTTGTACAGGCTGCCATCACATCGACACCATTCCGCACCAGCAGATTTTTTATACTTTTTGCCTCCTCCAGCTTTGGGAAAACTACGATTACACTAATCACATTCTTCCTCCTTGCTTTAAATGAGAGTGGGTTATTGTCTTTCTATTCACTTAAATCTTATACAAATACTCATCAATTTCCCAGGCGGTCACCTGCTCTTTAAAACGATTCCACTCTTTCCGCTTTGCATCCAGGTATTTTGCATGAACATGTTCTCCCAATATTTCTTTCATAAATTCATCCTCTTCAAAATAATGGCACGCTTTGCTAAGATTAGAAGGAATTGCCTCAATCCCCCGTGCTTCCAGGTCCTTCTTGGACATTTCATAAATATTACAATCTATGCTCTCTGGAATTTCCAGTTCATTTTTAATTCCATCCAACCCTGCTGCCAGACAGGTTGCCAGAAGTAAATACGGGTTGGCTGCCGGGTCAGGTGAGCGCAGTTCCACACGCATATTGGTACCTCTTGTCGATGGAATACGAATCAATGGGCTTCTGTTTCCTTCCGACCATGTAATGTAAACCGGAGCTTCATAACCTGGAATCAAACGCTTATAAGAATTGACAATTGGGTTGGCAATCAATGTCATTCCTTTCATATGTTTCATAAGTCCGGCAATAAACTGATGTGCTTCTTTACTCACTCCATTCGGAGCAGAATGATCATTAAATATATTCATGCCATCCTTGGATAATGACATGTTGATATGGAGACCTGAACCACATACACCATACACTGGCTTTGGCATAAAGCTTGCAAATAAACCATGCCGTTTTGCAATAGTCTTCACCACCAGCTTAAATGTCATCATATTATCTGCAGCTTTTAATGCATTGGTATACTTAAAATCTATTTCGTGCTGTGCAGGAGCCACCTCATGATGGGATGCCTCAATTTCAAATCCCATATCCTCTAAAGTTAAAATAATGTCACGTCTTGCATTTTCTCCCAAATCCAATGGGGAAATATCAAAATAACCTGCCTTTTCATGGCTGATAGTTGTTGGTCTTCCCTCATCATCTGTATGGAACAAAAAGAATTCACATTCCGGACCCACATCAAAACTGTATCCCATATCAGCAGCATCCTTTAAAACTTTCTTTAAAATATATCTAGGATCTCCTTCAAACGGAGTTCCGTTTGGTCTATATACATCACAAATCATTCTTGCAACTTTCCCATGCTGAGGTCTCCATGGAAATATCTCAAATGTATTTAAATCAGGATATAAATACATATCTGATTCATCGATTCTTACAAATCCCTCAATGGAAGAACCATCAAACATACATTTATTATCCAGTGCTTTCTCTAACTGGCTTGCTGTAATCGCCACATTCTTAAGGGTTCCAAACATATCCGTGAACTGAAGCCGGATAAATTCAATATCCTCTTCTTCCACAAGCCGCATTACATCCTGCTTTGTATATTTACTCATGCTCTTTCTCTCCTTTACCCGATAAGTTCTTAGATTACACGTCATAATAACTTAGTAAATATATTCATGACATTTAGTATCGTTTTCATGTTATCTTACTTGTTTTATTTTGTCAATCAATTTCCTCTTCACAAATCTAAGAATTCTGTACAAAACTGTATAGGTAATTTCATCAGAATTAACTATACAGAAAAAAGAGCCACTACCTCAATAATAGTGACTCTCTTGTCCATTAAGCTCCCCATGGGACTCGAACCCACGACCCACGCATTACGAATGCGTTGCTCTACCAACTGAGCCAGGGAAGCATATTCTGATATTGAATTTAAATATAGATTGCCACTGCATTGTTACAGTGGCAATCCAAAGCTTACATATCTTAGTCTACTACGTAAGGCATTAATGCGATATGACGTGCTCTCTTAATTGCAACCGTTAAAGCTCTCTGGTGCTTAGCACAGTTACCGGTAATTCTTCTAGGAAGAATCTTACCTCTCTCAGAGATATATCTCTTTAACTTATTGACATCTTTGTAATCAATTAAGTTGTTCTCATCTGCACAAAAAACACATACTTTTTTTCTTCTACGGATTGTTCTTCTCTTCATTGGAGCATCGCCGCGCTCTGGCTTATCTGCTTTATTATATGCCATTTTCTTTTCCTCCTATTTTACTGGAATGGGAGTTCATCTTCAATGCCATCCGGTATACTCATAAATCCATCTCCACTAGCTGCACTAGGGGTTGGCCGGCTGCTACCTGCAAAATCAGATCCACCATTTGCCTGAGCAGCATTCTTGCTCTCAGCGAACTCCTGGTCTTCTACAACCACATCTGTTGTATATACCTTGACACCATCCTTATTTGTATAACTGCCTGTCTGAATTCTACCAGTAATACAAATCTTCATACCCTGCTTTAACCACTTCTCTGCAAACTCAGCACTACGGCTAAATGCAACACAGGAAATAAAATCAGCACTCTGATCACTGTTCTTCTGGAATCTACGATCAACAGCCAAAGTATATCTTGCAATTGGCATTGCATTGTCACCCTGAGAGTAACGAATCTCAGGATCTCTTGTTAAACGTCCCATTAAAATTACTTTATTCATATGGATTCCTCCTATTCGTTACGCGTCCTGTCTAACGCATAGGTATCTGATGACTGGCTCCATAATACGAACTTGAGCTTCTACCTGTGCTGGAACATCAGATTCCGCATCGAATTGGATGAAGTAATAAAATCCCTCTTTCATCTTCTGGATCTCGTAAGCTAATCTCTTCTTACCAGCATCCTCAACGTTAGTAACATTACCGCCGAACTTAGCAATAATACCTTTTGCTTTCTCAACAGCTTCTGCTCTAGCGTCGTCTTCGATTTTTGCACTGACAACTAACGCTAATTCATACTTGTTCATGTCTTATGCACCTCCTTATGGTCTCTGGCTCTCCCCTTATTATGGAAGAACAAGGAAAATTGTGTTATACATCACAGATTCTGATTATATCATAATTATTCTGCATAAGTCAAACATTTTCTATAAAACCTCTAAAATTCTTTTCTACAGTTTTTCTTGCCAACATAACCTGGTGTCCGCACCCGATGCAACGAAGGCGAAAATCTGCACCTGTTCTTATAATTTCCCATGCGTTTGAACCACAGGGATGCTGTTTTTTTAATTTGATAATTTGACCTGTTTCAAATTCCATATCTGCCTCTCTATTCTTCTAAATCTGCAAGTATTTCTTCTGTTTCCATAGCTGAAGCAATCATTTCATCTATATCTGGCAGTCTTTCTACAATCTGTTTTCTTTGGAATTCCATCTTTGCCCTTTCTTCAGATACAGGTTCGCAAAAATAATATCCCTGCAGAAAATCCATAAACAGCAAATCTGCCATCTCCTTCAAATGTTCTGTCTCAATGCCATCACCAAGGATTAGCTTTCCATTTTCCTCAAACACTGCTGTCATAGCACTAACCAGCAAATAAACAGAATCTTTATCTGCTGCTTCTTTGATCATATTCTTATTGATTTTAATAATTTCAAAAGGCAGTTCCATTAAATAGGACAGATCCAGAAAGCCAATCCCAAAACCATCCAGATAAAAGCGAAATCCTTTCTGGCTTAAATGAACCATCTGCTGCTTCACTGCCTCATGCTGCATGACAAATACTTTTTCCGGCAATTCCAATGCAATGGCGTCTGTAGATAATTGATATTTATCTAAAATTTCTATCAACCTCTGTTCTACATCTTCTGCCATAATCTGTTGCCTGGAAAAATTAACCGATATAATTGGAGCCTTCCGTCCCTCAGCAACAAAAGTTTTTATATATTGACATACCTGATCAATTAAAATATAGCCAATCTCTATTACAAAACCATTTTCTTCTGCAATCGGAAAAAATTCTTCCGGAGGGATTTCCCCCAAGTATTCATCCTTTAACCGGAATAACGCTTCTGCCCGGGTGAATGCATTTTCTGTCACTTCTAAAATCGGCTGATATTCCACATACATCTTCTTTTCCTTGATTACTTCATTCAAGATAGATGTAATACGTATCCTCCTTGTCATCTTTGCCTTAAATTCTTCGTTACATACAATACATTGATTTTTCCTGCATTGCTTACCATAGGTATTCAGATATTCAAGCATTTCTAAAATCTCCGAAGATGTCTCTGCCTGCTGGGGATACTCCACCATAGTAATACAAACTGACATTTTATGACTAAGATTCTTAACTTTCCATGAATGCTCAAACCGTTCCAGTACATTTTCACACCAAGGCAGCGTCTCCTGCATGTCTGCATTATCAAACACAACTGCAAATTTGTCCCCTTCATAACGTGAAAGACAATGTTTCGGTGCATTTTTTTCCAAATAGGATGCAATCTCCTTTAAAAATGAATCCCCATTATGATATCCATATTCTTGATTCAACCGTTTAAAATCGTCTAAAGCAATCATGATAACTGTCATATTCTGGTTCATTCCAATCCGATAGTCCAACATTTTCTTAAATGCAGTACCATCCGGCAAACGAGTCAGATGATCGATGCGAACAATACGATTATAACTATATATGTAAATAAGAAGCAATATTATACTATAGCCAAACCCTAAAATTGCAATAGATTTAAATCGATACTGCAAATAATAAATAAGCACCATGATAAATGGGATTGCAAAAAATATAAATTGCTTTTTTTCTTTTATTTTTTGAAAATCCTTTGATAAAATAATAAGATATAATATCAATGACACAATTGACAGCACATATGGTATCTTATACCCAAAATTGAATACAACCTGTATACTGCCTTCCACCTTGCCGACATCAAAAATGGAATGGGTTCCCCAGTTTACCAACAGGCTCAATAAATTCAAGAAAGAAGGCATACCAATAATAATATAATCTTTATACGAAAAACTATTTTTATTGTAAATACTTTCTATTAAATATTCATTTATATATACCCAAATCAAAACCATCATTAGAAAGCTAAAACAGATTCCAATTTCAGCCAACGCTAGCAAGCTAAAAATGTTCTTTCTTATAATAACAAACGAAATCATGTTTAATCCCATGGAAAAGGTTGTGGCTCGAACCATACGGACATAAATCTGATCCTTTAAATCAATAATACTATAGCGTCGACTACTGACACACCAAAGAATAATACCAATAATTAAACCTGCACCCTCCAAATAAAAATTCAGTTTCATTTCACACCCCGCAATCCAGTATCTGATCCTAATTAAACTTCTCCTCTTTATCTTCTAATTGCATTCTACCATAAAAACATTATCATATAAAGTCTTTTTCATTTGAAACAATATAAAACAGAAATACATACATATAAATTTGAGAATTATCAACATCATCTTCTTATATAAATTAAAAACACAAATCTGCAATCATCTTCAAATATCATTGCAAATTTGTGTTTTTCTACTTCTTATGAGCAAATAAAAATGCCCAGAGCCGGAATCGAACCAGCGACACGAGGATTTTCAGTCCTCTGCTCTACCAACTGAGCTATCTGGGCATGATACTTATTATAGTACCGAGTAGCGGGGACAGGATTTGAACCTATGACCTCCGGGTTATGAGCCCGGCGAGCTTCCAGACTGCTCCACCCCGCGATATTAAATTATAAATGGATGGAGGTGGATTCGAACCACCGAAGCAATATGCAGCAGATTTACAGTCTGTCCCCTTTGGCCACTCGGGAATCCATCCATATTGTACCCTAGTGGATTTACTAGGAGTTACTGTTTGCGTCATCACTAACAAACAACGCTAATTATTATACCACAACATATATATGTTGTCAAGCCGATAGGGGGACTCGAACCCTCAACCTGCTGATTACAAATCAGCTGCTCTGCCAATTGAGCCATATCGGCTTAAGTGACCCCAACGGGAATCGAACCCGTGTTACCGCCGTGAAAGGGCGATGTCTTAACCGCTTGACCATGGGGCCATATAACTCCCCGAGTAGGGCTCGAACCTACAACACCACGGTTAACAGCCGTGTGCTCT
>JBJEJE010000151.1:4159-6323 GCA_051877755.1 Lachnospiraceae bacterium | reverse complement strand
CATTCTTCCAGAACACACGTAAGTTTATGTTGGAAATTAGAGTCATTAGGATAGCCGTATTATGCGGTCACTTAATGGCTCTTTTTTTATTTATGGGAAATCTGGGACACAGGTTTCCTATTCTTTTATTCATTTTTATTATTTTAAAGCCCAAAGAGGCAGAAAGGAGAATTTTTATGTCAGCAATTATTCATGTTATGGGAAGGGTAACAAAGGATCCCGCCATGCAGCAAGGAAAGAACAACGGATCTGAGTATATCAGTCTGGATCTTGCTTCCTCTCAGAGGAGCCAGAACACACAAAATGGTCAGAATGGATACGAGTCCATGTTCTATCAATGCTATTTTAACAAGTTCCTGGCAGAGCGTCTGATCAAAGCCGGTGTAAAATCCGGAACCTGTATCTATGTCTATGGAGATCTGGAAATCCATCCATTTCTCTATCAACAGGGCCAAAAGGCAGGACAGCCAGGAGTAGGAGCCAAAATTAATGTCAAGGACTGGCAGTTTTGTCTTTCCAACAAACCGGAAAATGAGAATAACGAAAATTCTGGAAATCATCAAAATGGCAATAGCATGCCTAATAACAGCAACGGAGGTGCGGCTACCCCAGGAAGTGGCAGTTATCAAAATCACACTGTTCAGGGAAACGGCTACATGAATGGTATTGGAAATCAAAATGCAGGTATACCTAACACCGCAAGTGCCAGAACACAGGGCGACTCTTATGCAGCTCCACCTTCTGGACCGATTGGAAACAACATGTACCAGCAGAGCTATTATCCACAACAGAACATGGCATATGGACAGCAAGGTGGCTTTACCGGGGACGGTTTTCAGGGAATCCCGGAAGGCATGGCTGACCAGCTTCCGTTTAACGGATAACTCAAAAGAAATAACAGGTTGAGGAATTGCTTACCCATCGGGCATGGCGGTTCCTCTTTTTTTGTTTACAGGAAAGGAATCATACAATGAAAGTACGAAGGAAAAAAAGTAAAAGTTTAAAAATATTAAAATCTGTTGTTCTCGTTTTGTTTCTGTTATTACTGTTTGTACCGGATAATACAAACCGCTCAGTGATTGCGGGCATTGCACTTGCAGGTATTTTAGGAAGTCTCCTCTTCCTGATTGTCCCGCGTCTTCCCCGCATCCCATCTCCGGCACTCAAACGAAAGTCAGCACGTTCCTCTGGGAATCCAGACGGTATCACCGATATGGAAACTCTGCTCTGGAGACAGATCAGTTACCAGATTACAGGGAAACTGAAGTCCGCTTATCCGGATGCCACTTGGGAATTTACTAAAGAACCAAATGTAGACAGTCTTCTGAATGGAAATGCCCTGCGTATTCGTACCTTCCATACGAAAGAATATAATTTTGCTGAAGTCCGGCTGGACCGGTATGGAGAACTGGTACTTTCTATGATGACGATAGAATCATTAAAGCCAAAGGCAGAACTAGCAGGCACTGATTCCATCGGTCAGGTGGATCCCCAGTCCTGGTATACCCTGATTGGCAAGCCATTACTCTCCAATCTGATTGGAGATCTGCAGGCAAGAGGACATCAAAAATTATTTATCAGCGAAAATGGAGAAATATTTATCAAAAATGGAGACTCCAAGGAAATCAAAGGTACTTTCGAGCATTTTCCGCCCCAAAACTACTGGGCAGCTCTCACAGATATTTTTATCCGTGATGAGCTGAATGCAAAAGAAAACGAAGGCACCCTGGAATTATCCTGGATGTAAAAAAGGAGGAGAAATACTATGCCAAATGGAAACCTGATCAGTAACTGGTCTTTCAAGCGAAAGCTTCCGGAACCTTTTGAAGATTATACGGATGATCCCATCAGGAAGGATGTCTATTCCAAATACTGCACACAGCCTCAGAAACGTTCGACACTTCATGCGTCCACGCTCCGGGCTATTCTTGCATACATGGAACTGGAAACTCCACCCGGTGGAACCGCTTCTGAAGAACTCGGGGCAATTGGCAGCCAGGGGAATAATTATACAATAGCAGAATATCCAAGCAAGACCGGAGATCTGCATGTAGTGATCTATAATCGGACAAACGGAAAATTCATTGCCGGTATTTATCCCAAACCAATAGATCCCGAAACAGCATCCGGTCAATATCTTTTGAAGGAAGATAAGAACAGCGGA
>JBJEJE010000151.1:1676-4059 GCA_051877755.1 Lachnospiraceae bacterium | reverse complement strand
CGGATACTCACTCCCCAGGAAGAACTTACTGTTCCAACGCTGGAACCATGGTATATCATACCGCCGGAGATCAAGCGGATCTGTGAACATGCAAAATTGACAACGAATACTGTTTCACCTATGCGGAATTTTCTTCTGCGGGGTCCTGCAGGAACCGGAAAAACAGAAGGTGCCAAGGCGATTGCTGCTGGCTTACATCTGCCCTACCGTTGCATTACCTGCTCTGCCAATACGGAGATCTTCGATTTGCTCGGTCAGATCCTTCCGGACGTGGATGGAAAATTATCCAGTCTTCAGAATGAATATCCGTCTTTCCAGGATATTATGCTAGACCCTGCAACCGCTTATCAGAAGATGACGGGTATTTATGATGAAGAAGTGACGGAGGATGTGGTATACAAACAGCTCATCGACACAATCATTGATGAAATGCATGAGCATTATAAGAACCAGTCTTCCCACCAGAAGTTTAAATACGTTGATACCCCTCTTGTTGAGGCAATCCGACACGGTTATCTGGTGGAACTTCAGGAGCCGACGGTCATCGCAAACCCCGGTGTTTTAGTAGGACTCAATTCCCTTCTTGACAGATGTAACAGTGTATTTCTGCCAAACGGGGAAGTAATCAAGCGGCATCCGGATACGACCATCGTTGTTACAACCAACAATGATTATGCAGGCTGTAAACAAATGAACCAATCTGTCATTTCCAGAATGAATCTGGTGATCGATCTGGAGGAGCCGGATGAAGAAACACTGGTACAGCGCGTTCTTGGAATCACCGGATGCAAAGATAAGAAAATGGTCCGCACTATGGCACAGATCGTCAAGGCTGTTTCCGAATACTGCAGTGAGAATCTGATCACAGACGGATGCTGCGGTGTACGTGAACTGATTTCCTGGGTGCAGTCCTATATGGTCTGTGGTGATGTCCGGGAAGCTGCACATTACACGATCCTTTCTTCGGTATCTGCTGACGCAGAAAGCCGTTCGGAAGTGGAAACCGGTTGTCTGGATTCCATTCTCGCAGCATAGGAGGGTTGGTACATTGACACAGAGAAAACCTTATAACAATTTAAAAATTACAGAAGAAGATATGCTGGATATTTTCTCCGCAAATATCCATTATCTGCGGAAACTACCACGCTGGAATCTTTCCCAGAAAACCCTGGCAAGGATTCTGCATATTCCAACAAAATCTTATCGTAAGTATGAATTAGGAAGAGGCTTTCCACCCGTATTTGTGGTCTACCATCTGGCAGTCTATTTCGGATACACCATGGAAGAGCTTTTGACTAAAAAATTATTTTAAAAAGAAAGGACGAATAAGAATTGAATAGCAACCAGAAAAAATTAAAACAGATGATTCGGGATCAGGAACTTGCCATCAGTGACGAGGAACTGTTCACCTCATCTGCTTACCAGAAATACCTGACCTCTATGGCGAAAGCGGCTACCGGCCGCTACCGTCAGGGTCTTCAGGCTCTGATGGAATGGGATGCCCGGGCAGACGCAGGCATTGCACATACGGATAACTATAAAATCCATATCAATGCTGCCAATGAAATCACCCAGAGTTTTCCTTCCCGGTATCTCCGTTCCGAAAGCCTTGTCGGATTCAATGGGCATGAGACCGCCCACCTGCTGTTCTCAGATTTTACAGCCTTGGGACTATATCTTGGCAACATAGAAAAAGGTGCCTTCTACCCATCCAATCCTTCCTTTACGGAATTTTCCTATCAGACAAATTGTGAAGAAATACTGGAGGCTATGGATAGCAAAGATAAAGCGACCTGCCTGACTCTGGCATCCTGTGCCTCTCACATCAATAACATTCTGGAAGATATCTATATCGAAGCACGCATGTGTGTTTCTCATCCGGGTACTTTCCGTCGGGGGATTGAATTGAATAACCTGCGAATGTGTGAACTGATGCCATCGATCCAGAGTCAGATTGAAAAAAAGTATTCTGATTTTGCAATCATGGCAAATCTTCTGCTTCAATACTGCAGGGCGGGAACCATCAATAACCTGTCTGGTTATAAGGGTCCTTATCTGGATTATCTGGAAGACTGCATGCCATATGTAGATGATGCCATTTATTCAGATGAAACAAAGGACCGTTTTCACGCTTCTAATCACATTGTGGCTATTCTATGGGAATACATCAAGCCTCTGATCGAAGAGACAAAAGAAAGAATGAAGCAGCATTCTGAATCGGATGCAAGTCAGATGTTAGAGGAACTTTTGGGTAACCAGATTCATGGTGCCACCCCATTGCCTTCCGGCAAAGGCGGTACTATGCCAAAGCAGGCTGAAGAAGGGAAAAAGGAACAGAAAGCAAATCCCTTACCGTGTACTCCTCCTGCCATGCGTCAGGAAA